>JAOXSD010000282.1 GCA_025800205.1 Silicimonas sp. | reverse complement strand
GGAATTGCGCCGTCAGCAACTGGCGGCTGCCATCGAAAACAACTCCGACCGGATCGATGCCTTTCAGCGCACGGTCGACTCCCTTGAGGCCAATATCGGCGGCATCCGCGCCGAGGCCGAAGCGCTCGCCGCCCAGGGCCCGACCATCGCGCTCACCGGCCTCGCCATTCTGCTTCTGGCCAAACTCGCCCAGGCGCTCACCGCCAACACGGCGCTTGAGGCGCGCTTTTCGGATTGGCTCAGCGACCGCAGCGTCCGCTCGGGCATGCCGATGTCGCAGATCGTCTTCAGCGCCATCTTCATGGGTCTGATCACACTCGCCGCCATGATGCACTACAGCTTCCCCGGCCGCTTCACGCTTCTGTCGGATTTCCCCACCGACCCCGACATCCGCCTGACCAGCATCGACGGGGTGGAGGCCTTCTTCAACTGGGCGGTGCTCAATGGCGAAGCACTGTTCGACGGCATCACCTACGCCATCCGCCTGGTACTCGACGCCCTCGAAATCGTATTCGTCTCAACACCATGGATCGTCATCGCCTCTCTGATCATCCTGCTCACATGGCTCACCGCCGGGGTCCGCATGGCGATCTATTCGGGCGCTTTTCTCGCCTATATGGGCCTCCTCGGCTTCTGGGAAAAAGCCATGACGACGCTGGCCCTCTTGGGCACCGCCGCCTGCCTTTCGATCCTGATCGGCATTCCCCTGGGCATGTTCGCCGCCCGCCGTCCGCGCTTTTACGCCTTCATCCAGCCGATCATGGATTTCATGCAGACCATGCCGGCCTTCGTCTTCATGATCCCGGTCATCGCCTTCTTCGGCACCGGTAAACCGGCCGCCGTCGTCACCACGATGATCTTCGGTGGCACGCCGGTGGTGCGCCTCACGGTCCTTGGCCTGCGCGGCGTGCCCGAAAGCGTGCGCGAAGCAGCGATCTCCTTTGGCGCCAACAAATGGTACCTGCTCACCAAGGTCGATCTGCCGCTCGCCGGCCCCTCGATCCGGGCAGGCATCAACCAGACGATCATGCTCTCGCTCGCCATGGTCGTCGTGGCCTCGCTCATTGGCGCCAAGGGGCTCGGCGAAGATGTGCTCGAAGCCCTGCAATACGCCAATGTCGGTCAGGGCATCCTCGCCGGATTCTCGATCCTCTTCTGCGCCATGATCCTCGACCGGATTGTGCAGGGCGGCAACCGGTGACTCCGCTCGTCCTCGTCCACGGCTTTCTGGGCGGGGCGGCACAATGGGGCGATCTGACGGCCGATGTGGCCGTCGATCTGCCCGGCTTCGGCGCCCGCGCCGAGGAACCGCCGCTGAACCGGATCGAAGACATGGCAGCCTGGGTGCTGGCGCAGATCAGCGCCGAACGCTTTCACCTCCTCGGCCATTCCATGGGCGGCATGATCGTTCAGGAAATGGTCCATCAGGCCCCCCACCGCATTGAAAAACTTGTGCTTTACGCCACCGGCGCGCGCGGTGTCCTGCCCGGTCGGTTCGAGCCGATCGAGGTCTCGATGACCCGCGCGCGCAAAGATGGGGCCGAGGCCACCGCGCGGCGCATCGCCGCCACCTGGTTCCTTCACGGCGAGGCCGCCCGCGCCTATCCCGCCACCGCCGACATCGCCGCCGGCGCCCGGCTGCCGGCGCTCATCGCCGGGCTCGAAGCCATGCGCGACTGGTCCGGCGAAGACCGGCTGGCCGCCATCACTCAGGAAACGCTGGTGCTCTGGGGCGATGGCGACCGGACCTATCCCTGGAGCCAGATCGAAACCCTGTGGAAAACCATTCCCGACAGCCATCTCGCCGTGCTGCCCCAGGCCGCCCATGCGGTACATCTGGAACGACCCGCGCTGTTCAACCGGATGTTGCGCGACTTTCTGACAGGCGCAGACCACCCAGACCGCCCCGGCGGGTGATCGAGTTCGCGCCGCTGGCATTCCCGGCCGCCAGACAATCCGGCAGCGGAGCCTTTTGCAACCAGGCACCAAGAAACCCCGCATTGAACGCATCGCCCGCACCCGTGGTGTCGACCACATTGGCGATGCGCGCCGGCGCGTGCCATTCCCGCTCCGCCGTCACCGCCCGGGCACCGCGCTCGCCTTCCTTGATCACGGTCAGCGGCGCGCCTCCAAGCCCGACACCGGCATTGCGCAGAAACCGCGCCTCCGCCCCGTTGGGCAAAAACACATCCACCTGCGGCAACAGCCGTGCCAGCGCCGCCGCATCCAGCCCGTCATCCCAGGAACAATCCAGTGACAGCGTCGCGCCCACGCCCCGCGCCAGAGCGATCAGATCGGGATTGTCGATCAGCGTCGTCGCCTCGCCCAGATGCAGATGCGTCACCCCGGCAGCCTGCAGCGCGTCGGCGCTTAGCGCCGGAAAAGCCGCCCCGATCCGCCGGGTGACAAAGGCCCGCTCGCCCGCCTGAACCATCGCCACGGTGACCTGGGGATCAAGTCCGCCGGGCGCTTCGGCACAAAGGCTCAGGTCAATGCCCAGCGGATCCAACTCCGCCCGCACCGCCGCGCCAAAGCCCGCGCCGGGCAGATAGGCGGCCAGCGCCGCCCGGTGCCCAAGGGCCGCCAGATGGCCCGCGGTGATCGCCGCCCCGCCGCCGGCATGGAGCCCAAGCCCGCCCGCGAACACCTCCGTGCCCGCCGTCGGCAGGCGCGGCAGATCGGTGAAGATCATGTCGCAATAAAGCCGCCCGACGCAGAGCACCTTGGGGAGGGGACAGGCCGCGCTCACCGCAGCGTCGCCCCGGTGTCCGCATCGAACAGATGCAGGTTTTCAGGCGCGGCCCCCAGTTCCACCATGGCCCCGATCTCCGGTGGACGGCGGCCATCGGCCTTGGCGATCACCTCACCCGCAGGGGTCTCAAGATAGATCAGCGTCTCATGGCCCAGGGGCTCGCGCAGCGCCACCTTGCCCGTGAGGATCGGCTTCTCGGCGCCCGTGCTCAGATCCTCGGGCCGCACCCCCAGCACCAGCTTCCGCCCGGCACCCGGCGCCGCATCCACCGCAATCCTGCCGCCGCTTTCCAGGGAAATATCACCATTTTCAAGGGCTTCGCCTGCAATCATGTTCATTGCAGGCGCGCCGATGAATTGTGCAACGAACATGTTCGCAGGCGTGTGATAGACCTCGGAAGGCGTGCCGACCTGCTGAATATGGCCGTCCTTCATGATCACGATCCGGTCCGCCAGGGTCATCGCCTCGACCTGATCATGGGTCACGAACAGGATCGTGGCACCCACCCGCTGGTGCAGTTTCTTGATCTCCAGCCGCATCTGGGTGCGCAATTGTGCATCGAGATTGGACAGCGGCTCGTCAAACAGAAACACCGCCGGATTGCGCACCATGGCGCGCCCGATGGCCACCCGCTGCCGCTGTCCGCCGGACAATTGGCTGGGCTTCCGGTCGAGCAGATCCAGCATGTCCAATTGGCCTGCCACCTCCTGAATGCGCGCCTCCTTTTCCGCCTTCGGGGCGCTCGAGGCGCGCAGACCAAAGCCGATATTCTTGCGCACCGACATATGCGGATAGATCGCGTAGTTCTGGAACACCATGGCGATGTCGCGGTGCTTCGGCTCCAGATTGTTGACCACCCGGCCGCCGATTTCGATCACGCCCGAGGAGACCTCCTCCAACCCCGCGATCATCCGCAGGGTGGTGGATTTTCCGCAGCCCGACGGCCCGACCAGCACGATGAATTCGCCGTCTTCCACCTCCAGGTCGATGCCATGCAGCACCTCGGTTTTGTCGTAGGTTTTTACCAGTTTGCGCAAGCTCAGGCCGGACATGATCAGCGCTCCGTTAGGGATTGAAACGCCGATGACAGATCCTGTTCTGCCGCGGCAATTCGGGTTTTTCGGGCGGCAAGCCCGGTCTCGAGCGCGCCCGTGTCACGCCGGTAGCGGGCCAGGGCCCGGGCCAGCGCCGGGCGGGCCGGCCCGCCGGGCCGGTCGCGGCGCGCCACGAAGGTCTCCGGCGCAATCGCCGTGTCATAGGCTTCGGGCGTCAGCCGGGTCGCGCGCCCGGTCTCGCCCTCGAAAGCGGCGGCAAAGGCGTCGAACCCGGCGCCCAGCCCGGCCCCTTGGGCGATCACCGCGCGTGCGGTGCGCGCGGCGATCTCATGGGCGGCGCGGAAGCTCAGCCCTTCGTCGCGCACCAGCGTGTCGGCCAGTTCGGTGATGGTGACGCAGGCAGCGTCCGATGTCGCCCGGACCCGCGCGGTGTTGATCGAACAGGCCGGCAGAAGCGCGGTCAAGAGGTCCAGCACCCGCGCACCACTGTCAAAGGCGCCATAGCCGGCCTGTTGAACTTCGCCTTCGCTGTCATTCATGTCTGTAAACGGCGTATTGTGCATTGTGTTAACCATCATGTCGCAACGTCCGAGTGTGACACTGGCCAGATGGCGCAGATGTTCGATCGGCACCGGGTTCCGTTTCTGCGGCATGATCGACGAAATCTGCACCATGGAATTGGGCACATAAAGCTGACCGACTTCGAAAGCGGACCAGAAGGCCATGTCCTGAATGAGGCGGCCAAGATGCAGAAAGGGCAGCTTGATTGCGGAGTAGAGCCCGGTGATGTAATCGACCGAGGCGATGCAGCCATAGGAATTCAGGAGCGGTCCGTCGAAGCCCAAAAGCTCCGCCATCCGCTCCCGGTCGATGGGAAAGCCCGAGGTGGTGATGGCGGCGGCCCCCATGGGGCAATGATCCAGATTGCGGATCGCCGCCTCCAGCCGTTCTGCGTCGCGGATCAGTGTTTCGATGGCGGCGCCAAGGTAGTGACCGAAGGTCGACGGCTGGGCGGGCTGGCCATGGGTATAGGCGACGATCAGCGTTTCGGCCTCGGCCTCCGCCTTGTCGGTCAGCGCGCGGATCAGGGTCAGAAGCTGCTCCATCAGCGCGATCGCGCGGGCGCGCAGAGCCAGTTTGAACAATGTGTGATCCATGTCGTTGCGCGACCGCGCCGTGTGCAACGCACCACCCAGATCGCCCAGCCGCGCCTTCAGTTGCGCCTCGACCCAGAAGAAGTAATCCTCATGTTCGCCGGTATAGGTGAGGCTCTCGAGATCGGTCTCCCCGGCGATCTCTTCGAGGGCGCGGGCCAGCTTGGCGGCCTCCGCGCGGGGCAGGATTCCGGTCTCGGTCAGCATCACCAGATGCGCCCGATTGATCGCGTCAAAGCCTTGAACGTAATGGGTTTTCACGCCCTCAAAAAGCGGCGCAAGCACCGTGTCGCGATAGGTCGGGTCGGGGAAGGTGCTGGTGTCGGTCATGGGGCGAAATCTCCGGGGGCAGGGGCACTTACGCGCCCACGCTCCGCGCGGTCGCGTCTTGAAACCTTCATCGGAGGTCTTGCCGATGTCATCGGTCCAGCGCTCACCCTTTCAACCCCGCCATGACCACGCCGCGAATGATGAAGCGCTGGAAAATCAGGAAAACGATCAGCGTCGGAATGGTCGAAATCGCCGCTCCGGTCATGATCAGTTCCCAGGCCACATCCGCCTCGTCCCCGAAGGAGGCAAGGCCCACGGGCAGGGTGTACATCTCCACCGAATTGGTCACGATCAGCGGCCAGATGAATGCGGTCCAGTTGCCGAGAAAGACGAAAATCGCCAGCGCCGCCAGCGCCGGTTTCACCAGCGGCATGGCGACCACCCACCAGATCTGCAACTCGTTGAGCCCGTCGATCCGTGCCGCCTCGATGAAATCATCGGGCACGGTTTCAAAGAACTGCTTCATCAGAAAAGTGCCAAAGGCGGTCATCAGCCCGGGGAACATGATGCCCCAATAGGAGTCGAGCCAGCCGAATTGCTGGCTCATCAGATACCAGGGGATCACCAGCATCTCGGTCGGGATCATCAGGGTCGACAGAATCGCGATAAAGACGATGTAGCGGCCGGGAAACCGGAACTTGCACAGGGTATAGCCCACCAGACTGTCAAAGATCACATTGCAGAGCGTGGTGAGCAACGCGATCACGATGGAGTTGAAGAACCACAGAAAGAACCGCCCGTCTTCCAGAACATAGGTGTAATTCTCAATCGTCGGTTCTTCAGGAATAAGCTTCAGATTATAGACCTCGTGCGGCCATTTCAGCGAGGTCGAAATCATGTAGGCGATCGGCATCACCATCAGGATGCCGCCACCAAAAAGCAGCGCCCAACGGAGATACTGGCCCATGTTTGCAGGCCGCTTCGGCGTCCCGCCCTCGAGCAGCGTCGCCGAGGAGGCGCGGATATCGTCGGTCGCGGCCATCACCCGTCCCTCAGAATGCGCAACTGGATCAGGCTGACCACCAGTAGGACAAGAAACAGCACCACGGTCTGGGCGGCGGCATATCCCATGTCAAAGGAGGTGAACGCGGTCTCGTAGATCATCAGCACCAGCGGCTTGGTGGAATTGAGCGGCCCGCCGGGGTTGTTCGTCGTCATGTTGAAGACGTGATCGAAGATCCGCAGAAATCCGATCGAGGAGAAGACCACGATAAACACGATCGTCGGCTTCAAGAGCGGCAGGGTGATCTCGCGCAGCACGGTCCAGTTCGACACGCCGTCAATGCGCGCGGCCTCATAATAGCTTTGCGGAATGGCGCGCAGCCCGGCCATGAAAATGATGATCTGAAACCCGAGCCCGGCCCAGATCGCCGGTGCCAGAATCGCCGGCAGCGCATTGGTGGTGGAGTTCAGGAAATTGATCTGCGGAATGCCGAAGGTCGACAGGAAATTGTTGAAAAGCCCAATGGGAACAGGCTGATAGAACCAGCGCCAGACCCAGGCCATGGCCACGGCAGAGGTCATGAACGGCAGGAAATAGAGCATCCGGAGAAACCCGTGCATGAAGCGGGTCTTGTCCAGATGATAGGCGATGAAGAAACTCACCACGAGGCTGATCGGCGTGCCCAGAAGCAGGTAGACGAAGGTGTTCTTGAACACTTTCCAGAACACCGGATCGGCGAACAGCTTCTGGTAATTGTCCAGCCCGGTCCAGGTCCGCGCGCCCAGAAGGTTCCAGTCCTGAAAACTGATCAGGATCGCATTGCCGGTCGGATAAAACCGGATGATGCCGTAAAACAGCACCGGGATCGCCAGAAAGGCCCAGGCCCAGACGATCTGCTTTTGCTTGATGGTAAGGTCGCGAAAGAGCGTCATGGCGCCTCAAAGGGTGAGCCCCGGCGAGACCGCCGGGGCGTTCCGCTTACTTTGCGTAATATTCGTCCAACAGCTTCTGCTCGGCCTCGGCGGCCATGGCAAGACTGTCGGCGGGCGACATGCCTTCGAGCGTGATCCGTTCGACCATTTCCACCATCAGCTGACGCTGAGCGCTTTCATTGGCGAACTTGGTGGTGTTGGCATAGGCAAGACCACGGATGAACGGGCCGTAGGTCTCGTTGTTCGCATTGGCCTCGGTCAGCCCGACCGAAGGTTTCGCTGGCAGTTCGCCCACCACGTCGAGCCAGATCTGCATCGCCTCGTCCGAGGTCACATAGGCCATGAACTTGACCGCGGCGTCGTATTTCTCGCCCTCGGCCTTGGTGGTGATCGCGTTCACCCAATAGGAGGAATAGTTCGACCGGGTGCCATCCGCCGTGGCAGGCAGTTCGGTCACACCCCATTTCAGACCGCGCGTCTTGTTGAGCGACCCGATCCGGAACGACCCGTCAATATGCATGCCCGCGCGCCCGGCCTTGAAGGCGGCTTGCGGCTCATCCATGAAACCGAAGGCGGTGATCGCATCGTCGCCCGTGGCCATGCCCACATACATCTCCAGCGCCTTCAGACCGGCGTCGGAATTGTAGGTCACTGTCGTGTAATCATCGGCGTAAGGCTCGCCGCCCATCTGCCGGATCAGACCCTCACGCCACCAATGGTGATCCTGGGCGGTCATGCCGGCCGTCATCCCCACCTGGGTGATATTGCCCGCGCCGTCGCGCTTGGTCATGGCGGCGGCGGCGGCCATCATCTCGTCGATCGTGGTCGGCGGCTCCACCCCGGCCTCTTCCAGAAGGCGGGTGTTGTAGAACAGGGCCAGCGAGCGCACGGCGGTGGGCAGCGCCCAATATTGATCGCCATCCTTCATCGCCTGCACCATCGGGAAGAACTCCGCATCCACCGTGGCGGCGGGGAAGGCCTCGGCGGGCAGGGGCTGGATCAGCTCGGCATCGACGTAATCATTCAGCCAGCCATAGAACAGCTGCACCACATCGGGGCCTTCGCCTGCGGGGATCGCAGCGGCCACCTTGGTGCGGTAATCCGCATAGGGGAAATGGGTCATCTTCACGGTGATGCCCGGATTGGCCGCCTCGAAATTCTCGATCAGCTGCTCCATGGCGGTGACGCGGGCGTCGAAGAAATACTGCCAATATTCGATCTCAACGGCCTGGGCGGCGCTGCCCAGAAGGGTTGCCACCGAAGTGGCCGCGCTCAACGCAAGCGCCTTGAATGTGGTGGTCTTCATTGAATCTCTCCCTGCTGTTATTTCTCACCCTATAACCAATGGAGGCCCAGGGTGGGGCGCATGTAAAGTCATTGTTAACTCAACTTTCTTGAGCTATCAAGCGGCGTGGTCTAGGAGGGAAGGATGAGCGATCTTCTTGACAAGGTGGTGGGGGCGAATGCGGGGCGCGCGCGCGGCCACAACCGGCAGATGGTGCTGGGGCGGATCCAAAGCGCCGAGCGCATCGGCCGCGCCGAGATCGCCCGCGCCTCGGGCCTTTCCACCCAGGCCGTGTCGAACATCATCGCCGATCTGCTGGCCGACGGGCTGATCGTCGCGCAGGGCCACCGCTCGGTGTCGCGCGGGGTGCCGGTGGCGCAATATTCGCTCAACCCCGCTGGCGGATTTGCCGCCGGGATCGAGATCCGCCCCGATGCGGTGTTCGGTGGTCTTCTGAACCTCTGCGGCGAACCGGTGGTGGAACGGCGTGCGCCCCTGGGCGCGCGCGACCGCGCCGGCGTGGTCGAGGCGGTGCGCCACATGCGGGCCGAGATCCTCGAGGCGGCGGAGTGCGATCCGGCGAAACTCCTCGGGCTTGGGGTGGTGATGCCCGGTCCCTTCGGCCGCACCGGCCTGCGCGGCGGGGCGTCCGAGCTGGACATCTGGGACGAAACCCCGCCCGCCACCTGGCTCTCCGAAGCGCTGGGCACGCCGGTGCTGGTGGAGAACGACGCCAATGCGGCGGCGATTGCCGAGCGGGTGCGCGGGGTGGCCCAGGGGCTTGGCAACTATGCCTTCATCTATTTCGGCTCGGGTCTCGGGCTCGGCGTGGTCAGCGGCGGCCGTCTGGTGGCCGGCGGCTTCGGCAATGCCGGCGAAATCGGCACCCTGCAGGTGCCTTCGGCGGGCGCGCTGGTGATGCTCGAGGACATGGTCAGCCGCCGCTCGCTGGCCGCCGCCCTCGGCCCCGATGGCGCAAACGCCACGGTGGCGGATCTGGCCCGGCTGCACAGCGAAAACGACCTGCAATTGACCCATTGGCTGGAGGCGGCGATCGAACCGCTTTCCGCCGCCATCGCCACGGTGGAAAACCTCTTTGATCCGCAGACCATTATCCTCGGAGGTGCCATGCCGGACAACATGCTCGACCATCTGGTCGCCCATCTGCGCCTCCCGGAGCGTTCGGTCTCGAACCGGATCGACCGGGCGCAGCCGCGCCTGATGCGCGGCGCCTCGGGGCGGATGACCGCCACCTTCGGAGCCGCCGCCCTGGTGGTCAACCACGCCTTCACCCCGCAGATCGCCGCCGCCGTCCTGGGGGCACGCTGATGGCCACCGAACAGCAGCGGCGGATCACCGAAGACCGGGCGCGCCCCCGGATCATCGAGCTTTGGTGGGCCCTGCGCCCGCTGCGCTCGACCCTCCGTTTCATGCAGACCGGCGCCCATCCCGATGACGAGATCTCCGGCATGCTGGCCGCGCTGGCTTTCCGCGACGGGATCAACCTCTCCTATGCCTGCTCGACCCGGGGCGAGGGCGGCCAGAATGACATCGGGCGCGAAAGCGGCGCGGCCCTCGGCGCGCTCCGGACCCGCGAAATGGAACGGGCCTGCGACGTGCTGGGCATGCGCATGTACTGGCATTCCGAAACCCCCGACGACACGATCACCGATTTCGGTTTCTCGAAAAGCGGCGAGGAAACCCTTGCCCGCTGGGGGCACGCCCGCACTCTCAAGCGCTTTGTCGAAATCCTGCGCCTTGAACGCCCCGACATCATTTGCCCCACCTTTCTCGATGTGCCCGGCCAGCACGGCCACCACCGGGCGATGACCCAGGCCGCCGCCGAAGCCATGCGCGCCGCCGCCGATCCCGACTATCCCTGCGACCTGCCGCCCTGGCAGGTCAAGAAACTCTACCTGCCCGCCTGGTCCGGCGCCGGCCAGGCCTATGACGACGACCTGCCGCCGCCGCCGGCCACGCTGGTGATCCCGGGGGACGGCGCCGATCCGGTCAGCGGCTGGGACTGGGAGCGCATCGGCCAGCAATCCCGCGCCTGTCACCGCACCCAGGGCATGGGGCGCTGGGTCGCCGCAGGCACGCGCCGCGACTGGCCGCTGCACCTGGCCGAAACGATCCTGCCGGGGCCCGACGACAGCCTCGGCGCGGGCCTGCCCACGACACTCGCCGATCTCGCCACCCTTCCGGGGGCCGCCACCCTCGCCGAACCGCTCAATGCAACGCAGGCCCAGATCGACCGCGCCCTTGCCGCCTTCCCCGAGACCGCCGCACTGGCCGACGCTGCCCTGGCCGCCCTCCCATTCCTGCGCGCCGCAAGGGAGGCCTGCCCCGAGGCGGCGGCGGGCGACATCCTGCACCGGCTTGATGCCAAGGAGACGCAGCTCTCCCGCGTCGCCGCCCTGGCCCTCGGGGTCGAGGCCCGCGCCTGGGCGGGGGATGCCTTCCTCAACCCCGGCGACAGCACCGCGCTGCATCTCGAAAGCCACCCCGGGCAGGCCGAGGCGCTCGACGTCACGCTCGATCTGCCCGAAGGCTGGTCTTGCGACGCAGGCACACTGCACATCGCCCAGGGCACCCGCCCCGGCGATCCCTACCGCGCCGCCTATGATCCCGCAGCGCCCGACGCCCCCGCCCTGACCCTCCGCTTCACCCACCAAGGGGTTGGCGCCGACATTTCCCTGCCGATGGACCGCCCGCCGGTGGTGCTGCCCACCCCGGCTGCCAGCATCACCCCCGACGCCGTGGTCCTCAACCTCACCCGGGACAACCGCCGCTTCAGCGCCCGGCTGCAGAGCCGGGGGCCGGCCGATCTCGACCTGCCGCCCGGCTGGCACTCCGACCGCGCGCCCACGCGGATCACCGGCAAAACACCCGACGATCTGGCCGAGGGGCTCCACGTGCTGCCGCTCCTGGACGAAGGCCGCGCCGCCCAGAACGTGCAGATGATCGACCACCCCCATGTGGACCCGACCCATGCGGCCGCTCCCGCCACCCTGCGCCTCTTGGCGCTCCGGGTCGAGCTGCCCGAGGTCAAGCTGGCCTATATCGGCGGCGGCAATGACCGGGTGGGGGGCTGGCTCTCGGCCCTCGGGCTCGATGTGACCGACCTTTCGGAGGCAGGCGCGCTCACGCCCGAACGGCTCGCCGCCTTCGACACGATCGTGATCGGCATCTTCGCCCTGCGCTTCCGCCCCGGCCTCGCAGACGCGCTGCCCGCGCTTCACGCCTGGACCCGGGCAGGGGGCACGCTGGTCACGCTCTATCACCGGCCCTGGGACAATTGGGATCCTGCCACCACCGGCCTCGCGTCGCTGGAGATCGGCCAGCCCTCGCTGCGCTACCGGGTGACCGATGAGAGCGCCGAGATCCATCCCCTGACCGACCACCCGGTGCTGGCCGGGCCGAACCCGATCGGGCCCGAAGACTGGGGGGGCTGGGTCAAGGAACGCGGGCTCTATTTCGCCAAAAGCTGGGACGCGGCCTATACGCCGCTGATCGAACTGGCCGATCCGGGCGAAGCGCCGCACCGGGGCGCGCTGCTCTCAGGGCGTTTCGATGCAGGCTGCCACCGCCATTGCGCGCTGATCCTGCATCACCAGATGGACAATCTGGTGCCGGGCGCCTTCCGGCTGATGGCCAATCTGATCACGCCCGAGGCTTAGGCCGGGCTCAGTCGCCCTCGCCGGGTTTTTCGGAAAACAGCCCCATCTTGTCGGGTTTGCCGTCCATCTCCTCGGCGGTGGGCAGCGGGTCGCGCTTGGAGACGATCACCGGCCAGATTTCCGAGTATTTGCGGTTGAACTCGACCCATTTCTCCATGTCCGGCTCGGTGTCGGGCCGGATTGCATCGGCGGGGCATTCCGGTTCGCAGACGCCGCAATCGATACATTCATCGGGGTGGATCACCAGGAAATTCTCACCCTCATAGAAACAATCTACGGGGCAGACTTCCACGCAATCGGTGTATTTGCAGGCGATGCAGTTTTCGGTGACAACATAGGTCATCGGCGGGTCTCACTTGTTCAACCATGGGCAGGTAACCTGACACGCGGGTTTATTCAAGCGCGCCGCCCTTGTGAAGCCGCGCGTTGCGACGATCTTTCCCACTGGGCCGCCCCTTGCCCTCGAACTTTGGGTTTGCCGGCGGAGTGTCCTCGGGCGGTGGAGACCGGTCGAGGTAAAGCGCCTGCGCCTCGGGCGCCGGGCCCCGCCGGTTGGCCAGATGGGTGACTTCGATCACCTTGATCTGCCGGGCTTGCCGAAAGGTCAGCACATGGCCCGGCTTCAGCGCAAAGGCCGCCTTGGTGACCCGCTCCCCGTCGACCCGCACATGGCCGCCGGTGACCTGTTTGGTGGCAAGGCTGCGGGTCTTGAAAAACCGCGCATGCCAAAGCCATTGATCGAGGCGCTGGGAGCCGGTCACCGGTCACGCCAGGGGGCGCTGCCCCCGCCGCCTTGCAGGCGGCCCCCCGAGGTATTTTCAACAGGAAGAAGGGCCACGCCCTACTTGTCGCCGGTTTTCAGCCCCATCAGCGCGGCGGCAAAGGGGTTGTCCGGGTCGATCTTGTCTTTCTTCGGCGGGCGCGATTCGAAATTGCGGGGCTTTTTGCCGCCGCCTTTCTGAGGTTTGCCCTTGCCGCGCGGCTTGCCTTTCGGCGTGCCCTGACCGCGACCCTGGGGCTTGCCCCCCTGACGCTGACCGCCCCAGGTGAAGGTGAAGAACACCTCCATCTCGGGGCCTTCGGGGGCTGCGTCTTCGGCGGGTGTTTCCGCCTCGGCCTCGGGGGCAGGGGCCTCCGCTTCCGCTGTGGGCGCGTCGGGCGCAGCCTCAGTCGCAGGTGCCTCGGGTTTCACCTTCTCGCGCTCGCCGCGTTCGGCCTTATACCCCAGCCCCTCCATCAGATTGGCGAATTGCTCCAGCGTCATGCCGGTGATCGACAGCATGTCCGCCTTGGCCTCGAAGCCACCGCGGCTGTCCTCGGCTCGCAGCATGTCCGCAAGACGCTCCAGCATGTCGATGCGGATCGCCCGTTCGCCCGCAGGCCGGTACCCGGCCATCATATAGGTGGCTTCAGGCACACCGCTGACATTGGGGATCGTCACCAGCCCCGGCGGCGGGCTTTCGGGGAATTCATCAGCGCCTGCGGCCAGCGAGGCCAGCACCAGACGCAGGCGCGTGGGCGCGGGTTTCAGCAGCAGCGGCATGAAGATGGTGAACTGGCCAAAGCGAATCCCATGCTTGCGCAGCAGCCCGCGCGCATCCTGATCGAGATCCTTCACCTCGGTCGCCACCGACCGGCGATCCACCACACCCATGGCCTCGACCATGCGGAACCCGAAGCCGCGCGCCATGCCGGTGAGCGTCTCGTCACCCTCGATGTTAAAGAGCGGCTCGAACAGCGCCGCCACCTTGCGGTCGATGAAATGCTGCAACCGGCGCTGCACCTTTTCGGTGACTTCGCTCCCGGCCTCTTCATCCACGAAGGGCACGACCTGCGGTTTCAGCGGGTTGTCACCGCGCGTGAGCTTGCCGACGGCCTGCTCGCCCCACATCAGACCACCTTGCTCGGTGAAATCCATCTCGGTGTCGGGCGCGTTATAGAACCGGTCCGCCCGCAAATGGAACTCCGGCCCCAGCGCCGCCGTCGCCGCCGCCTTCAGCGTCTTCGCCTCATCGCCGGTGGCGGAGGCATCCTGATGGAAGCGAAAGCCTTCCAGACGGCCCACGAACTGGCCTTCGACCGTCACTTCACCTTTGTCGTTCACCTCGGCCACAAGGACCTCCTTCTGTTTCAACCGGCGCATCAGAACCGATGTGCGCCGGTCGACAAATCTCTGGGTCAATGCCGCATGCAGCGCATCCGACAGGCGGTCTTCTACAGCGCGAGTCGCCTCACGCCAATGGGATTCATCCGCGCACCAGCCCCGGCGCTGCGCCACATAAGTCCATGTGCGGATAAAGGCCAGACGTCGCGACAATGTGTCGATGTCGCCGTCACTGCGGTCGAGCCGGTTGATCTGTGCGGCCATCCACGCGTCGGGCACTTGACCGCGCTCATGCAAATGGCCGAAAATCGTGCCCAGAAGCCCCGCATGTTCCTGATGGCTGATGCCCCGGAAATCCGGAATCCGGCAGACATCCCACAAAAGCCGCACCGAGGCCCCATCGCTCGCCCGCGCCGCCACTTCGGCCTCTTGGGCCAGTGTTTTAAGGGCGATCAGGTCATCGGCCTCGCGCGCCCGCACCAGATGCTCGCCTTCCGCAGGCGCTTCCAATGCCGCGATCAGCCGCTCAATCGTGCCAAATTCCAGCCGCCCGTTGCGCCACTGCAATTTCCGCAGCGGCGTGAAACTGTGCGACGTGATCGCATCCACGACGCGATCTTCCAGAGGCGGCGCCTCCCCGGTCACCCCAAAGGTGCCATCGGTCCGATACCGCCCCGCACGCCCCGCGATCTGCGCCAATTCGTTCGGCTGAAGTTCGCGCATCCGCCGCCCGTCGAACTTGATGAGCGACGAAAAAGCCACATGTTCGATGTCCAGATTGAGCCCCATGCCAATGGCATCGGTGGCCACCAGATAATCGACCTCGCCATTCTGATACATTTCGACCTGGGCGTTGCGCGTGCGCGGGCTCAGCGCCCCCATCACGACAGCCGCGCCGCCTTTCTGGCGCCGCAACAATTCGGCAATCGCATAGACCCCATCGACCGAAAACCCGACAATCGCGGCCCGCCCCGGCATCCGCGAGATTTTCTTCGATCCGGTATAGCTGAGCGTCGAAAACCGCTCGCGCCGCTGAAACTGCACACCCGGCACCAGCGCCGCAATCACCCCGCGCATCGTGTCGGCGCCCATGAACAGCGTCTCCAACAGCCCGCGCGCGTTCAACAACCGGTCGGTAAACACATGCCCCCGCTCGGGATCGGCACACAGCTGGATCTCATCGACGGCAACAAAATCCGCCCCCAGCCCCTCGGGCATGGCCTCGGTGGTGCAGACCCAATATTGCACCCGGTCCGGCACGATCCGCTCCTCGCCCGTGACCAGAGCCACGACAGACGGCCCGCGCAGGGCAACGATCCGATCATAGACCTCGCGGGCCAGCAGCCTGAGCGGCAGGCCGATCATCCCCGTGCGATGGGCGAGCATCCGCTCGATGGCATAATGGGTCTTGCCGGTGTTGGTGGGCCCGAGAATGGCCGACACGCGGGGCTGGGACTGGGACATGGGGCGGCTTTACCAAGGAACGTCGCGGCAGGTTAAAGCGCCTTGGCGGGGGCGGGGCAAGGGCGGAACGGTGGGGGGCGGGTGTTTGGGGGCGGTGTCGAATGTCAATATCTGGGTTGAATTGGCTACCTAATCCCCAGCCTGCATAATTTATCGATATGGCTCTGAAGGTTGTAGGCTGTAATTTGGTTCTTGAGCGCATAATCTACTGCGCCAACAACGTGTTCTAGGTCATCAATGTATGTCTCCGGCATAAACAAGCAGTAGTCTGCATGCTCCTTTTGCAGCTTTAAGACCTCTTCTTTTGCAACTCGTTTCTGCACCGACGCTAGCTCTTCCCGTAGTTCACGGAGAAAGTCTTGGTTCATGGACCAGATAACACCAAGTGCCTGCGCACCTACGTTGTTCCCATAATCGACGCCAACCTCAGGGTATGTGCGTTCGAACAAGTGCGTCAGTGCTGCGAGATTTGCCATAAGAGAAATCTGGCTCTGGATTGAAATCCTGTCCAGTGAAACTCGCGGAACCGGAATCATGTCTTTTTTGGCTCACCGCAAACATCCCCACCGCGCCCCGAAAAATGCTTCGAAGCATTTTCCCAAGGGTCTTCGAAGACCCTTCCCCCACCAACCCCGGCCCAGCCAAAAGTGAACTCAGCGCACGCCACCCAACCCTTTGAACCAAACCCCGATTTCCCCATCGTTACCCAAGCGAGCGACCTGTAATTAGGTTCATTATCAAAGGCTTAGCCGAATCACGTTTCGCTGCGAAACCTACCCTCTACCCCTTGAACTCCCAGCAAAACCCACGTTTCGTCCGCTTTTGCCCCCCACCAATTGCCTTCCCCGCCCAATCCCCTAGTCTCGACCCATGAAAGACGACAGACCCGTCCTCGGCATCTTCCTCATGCTGGGCTTTTGCATTGCCGCGCCATTGGGCGACGCCACCGCCAAGCTCCTCGGCGGCCAGATCGACGTCGCCCAACTCGTGCTGATCCGCATGGGCGTGCAAGCCCTTGTTCTGCTCCCCATCGTCCATCTCTGGGGCCTGCCGGTCCTGGGCGCGCTGGCCCATCTCCGGCTCATCACCTGGCGCGCCGTCCTGCACATGGCCGGCATCGGCATGATGTTCCTCTCGCTGCGCTACCTGCCCCTGGCCGACGCGGTCGCCATCGCCTTCGTCATGCCCTTCATCATGCTGCTCCTCGGCCGCTTCATCCTGAACGAAGAGGTCGGCAGCCGCCGCCTCATCGCCTGCGCCGTGGGCTTCATTGGCACGCTTTTCGTCGTCCAGCCCAGCTTCGCCGAGGTCGGCTGGCCCGCGCTGCTTCCCCTGGGCGTCGCCCTCGATTTCGCCCTTTTCATGCTGGCCACACGGCAATTGGCCAAGGAGGTGGATGCGGTCAGTCTTCAGATGGTCTCGGGCGTGCTGGCCTGCGCCATGTTGCTGCCGGTGATGGTGATTTTCGCCCCGCTGAATGTGCCCGGTTTCGCGCTCACCTGGCCCGAGAACGGCACCTGGGGGCTGATCCTGGCCATGGGGTTTCTGGGCACCGGGGCGCATCTTCTGATGACCTCGGCCCTGCGCTATGCGCCCTCGGCGACGCTGGCGCCGATGCAGTATCTGGAGATCCCGGTCGCCGCGGTGATCGGCTGGCTGATCTTCCGGGATTTTCCCAATGGTCTGGCGCTGCTGGGTATTCAGATTACCATCGGTGCAGGGCTCTACATCATTTTCCGCGAGCAGCGGCTCAGCCGGTCAGCGCGGTCATCACCGGCGCCAGATGCGCCCGGGGCAGCAGAATGATCGTGCCCGGCGCGTCGAATGCGAGGGTCACCGGCCCGGTCACCGCATTCGATGTGCCAAGCCGGCCGAGCGGGTCGAGCACCAGCCCGTTGATCGGATAAAGCAAGCCTTCGGAGCGTCCGCCCATGGGCTGCAGGGGAAAGAGCGACAGGCGGGTGCCGGTGGGCAGATCCAGCGCGATCCGTTCGGGGGCTGCAAAGGCGATGTCGGTCTCGCCCCAGAGCACACAGGGCGACCCGATCCTGCGGGCGAGGATGGCGAAATTCGCCAGCGTATGATCGAGCCGCGCCTCGGTGAACCCGGCGGCGATCACCAGCGGCGCCTCGATCAGCCGAAGCGCCTTTTCGAAATCGGTCAGATTCTGGTCGCGGTATTCGATCAGCGCCTCCGCCCCGAGATCGGCGGCACGCGCGGGCGAAATCGAATCCATATCCCCGATCACCGCCTCGGGGCGCAGCCCGGCGGCCATGGCAAAATCGGCGCCGCCGTCGGCGGCGATGACAGTCGGGGCCAATGCCTTGATTTTGCCCAAATCTTCCGGGCGCGGAGACCCGCCACCCACCAGTAAAACAGGGGTTTTGCTCTGGACAATGCGTTGGTTCATGAAAGATTGTTCCCTAACCTCAAGGCCACTGCCCCATTTCTGTCCCTAAAAAATCTTGTGAATTCCCCACGACTGTTCCTATTTTCGTCTGGCCCGGTGGTAAACACATTGTTGCCCAATGGGAGAGAAAGCGACCTTCATGGATGGCTCGAGTAAAATTCTGACGGTGTCCTACGGAACTTTCAGCTGCACGCTGGAAGGGTTCGATGATCCGCTTGGTGCGATGCGCGACATTGCGGAATATTTCCGCGATCTGGCCGCCGACGACCGCTATTTCGGAGCCGAACCGCCGACGCCGGATGTGGAGATGCTCCAGAATATCGCCGAGCGCGAGGTCAACCGCCGGGTCGAGGCGCGGCTGAGCGATCAGGGCGTGTCCCTGCGCCAGGTGGGGTCGGCGCCCGAGACCGTCGCCGAACCGGCCCCGGAGGTTGAGGCGAGCCCCGCCGAGCTGGACCCGGAAGAAACCGTGATCGGGGAAGCGGCGCCCGAAGAGACCGTGATCGAAGAGACGGCGCCCGACGAGGCTGTGGTCGAAGCACCGGCGGACGAGAGCCCGGAGCCCCCCGAACCGGTCGCAGCGGTGGATGAGGTTCCGGTTGAAGAGACCGCCGCGCCGGACGGGCCCGAGGACGAGGATATCGGCTCGATCGCCGCTCGCGTGGTCAGCGCCGCGACCCGGGCGCCGAAGCCCGGGCCTGCGCGTGGGGCGGACACGCCCGACACCGGCACCGGCCCGCTGACCTTCAATGATGATTTCCTGATGGCGGACGAGCCCGAGGATGTGCTGGCCATCGATCCGGCCGCCCGCATCGCCGCTGGCGGCCCGGCGGAAACCGTGGCCGAGAAACTGCGCCGCATCCGGGCCGTGGTCTCCCGCAATCTGGAGGCCACGCCGCAGGAGGCCCGGGTCGAGACCGCCGAGGAGGTACGCGCCGCACGCCGCGAGCAGGCGCAGCCATCGACCATCGAGGCGATCACCGCCGATCTGGCCGATGACGAGGAAACCCATGAGACGGAGCATGAGGACGACAGCCTCACCGAGGCCGAGCTGACGGCAGAGGCATCGGATGCCGAGGCCGGTGACAGCTCCGATCCGGCCCGGACCGCCGCCGAGCTTCTGGCCGAGGAGGCCGAAGAGGACACGCCGGCCGAGGATGGATTCGCCGCCGCCGAAGACAGCTTTGCCGAAGTCGCGCCCGAGGCGGACACCGAGGAACCTGACCCTGCCCCCGTTGAGGGTGCCGAGGAGGACGATGACGAGACCGCGCGCCGGATCTCGGAGATCGTCGGCAATGTCACCGCCCGCATGGGGGAGGATTCGGAGGACGACGATTTCGAAGAGGAGCCGGTCGAGGCCTTTGAAGAGGACGTGCCCCAGCCTGCGGCCCCCGGCCGCCGCACCCTGTCGCGCCCCCTGGGCGTCGAAGAGGATCAGGATGTGGGTCGGCTCATGGACGAGACCGACAACAAGCTCAATGAAGATGACGTGGTGCGCCGCCGCCGGGTGATTTCGCAGATGCGCGCCGCCGTCGCCGCCACCAAGGCCGACCGGCTGGTCACCCGCCATGTGCCCCGGGAGACGCTGGAGGAAGAGGAACGCAGCGCCTATCGCGATGACCTTTCCCAGGTGGTGCGCCCCCAGGCCGCCACCACGCCGCTGCCGTCCGACCGCCCGCAAAGCGCGCCGCCGCTGGTGCTTGTGTCCTCGCAGCGGGTGGATGAGGAATTCGAGGCGCTGGACGGGAACGACACGCCCGGCGATTTTGTCGAATTTGCCCGCACCATGGGGGCCACCGAGCTTGACGAGCTGCTGGAAGCCGCCGCGGCCTTCACCGTTTTCGGCGAGGGCCAAAGCTCGTTCACCCGGCCCGAGATCATGAAGCGGGTCGCCGCGGTCGATCCGACGATTCGCATGTCCCGCGAGGACAGCCTGCGCTCCTTCGGTCAGCTTCTGCGCACCGGCACTTTCCGCAAGCTGGAGCGGGGCCAGTTCACCATTGATCGGAACACAAGGTTCCATCCGGGCCAGCAGATCGCGGGCGAATAACGGGGGCCTTCGCGGCAAGAGGCTCGACAATCTGGCCTTATCGGGTAAGTCCAGAGCATGGGTATCTCCGAAGACATGTTCTTCCTCGACGCCGGGTTCGAGGGCACGTTGCAACAACAGATCCAGTCGCTGGTGGCCGAGGGCATTCTGTCGGGCCGGTTCCGCCCGGGGGAAAAACTGCCCTCGTCGCGGCGTCTGGCGCGGCATCTGTCGATCAGCCGGATCACCGTGACGCTCGCCTATACCGAGTTGCAGGCCGATGATTACATCACCGCGCGCGGCCGCTCGGGCTATTATGTCTCGGCCACCGCGCCGCAGCCAAGGCTTGACCGGGCGCGGGCGCCGGTGGCGGATCGGGTGGATTGGGCGGCCCGCATCGGCACCCGGTTCACCGCCGCGCCGCAGCTGGCGAAGCCCGAGGATTGGCAGCGCTACCGCTATCCGTTCATCTATGGGCAGAGCGATCCGTCGTTGTTCGACCATGCCAATTGGCGGCTTTGTGCGTTGCAGGCTTTGGGGTTGCGCAATTTCGATGCGATGACCTCGGATTATTTTGATCGCGACGATCCAAAGCTGATCGAGTTCATTGCGCGCCATTCGCTGCCGCGGCGGGGGATTCTGGCCGGGCCCGATGAGATTCTGGTGACGCTGGGGGCGCAGAACGCGATCTGGCTTGCTGCCGAGGTGCTGCTGGGCGGGGGTGGTCAGGCGGTGATCGAGCGGCCCTGCTATCCGGGGCTGTCGGGGATTCTGGCGCTGACCCGGGGCGAGGTGGAGGCGGTGGATGTGGATGCGGGCGGGCTGGCGATCGAGGCGATCCCGGCCACGGCCGATGTGGTCTTCGTGACGCCGAGCCACCATTGCCCGACCACGGTGACCATGCCGCTGGCGCGCAGGCGGGCGCTTCTGGCGCGGGCGGCACGGGACGATCTGATCGTGGTGGAGGATGATTACGAGTTCGAGATGTCCTTCCTGACGCCGCCCTCACCGGCGCTGAAATCCCTCGATACCGAGGGCCGGGTGATCCATGTCGGGTCGTTTTCCAAATCGCTCTTTCCCGGGCTGCGGCTGGGCTACATAGTGGGGTCGCGGGATTTCATCCGCGAGGCCCGCGCGCTGCGGGCGGCGGTGTTGCGCCATCCGCCGGGGCATATCCAGCGCACGGCGGCGACCTTCATGGCGCTGGGGCATTATGATGCGCTGATCAAGCGCACGGCGGCCACCTACAAGCGGCGGCGGCGGATCATGGCGGCGGCGTTCAACGAGCACGGGCTGCAGATTGCCGGGGGCGGCGAGGGCGGATCGAGTTTCTGGATGCGGGCGCCCCGGGGTGTCGATACGGGCGAGCTGGCGCGGCGTCTGGCGGCGGACAGTGTGCTGATCGAACCCGGCGCGCCATTCTTTGCGGGAGAGGCGGCGCCGCCATCGGAGTTTTTCCGGCTGGCCTATTCCTCGATCCCCGACGACCGGATCGCCGAAGGGGTGGCGCGAATCGCGCGGGCAATCGCCGGGTTCTAGTGCGCCCGGTCCATGGCGCGCCCGTGATAGGCAACGATGGCGGCCAGATCGGTGGGCGGGGTCTGTTCCTGCAGCACGGCGGCGGTGTTGGGAATGTGGTTGAAAAGCGAGCCGTCCGAGAAGAAGGACGAGCGGGTCACGAAGACGATCCGCGCATCGGGTTGCCGGTAGCTGGCAAAATCGGCGATGGCGAAGGCGCTGCCCTCTTCCAAAAGCAGGTCGAGCACGATCACATCGGCCTCGCCGCCGCGCAGATAGGTGATCGCCTCCTGCTGGCTTTGCAGGACGATGACATCCTCCCCCTGGCGGCGCAGATGGCGCGCCCAGATGTGAGAAAGTTCAGCGTTGGATGCTACAATAAGTATCAAAGTTTTCCCTCTTAGCCATGTTTTGGCCACACTTCGCGTCCGACGCATCGGTTGTGCGGTCAAAGGAGTTAACGATCAGTTAAAATTTTGAGGGTTTTTGTTAACCCTCGGCGGGATTCAGCCGTGGCGCTTGCCGCCGCCGGTTGGAATGATAGGGTCGCAGCCTGAAAAACAACGGTGGAATCCCATGAAATTCCTCTTACCCCTGGTCACACTCGCCTTGCTCCCTGCTTTTGCCCATGCTCAACAATGTGGCGGCTCTTTTGGCGGATTCGTCAACAATCTTAAGACTGAGGCCCTATCCAAGGGGTACTCGAAACAATCTGTTAACACTTTCTTTGCCAAGATTCGCCAGGATCCCAAGGTGATCAAGGCCGACCGCGCCCAGGGCATTTTCCAGATGCCCTTCATCGATTTCTCGCGCCGTCTGATCAGCCAGAACCGTTTGAATGCAGGGCTGCGCAACGCCAAGCGTCATGACGCGATCTTTGACCGGGTGGAGCGGGATTACGGCGTCTCGCGGGGGGTTCTACTGGCCTTCTGGGCCTTTGAAACCGACTTCGGCGCGGTTCAGGGCAATTTCAACACCGTTAACGCCCTGGTGACCCTGGCCCATGATTGCAGGCGCCCGGAGCTGTTCCGTCCGCAGGTGTTTGCCGCTCTCGAACTTTTCGAACAGGGCAGCCTTGATCCGGCGCGCACCACGGGCGCCTGGGCGGGCGAAATCGGCATGGTGCAGATGCTGCCCGAGGACATCCTTGAAAACGGTGTCGATGGCGATGGCGACGGCAAGGTGAGCCTCAAGACGTCATCGGCCGATGCGCTGTTGTCGGGGGGCAAGATGCTGAATTCGCTGGGCTGGCGCCGGGGCGAACCCTGGATGCAGGAGGTCAGCCTGCCGAAGAATTTCGACTGGTCGCAGACCGGGCTGGGCACCTGGAAGCGGGCCTCGGACTGGCTCGCGGCGGGCGCCAAGCCAAGGGGCGGCAAACTGGCCGCGCCGGGGCTTGAGGCGGCGATCCTGCTGCCCCAGGGGCGCGGCGGTCCCGCCTTTCTGGTCTATCCGAATTACAATGTGTTTTTCGAATGGAATCAAAGCTTTATCTATGTGACCACGGCGGCCTACTTTGCCACGCGCCTGTCGGGCGCGCCGGTTTACAAAGCCGGATCGCCCACCGCCGCGCTGAGCGAAGGTCAGATGAAAAACCTGCAGAAAAAGCTGGCCGCCCGCGGCCATGATGTGGGCGGGATCGACGGGATTCTGGGCGCCAAGACCCGGTCTGCGGTGCAGAAGGAACAGGCGCGACTGGGCCTGCCGGCGGATGCCTGGCCGACCCGGGATCTGCTCAACCGGCTGTAAGCCGCGTTTACCAGCAGACGCGCAGGTAGCTGCCCGCGCAATTGCTTGCGAATGCGGGCGGTTCCGCCGCGAAATTGCCCGCAACCGCCAAGGCGGCCAGAACCAGAATCATAGCAACAAAATCGCTCATCGCGATGCACTCACCTATTAACACACAACAGCCCGCCCCAGCGGCGAGTGTGTCAAAACTAAGGCATCAAATTGGTCTCAACAAGGCGGCCGTGCCTTATTTGTTGTAAACAGATCGGTTCCGCACGGGAAACCGAAGCCCGTCGGCGGTGACCAGAACCATGCGATTTCCAGAGCTTACCAGCAGGTCGCAGCGGCGCGATCCATTGTCGAAATCGACGCAGACCTCGCCGGGGGCGGGGATGGCGTAGCGCCCGGTCCAGGGCGGGTCGTCATCGGTATAGGTGTAGGCATAGCTGCCATCTCGGCCGTAGCGCGATTTGGAGCCGTCGTAGAATTCGATCACCTGGCCTGCCAGATAGCTGTCGAGTTCGGCTTCGCTCGGCCGTGTGTCGCCGTCGCGCAGCCCGTCCTGGGCGAGGGCCGGGGCAGTGAGGCAGAGAAGGGCGAGGAGGATGCGCATGCCCCAGCCTGTCATGCAGGCCGGGGCAGCGCCAATCACGTTTCGGTGGGGCTCAGGAGAAGACCCGGGTCAGCGCCTTGTCGACGGCGGTGGTGATCTCGTCGATGTCATCGGCGGTGGAGATCAGTGCCGGCGAGAAACAAAGCGTGTTGTTCAGCCCCGGCAGCGACCGGTTGGTCACGCCGATCACCACGCCCTGGCTCATGCAATCGGCGACCACGGCCTGGGCTTTTTTCTCGTCCACCGCTTCCTTGGTGGCGCGATCCGCCACCAGTTCGGCGCCGCAGAACAGACCCTTGCCGCGCACATCGCCGATCACCCGGTGCTTTTCCATCAGCCCGTTCAGGTTGTCGATCAGCCGCGCGCCCATGGCGGTTGTGTTGTCGAGAAGGCCTTCCTCCTCGATGATCGCCATGTTTTCCAGTGCCGCCGCGGGGCCTGCGGTGCAGCCGCCGAAGGTGGAGATGTCGCGGAAATAGCCCATGGGATCATCGGCGTCTTCCTTGAACATCCCAAAGACCTCTTCGGTGGTCACCATGCAGGCGATAGCGGCATAGCCGGAGGCGACGCCCTTCGCCATGGTCACGAAATCGGGTTTGATTCCATAGTGTTGGTAGCCGAACCAGGTGCCGGTCCGGCCGACGCCGCAGACCACCTCGTCGATGTGCAGCAGGATGTCGTACTTGGCGCAGATCTCGCCCACACGCTCCCAATAGCCCTCTGGAGGTGTGATCACGCCGCCGCCTGCGGTGACGGGTTCGAGGCAGAGCGCGCCCACCGTGTCGGGGCCTTCGCGCAGGATCACTTCCTCGATCTGGTTGGCGGCCCATTCGCCGTAATTCTCGGTCTCGACCTGGGCGCGGTATTCGAGGCAATGGGGCACGCGGACGAAGCCGGGGGTGAAGGGGCCGTATTGGGCGCCGCGTTCGTCCTGACCGCCGGCCGAGAGACAAGCGATGGTGGTGCCGTGATAGTCGCGGTCGCGGTAGAGGATCTTGTGCTTCTTGCCGCCATATTTCTTGTGCGCGATCTGGCGCACCATCTTGAAGGCCTTCTCGTTCGCCTCGGAGCCGGAGTTGCAGTAGTAGACCCGGGTCATGCCCGGCATTTTCGAGATCAGCTTTTCGGCGAATTTCGCGCCGGGGATCGAGCCTGCGGAGCCTGCGAAATAGGGCATCTGCAGCAGTTGGTCGCGCACCGCATTGGCGATCCGTTCGCGGCCATAGCCGACATTGACGGTCCAGACCCCGCCGGAGACCGCATCGAGATGCTCCTTGCCGGTGGCATCCCAGACGCGCATGCCCTTGCCTTCGACCATGACGCGGGGGTCGATGGATTCAAAGGGTTTGTGCTGGATCAGATGGTGCCAGACATTGGCGCGGTCGGCTTCGATGACGTCGCTGATGTCGTTGGGAACGATGGCCATGGGAGTACCTCCGGGAAAGAAATCTGATCTACTCTGGGG
>JAOXSD010000275.1 GCA_025800205.1 Silicimonas sp. | reverse complement strand
CAGGGATTCGAGGGTGCCGAAGCGGTCGGGCGTGGCGCTGTCGCCCAAGGGGGGCGGGACATGGCCGAGGGTGACGGCCCCAATGCGGCGCTTGGCCTGGGCGGCCTCGCCCGGGTCGTTGACGATGAAGGGGTAGATGACCGGGGTCGCGCCGATCAGGGCTTCGGGCCAGCAGGCGTCCGACAGGGCGACGGATTTGCCGGGCAGCCATTCGAGCGTGCCATGGGCGCCGATGTGAATGAGCGCGTCGGTGCCCGTGTGACGGAGCCAGAGGTAGAAGGCGACGTAGCTGTGGCAGGGCGTGCGGGCGAGGTCGTGATATTCATCGACACGGGTGTCGACGAAGCCCCGTTCGGGTTGCAGGGCGATGAACGCTTTGCCACGACGGGTGGCGCGGAAGTGGAAGGCGTCGTTTTCGACAAGCGGGTCGGTTTCGGGTGTGCCCCAGGCTTGGGTGAGGTCGTCGCGGAGCGTTTCGGGGAGCGTTGCGAGTGCGGCGCGGTAGTCCGAGAGCGGCCAGGAGATGCGTTCCTCGGTCAGGGCGGCATCAAGCGGGCCTTCGGTGCAGGTATCGTAGCCCGCGCCTGCGAGATCGGCGAGCATAGCGTCGCAGGAGGCGAGCGGGTCGAGGCCGACAGCGTGTGCCATCTGCCAGTCCTTGCCGGGATAGGTGGAGAGGACGAGGGTCAGGGCAGTCTCGTGCGGCGGCTTCGCGCCCAGCGCCACCCAAGCGGCGGCGCGGTCGGCGATGGCCGCGATCCTGGCGGGTTCGGCGCGGTGGGCGGCGAGCGCGATCTGCAAGTCGGGGTCGGTGGTGCCTTCCTCCTTGAAGGATGCGACGCCTGCGAAGATGCGGCCATCGACTTCCGGCAGCACCACATGCATGGCGAGATCGGCGGGCGAGAGGCCGCGTTCGGCTTCGGCCCATTTTTCGCGGTTGGAGGTGGCAAGGGCTATCTGAAACACCGGCACGCAAGCGGCATCCAAGGGCGAGGTGCCATCGCTGCCCTTGCCGGAAAAGGCGGTGGCGTTGAGGATGACGGCGGGTTTGGCCGAGGCGACGCGATCGGCCAGCCAGCGGGCAGCCTCGGGGGCTTTCAGCGACGGGGCGAAGAGGCCCTGGACGGCGAAGCCTCGGGCGCGGAGTGCGTCAAACAGGGCCTCAACGGGGCCGAGATCGGCGGCGGCCAGATAGGCGCGGTAGAAGACCACCAATGCGAGCGGTTTGTCCGACTGCACCGGGCAGGTGCCGTCGCAAGTGGCACAGGCTTCACTGGCGCGCGCCCCGCGGTCCGGGGACCAGCAGCCGAAACTTGGCAGGGTTTTGGTGCCGGTGACAGGCCCGGCATAAAGACCGGCGGCGAGGGCCAGTTGCGCCAGCGCCGCCTGTGCGGCCACAGCACCGCCCTCCCCCATCAGCGCATTTAGCCGGTGGAGCGTGGCGGCGGGCACGGTGGAGAGGGCTTCGAGTTGCGGATCGGGCCGACCATCGCCGGGCAGGATGGCAAGCGAGAGGCCGGTTTCCTCGGCCAGTGCGCGGAGTTGGGTGAGGCCGTAGTCCCAATAGGGCACGCCGCCGATCAGGCGGACGAGGACGGCCTTTGCGCCCGCAAGGGTCTGTTCCACATAGGTGTCGACCGAGACCGGGTGCTTGAGTGCTGCGAGATTGGCAAGGCGCAGGGTGGGCAGCGGTGTCCCCTGCCCTTTGGCCCGGTGCCAGCCAGCGGCAAAAGCGCTGAGATCACTGTCGGAAAACGAAAGCACCACCAGATCGGCGGGCGTCTGGCCCAGATCGGTGGGGGTTTCGGTCTCCTCCAACCCATGGCTTTCGCGGAACACCACATGCATCGGCTCAGGCCTCCGAAGGCCCGGCGATGCGACAGGGATGCTCCGCGAGACGCATTATTCGGCGGCCATTTCGCCGGGGATCAGAACGGCGCGGATCGCATCCGTCTTCACGTCGTCATGTTCGGCAATCACCACCAGACGACCCTGGCGCGCCTCATCCGGCTGCCAGGGACGGTCGAACTGGTGACGGACGCGGGTGCCGACGCCCTGGACCAGCAGGCGCATGGGTTTGCCACTGACGGCGGCGTAGCCCTTGACCCGCAGGATGTTCTGTTCGCGGGCGAGGGTTTCGACGCGGGCGACCAGCGCCTCGGCGCTGTCTACTTCGGGGATGTCCACTACGATGGTTTCGAAATCCTCGTGGTCGTGGTCATGGGCGGTGTCGTGGTGTGAGGGGCGCGCGTCGAGATCGTCTTCGGCGGCAGCGCCAAGGCCGAGGATCACGCGCGCATCGACCGCGCCTTCGGCCACTTCGATCACGGGCAATTCCCGGGGGGCTTCCTTGGCGACGATCTCTTTGGCTTTCGCCACCCCTTCGGGACCGGCCAGATCGGGCTTGGTCAGAAGCACGATGTCGGCGCAGGAGATCTGATCTTCAAAGACTTCCGACAGGGGCGTTTCGTGATCGATCGAGTCGTCGGCCAGACGCTGGGCATCGACGCGGGCCACATCGGGGGCGAAACGGCCCGAGGCCACGGCTTCGGCATCGGCCAGCGCGATCACGCCGTCGACGGTGACGCGGGAGCGGATGGCGGGCCAGTCGAAGGCTTTCAGAAGCGGTTTCGGCAGGGCGAGACCGCTGGTCTCGATCAGGATGTGATCGGGGGCCGGATCGAGCGCCATCAGCGCCTCGATCGTCGGGATGAAATCATCGGCCACGGTGCAGCAGATGCAGCCATTGGCCAGTTCGACGATGTTTTCCGCCGGGCAATCGGGGATGGCGCAGCTTTTCAGGATCTCGCCATCGACGCCCACATCGCCAAATTCATTGACGATCACCGCCAGGCGACGGCCTTGGGTGGTCTCAATGAGGTGGCGGATCAGGGTGGTCTTGCCCGAGCCCAAAAAGCCAGTGACCACGGTCACGGGGATTTTCGACAGGTTGGTCATTCGGCGGCCTCCTTTGGCGCGAGCGGGGGAATGCGGGCGATGCAGTTCTTGCGGAAATGCTGGGGTCTTTCCCGCCATGGCACGAGACCATCCGGTGTGGCGCGATAACGCGCGACCCCATCGAGGACGATCCCGACATCTTCGGGGGTGAGGCGGCCATAGACATAGCTCCAGCGGGCGTCGCCGCCGCGCAGGGCCACCGAACAGCCTTCATCGCAATTCGAGAAACACTCGACGCCCTTGAGCGTCACGCCTTCGGGCAGGTCTTCCGCCGCGATGGCGTCATGAAGCTGCGCCCCGAGACAGGTCTCACCCTCAGGCACCGGCTGGCCCATCCGGCAGGTGGTACAGACCAGAAGCTCCACATCAGGGGCATCCGCCATGGCAATATTCCTTCAATGGCGGGGAGAGAACGAGCGCGGCCAGAGCCACCCCGCCCCCGGCACCCCCGTCCGGTTACGTGTCGCGCGCTGGCAGGTCTCCCGGCTTGCGGATAATCGCGGTGATCCAGCCTTCCCGGGCCTGAGGCCCAGTGGCGCGATGGATCCCCTCTCCGGTCACGGTCGCGGGGGCGGCTGCTTTGAGGGGCGTGGCCCCCGTCGCATTCCCTTTTCACCGGGATTGATGGCCCCGGCACCAGCACGGGGGCGAGGCTTAGACGAAGGCACGGGGGAGTCAAGGAAAAGCGGGCGGCGCGAAACGCGGAGAAACGGCCCCGGACGCCCAAAACATGCCACTTTCCGGTGGCATGGACAGAGCATTAACCCTCTGGAGACCCCATGTTCAGCGCCGTCAGCAAATTGTTCAAACCCAAATCCCTCGCCGCCCCGGTTCCCTTTGGCGGTGATCTCCCCATCCTGATCCCGCAGTCCGCCATGATGCGCGCGGAAGAAGATCCTTATGCGCTGGTTCAGGCCCTGATCACCTATGTGAACATGCTGATGGGACAGGGCCAGTTCACCCGGGACGAATTGCCGTCCACGGCGATCCGCGCCTATCACACGGATTACTACACCGCGCAGGTCAACAATGGTGGCCATTCCCAGTTCATCCGCAATGCGGGCGCCACACTGGATGTTGCTGTGGAAGATGTGCTGGCAGAACTGACCGATATCGGGGCCGAGGCCTATCTGAAGATTGCCCGCCAAATGGCCGACTGGATTGTCCGGAACCCCAAGGAAGCTTCGGAACAGACCGGTTTTACCGGCGGACGGGCCGAGGCGCTGGATGTGCTCGACAGCGCCTTCTACGCGCTCAACCGCGAGACCACCGAGCTTTACAAGCTGGTTGCGGCAGGGCTGAAAGCCGCGCCTACCCTGCAGGTGGTCGAGGATGAAGCCTGGTCGGTCGAGATGGAAACGCTCTGCGCGTCGAACCCGAATGCACCCTTCCGCACCCGGGCCCGGGCCATTGCGTCCCATGAGTTCCGTCTGTCGGACCCGATGCAGCTTTCGATCAGCCTCGCCGTGGGCAAGATCACCCCGGATGCAGTGCTGGTGCAACTGGGCAATGGAGCCTATTACGATGTCGATGGCACCCAGCGGATGTGTTTCTCGGTCCAGACCAGTGGCGGGCGCCGCTGGGCGGTGGTGCTCGACGGTGAGCTCGCGCTCCACGATTGTATCGAGCATGACAACCCGCCGATGCCAACGGCTCTGTCGCAGATCAACATGGAGCATATCAACGCCTTCAAGGCACCCGAGGTCGGCGCGGAGTTGGTGCGCGTCACCCGCGCGGAAGCCGAGGCCATAGCGGCGCTGAGCAAGGCGCTCTTGGCTCCGGCCGCGATTGACCTGCTGCTGTCAGGGCTGCCGCAGCCGGCGCAACTGGATGCCCTGACGATCACCGACAGCCGGATGGAGGGACGCAAGAAGGCGATGCTTGTGATGGCCGTGGTGAATCAAGGCTCTGAACTGCGGGCGCTGCGGCTTTTCAAGGACCATGCCGAATGCCTTGAAATCCCCAGCAAGACGGTCCTAAACAAGGTCAGCCGCGCGGCGATTTCCGATCACGCGGCCAAATACAACCCAAGGTTCCTCTGAACAGAAAGCCCGCCCCATGGATGACGCCGCCCGCCACCGCGAGAAGATGCAGAAGATCAAGGCGGCGCGGGACCGGATGATGGAGGGCAAGACCGGCGAGAAAGGTCTGATCATCGTCCATACCGGGCCGGGCAAGGGCAAGTCGTCGTCGGGTTTCGGCATGCTGACCCGCTGCATCGCGCACGATATGCCCGCCGCCGTGGTGCAATTCATCAAGGGCGGCTGGGGCACCGGCGAGCGGGATTTCTTTGCCACGCATTTTCCCGACCAGGTGACCTGGGTGACCTCCGGCGAGGGCTTTACCTGGGAAACCCAGGACAAGGACCGGGATATTGCCGCCGCGCAGGCGGGTTGGGCGAAGGCCAAGGCGTTGATCCGCAACCCGGAAATCCGCTTCGTGCTGCTCGATGAGATCAACATCGCCCTGCGCTATGATTACCTCGACATCGACGAAGTGGTCGACTTCCTGCTCTCTGAAAAACCCGAGATGACCCATGTGGTGCTCACGGGGCGCAACGCCAAGGAAGAACTGATCGAAGCCGCCGATCTGGTGAGCACGATGGAGGCCACGAAGCACCCGTTCCGGGACGGGATCAAGGCCCAGGCCGGGGTGGAATTCTGATGCCCGCCAAACGTCTGCTGACCGAGTTTGGCATGGGCTCGTCGCTGCGCCGTCAGGATTACACCGAGGCCGCGATCCGGGCGGTGAAAGACGCGCTCTGGCACAATTCGATCAATCTGGCGGAACTTTTCGGCAAGGACAAATCCGACATGCTGATCCAGGTCGATCTGGGCGCGGCCAATCCCGAGGCGGTGGATTGCGACGCGGTCGCCGCCGTCTTTCCCTATGGCCAGGTCACGGTGACCGCCCATAAAGGCGGGCTCGATGCGCCGCGCGCCGATGGCGGTGCGCCCACGGTGATGGTCAATGCGGCGATCTCGGTGGCACTCGATCTGGAGGGCGCGTGATGGCAGACCAGCGGTTCATCATCGAAATGGGCATGGGCAATGACCTGCACGGGCAGGACTACACCAAGGCGGCGGGCCGCGCGATCGAGGATGCGATGCGCCATTCCTCGATCCCGCTTTTCGGCGCGCTGGGTCTCGATCACACAGAGATGCGCGTGCAGGTGACCGTGGGCGTGCAGGCCCCGGATGAGGTCGATTGCGACGCCCTTGCCGAACGGCTCCCCCGGGGCCGGGCCGAGGTCCGCGCGGTCGTTGGCGGGCTCGACGTGACCAACCCCGACACGGGCGAGGTGACGGTGATCGCCCAGGCCGCGATCGAAGCCTTTCTGCCGAAACAGGGCTGACCCATGCCCGCGCTGATGATCCAGGGCACCGGCTCCAACGTGGGCAAATCGGTGCTGGTGGCAGGGCTTGCCCGCGCCGCCCGCGCCCGTGGCCTCTCGGTCGCCCCCTTAAAGCCGCAGAACATGTCGAACAACGCCGCCGTCACCTCGGACGGGGGCGAGATCGGCCGGGCGCAGGCGCTGCAGGCGCTGGCCTGCGGGCTGGCACCTCACACCGACATGAACCCCGTGCTGCTGAAGCCCGAAAGCGAGACCGGCGCCCAGGTCGTCGTGCAGGGCAAACGCCTGACCACCGCAAGGGCGCGCGACTATGCCAGGCTGAAACCGACCCTCATGGCCTCGGTGCTGGACAGCTTCGAGCGTCTGAAAACCGCCCATGATCTGGTGATCGTCGAAGGCGCCGGCTCACCCGCCGAGATCAATCTGCGCGCGGGCGACATCGCCAACATGGGCTTTGCGCGGGCCTCGGACACGCCGGTGGTGCTGGCAGGCGACATCGACCGGGGTGGCGTGATCGCGCAATTGGTGGGCACCCAGACAATCCTCGACCCCGAGGATGCAGCCCTGATCAAAGGCTTTCTGATCAACAAGTTCCGGGGCGATCCGTCGCTTTTCGACGATGGTTTTCGCTATATCGAAAAGCGCACCGGCTGGTCCGGGTTCGGCACGCTCCCGTGGTTCACCGAGGCCTGGAAACTCCCCGCCGAAGACGCGCTCGACATCCGCTCCAGCGCCGATGGCAGCTTCCATGTGGTCGCCCTCACCTTCTCGCGGATCGCCAATTTCGACGATATGGACCCGCTGGCGCAGGAACCGGGCGTGAGGCTCACCATGCTGAAAGCGGGTGAAGCGATCCCCGGTGACGCTGATCTCGTGATCCTGCCCGGCAGCAAATCGACCCGCGACGACCTGGCCTTTCTGCGGGCGCAGGGCTGGGATGTGGACCTCACGGCCCACCACCGGCGCGGCGGCCATATCCTGGGGATCTGCGGCGGCTACCAGATGCTCGGCACCACAATCCGCGATACCGAAGGCATTGAAGGCGCGCCCGGAGAGATGACGGGCCTCGGCCTTCTTGACGTGACCACCGAAATGACCGCCGAAAAGCGCCTGACCGAAACGCCCGCCACCCATGCGGCAAGCGCCCTGCCCTTTCTGGGCTACGAGATCCACAAGGGCCGAACCACAGGGGCCGACACCGCCCGCCCCTTCGCCCGGACCGACAACGGCCCCGAAGGGGCCACCAGCGCCGACGGCCGGATCACCGGCAGCTACCTCCATGGCATGTTCCGTGATGACGGGTTCCGCGCGGCCTATCTCAAGGCGCTGGGCGCACCCGCCTCGGAGAGCGCCTATGGTGACACGGTGGAAAAGACGCTCGACGCGCTTGCCCGCCATATGGAAGACCATCTTGATCTCGACGGGCTCTTCAGCCTCGCCCGCTGATCGCCCGCGACCGAAGGCTCAATGGGCCTTCATCGCGATCCGCTTGATCGGCCGGTCGCGATAGAGCAGCGATTGGGTGTCCATGAACACATGCACTTTCGACGGATCCGCCGTCAGCCGCACGCTTTGCCCCGCCAGCCCCTCATGAATGCCCGCCAGCTTGCCGATCACCGGATCACCGCCGTTCTGCGGCTCGAAATACAGAAGCGTGACCTCGCCAAGCGCCTCCACGATGCTCACCTTGCCTTCGAAAATGTAATCGCCCTCGGCAGCCACCATATGTTCGGGCCGGACCCCCACATTCACCGCCTTGCCCAGATCCGCCTCCTGCGAGGGATAATCCGACAGGGCCGTCCCGCCGCCCTCCAGCGCAACACTGGTCTGGGCGCCCGTTCCGGTGATCTTGCCCGGCAAAAGGTTCATCGCGGGCGAGCCGATGAACTGCGCGACAAACTCGTTCTCGGGCCGTTCATAAAGCTCAAGCGGCGCCCCCACCTGGGCGATCCCGCCGCCCGCCAGCACCACGATCCGGCTCGCCAGCGTCATCGCCTCGACCTGGTCATGGGTGACATAGATCATCGTGCTGTCGGGCATCGAGGCCTTCAATTGCGCAATCTCGATCCGGGTCGCCACCCGCAGGGCCGCATCGAGGTTGGAGAGCGGCTCGTCAAACAGATAGACCTTGGGATCGCGCACGATGGAGCGGCCGATGGCCACCCGCTGGCGCTGACCACCGGACAGTTCTTTCGGCAAGCGATCCAGCAGGTTGTGCAGTTGCAGGATGCGCGCGGCATTCTCCACCCGCTCATCGATCTCCGCCTGGCTCATCTTGGCGATCTTCAGGGCAAAGGACATGTTTTCGCGCACGGTCATGTGCGGATAAAGCGCGTAGGACTGGAACACCATGGCGATGCCCCGCTGCGACGGCGGCACGTCATTGACCACCATCCCGTCGATCTCCAGTGTGCCGCCGGTGATCTTTTCCAGCCCCGCCACCATGCGCAGAAGGGTGGATTTGCCACAGCCGGAAGGGCCGACGAAGACGATCAGCTCGCCGGTCTCGATGTCCAGATCGATCTCCTTGAGCACGTCCACCGCGCCATAGGATTTCGCCACATCCGTCAGTTTCAGATTGGCCATCTTCCCCTCCCTTGCTGCCTCATCCTTGCGCGAAAACCACGCCCCAGGGGGGCAGAACATCGCCCTCCATCTCAAAGGGCGCGCCCGCATCCACATGCCACTCCCCCTCCGGCCAGGCGACCCTGCGCGGCGCAGCACTCAGGTTCAGTGCCACATGGAGCCGCCGGCCCTGAAAGGCGCGGGTGAAGGCCAGATAGTCGTCTTCCACCACGTCAAAGGCGAATGTCCCCTTGATCAATTCGGGCCGCGTTTTCCGATAGGCGATCATCGCCCGGTAGAAATGCAGCATCGAACCCGCATCCCTCTCCTGGGCGGCCACCGCCTGGCTCAGATGGGCGGGCGCCACCGGCAACCAGGGCTTGCCATCGCTGAACCCGCCCCCTGCCGCGTTGTCCCAGACCATCGGTGTCCGGCAGCCGTCGCGCCCCTTGAAGGCAGGCCAGAACCGGATGCCATAGGGATCCTGCAGATCCTCGAAGGCCACCTCGGCCTCCGCCAGCGCCAGCTCCTCGCCCTGATAGAGGCAGACCGAGCCGCGCAGGGACAACAAAAGCGCCAGATAGGCCCGGTGGGCCGCATCCGACAGGCCCCAGCGCGACGTATGACGCTTCACATCATGGTTGGAATAGGCCCAGCAGGCCCAGGAATTGGGCGCCAGCCGCTGAAACCGCTCGATCACCTCGGCCACGCGGGGCCCGGTGGGAAACGGCTCGGACAAAAAATCGAACCCGTAGCACATATGCAGCCGCTTGGTGCCTTCGGTATATTCCGCCTGGATCTCCAGCCCCTTCTGGTCGTCGCCCACTTCGCCCACCGAGGTGATGTCCTGAAAATCGTCCATCACCTCCCGCAGCCGCATCAGGAAATCCACATTCTCCGGCCGCGACTTGTCATAAACATGGTTCTGGAACGTGTAGGGATTGACCGCAGGCGCAATCGAAGACGCCTTTTCCTCGTTCGACAGGGGCGGGTTGTCGCGCAAGTCCGGGTCATGGACGTAGAAATTCACCGTATCCAGCCGGAACCCGTCGACCCCGCGCATCAGCCAGAACCGCGCCACATCAAGCAGCGCATTCTGCACATCCACATTGTGGAAATTCAGATCCGGCTGTTCCTTGAGGAAGTTGTGCAGGTAATACTGCCCCCGCGCGCCCTCCCATTCCCAGGCCGAGCCGCCAAAGATCGACAGCCAGTTGTTGGGCGGCGTGCCATCGGGCTTCGCATCGGCCCAGACATACCAATCGGCCCGGCCATTGTCCCGATTGACCCGACTCTCCTGAAACCAGGGGTGCTGATCCGAGGTGTGGCTCAGCACCAGATCGATCATCACCCTGAGGCCAAGGGCATGGGCCTTCTTCACCAGCGCATCGAAATCGCCCAGCGTGCCGAACATCGGATCCACATCGGCATAATCCGAAACGTCATAGCCATAATCGAGCATCGGCGAGGTGAAAAACGGCGAAATCCAGATCCCGTCGACCCCAAGCGAGGCCACGTGATCCAGCCGGTCGATGATGCCGGGCAGATCGCCGATCCCGTCGCCATTGCTGTCCTGATAGGAGCGCGGATAGATCTGGTAGATCACCGCACCGCGCCACCAATCGGGATCGGCGGCAAGGATCGAGGTGTCGGGGTCGGTCTGGGCGATGTGGTTCACGGGGGGCATTCCTATTTGACAGATCCGGCCAGAAGGCCACGAACGAGGTAGCGCTGCAGGGCGAAAAACACCACTAGCGGCACGGCAATCGACACAAAGGCGGCGGTGGCCAGAATTTCCCAATTGCCGCCTCTTGTGCCCAGAAGTTCGGTGATCCGATTGGTCATCACCGTGGTCTGGCCGGTGGCATCGATCAGGAAGACCTTTGCGACCAGAAGGTCATTCCAGGTCCAGAGAAACTGGAAAATCGCGAAAGAGGCCAGCGCGGGGAAGGAAAGCGGCAGGATGATCCTGGTGAAGATCAGAAAATCCGAGGCGCCATCGACCTTGGCGTTTTCGATGATGTCCTTGGGCAGGCCGACCATGTAGTTGCGCAAAAGATAGATCGCCAGTGGCAGGCCGAACCCGGTATGGGCCAGCCAGACCCCCAGATAGCCCTTGCCGATGCCGATCCCGAGATGGAGCTTCAAAAGCGGGATCAGCGCCAGTTGCAGGGGCACCACGAGAAGCCCCACGACCAGCGCGATCAGCAGGGCGCGCCCGGGAAACTGCATCCAGGCCAGGGCATAGGCGGCAAAGGCCGCGATCACGATGGGGATGATCGTGGCCGGGATCGTCACGGTCAGCGTGTTGAAGAACGCTTTCGCCATGCCCTCGCTGTTGGAGGGATCCAGCAGCATGCTGTCGTAATTTTCCAGCGTGAATTCCGGCGGCGAGGTGATGGTGGCAAAAACCCTCTGGCCGCGCCCGGCGATCTCCTCGCCACTGCCGGTCCAGCGATAGGCGCCATCGGCCGCGACGGTGATCTGCTCGGTCCCCTTCATCTCCGCCGTCTCACCCGCCACATAGGCGTCGATGGCGCGCGACGAGGTGCCCCAGACACCGATCGTGCCGGTGCGCCCCGCCTCCTCGAAGAGATTGCCCTCAACCACGAAAATGTCGCCCTCGGCCACCCGGTTGTCATCGGGATCGGCGGCGCGGAAGACCACATTTTGCTTGGCGCTGCCAAGGGATGCCCACCAGCCCGACGTCGCGATCTGATCGGCGGTGCGGAAAGACGACACGAAGAGGCCAACGGTGGGGAAAAGCCACAACAGGACCAGGGCCAGCACCGAAAGATGCACCGCCCAGGTGAGCGAGGATCTGGAGCCTGCGATATTGCTCATCAGCGCATCTCCTTGCGGGCGTTGTAGACATTCCAGACCAGGATCGGTGACACCAAGAGCATGATCACGATGGCCGCCGCCGAGCCGACGCCCCAGTCATTGGCGCGAAAGAGCTTGTCGAACATGTAATTGGCCAGAACCTGCGTCTGCCATTGGCCGTTGGTCATGGCGAAAACGATGTCGAAGACCTTGAGCACCACCAGCGTGATCGTGGTCCAGACCACCACGATGGTGGACATGATCTGCGGCACCTTGATGCGGAAAAAGACCTGCAGCGGGTTGGCGCCATCGACAATCGCGGCTTCCACGGTTTCTTCCGGGATCCCGCGCAGGGCGGCCGAGAGGATCACCATGGCAAAACCGGTCTGGATCCAGATCAGCACCACCATCAGGAAAAAGTTGTTGTAGAACGGCAGGGTGAGCCAGGTCTGCGGATCGCCATAGGGCAATTGGGCGGTGAAGATGTTGAAGGTGGCGCGCAGCGCCATCAGGATCATCCAGGCGGCAAAGACACCGCTGATCGCCTTCCCGAGCCAAAGCCAGGCCGAGGCGCCCGTGCGGCGCAGGATCAGCCAGGCCACATAGCCGGTCAGGGCCGCAAACGACAGCAGGATCAGCCCGGGCAGAGCCTTGAGAAACAGCGCGCTGCCGATGCCGCCGTCGAATTTCAGCCAGAGCGCATTCAGAATGCCGATCTGCTCCTTGTCCTCGGGCCTTGTGTCGTAGATCAGCTTGAAAATCACGCTGGCGCCGACAAAGGAAATCGCCATCGGCATGAAGATCAGCGATTTCGCAAGGCTCCCCCAACTGATCCGGTCGGTCAGCTGTGCGGCCAGGAGCCCAAAGGCGGTGGAGCCCGCAGGCACCACGATCAGCCACAGCATGTTGTTGCCCATGGCTTCCCAGAATTTCGGCTCGCTCAGCATCTGGTTGTAATTGGCCAGCCCCACGAAGGCGCCATCCTGACTGCGATCGGTCAGTGAGAGGCGCAGGGTCTCGAGCACGGGATAGCCAAGATAGAGACCAAGAGCGAAGACCGCGGGCGCCAGGAACAGCCAGGGCCGGATCTGGTTCGCCCGGTTGATATTGCGCCCGGCATTTGGCCCTTTGGGCGGAAACAGCACCCGGTCCAGAAACAGGTTCGAGAAGTAGAAATAGCCCAGGCAGCCGCCAACACCGATGACCACGGTGATCAGGCCCAAAAGCGCTGCGTTCATGATCTCCCCTCCCCGTCTTCGCCGGTTGGCGCGGGGCCGCGCAAGGCGGCCCCGGCCCCGATCACTTCAGCGCATCCCAGGAATCCTGGATTTCCTGCGCCACGGCCGCGGCGTCCTTGCCGCCCGCATAATCGACCATGCCGGTCCAGAACGACCCGGCACCGACCCCGCCCGGCATCAGGTCCGACCCGTCAAAGCGGAAGGTGGTCGCGCCCAGCAGAATGTCGTTCATCTTCTTGAGCGTGGGGTCCGAGAATTTCGACGTATCGACCCCCTTGTGCGGCGTCAGGAACCCCTGCAGCCCCATCCAGATCTCATGGGCCGCAGGCTCCTGCAGATAGGCGATCAGGTCATGGGCGGCCTGGTTTTCATTGGTGATCGCCCAAAGCGTGCCGGCGCCAAGGACCGGCGTGCCCAGATCCTTGCCCTCATAGGCGGGGAAATAGAAGAAATCCGCATCTTCGCCCACCACGGTGCCTTCGGGGAAGAACGCCGGAATGAAGGACGCCTGCCGGTGCATGTAGCATTGCGGCGGGCTGTCGAACATGCCCTTGGGGCTGTCACGGAAATCGGTCGAGGCCACGGCCCCCGCGCCACCGGCCACATAGGCATCATTGCGGGCAAAAGCGCCGAATTCCTCGATCGCGCCGACAATGGCCGCATCGGTGAACGAAAGCTCGTTGGTCACCCATTTGTCATAGATGTCAGGGCTTTGGGTGCGCAGCAGCATGTCTTCCACCCAATCGGTGGCAGGCCAGCCGGTGGCGCCCCCGGACCCCAGACCGATGCACCAGGGCGTCTCCCCGTCGGCGACGATCTGATCGGTCAGCGCCTTCAGCTCCTCCATCGTGGTGGGAACGTCATATCCCGCATCCTCGAAATTCTCCGGCACATACCAGACCAGCGATTTCACATCGACCTTGTAGAAAAAGCCGTAAAGCTGATCATTGCCGTCCTTGTCTGCATAGGTGCCCAGATCGACCCAGGATTGCCCGGCGGCGTAATTGTCGCGGATCCAGTCGCCGGTGCCGGCCTTGAGCGGCGTCAGGAACCCGCGCGATGCCATGTCGGCCGCGAGCCCCGGCTGCGGAAACACCGCGATATTGGGCGCCGAGCCCGCTTCGGCATCCACCATGATCTGCTGCTCGAACGCATCCGAGCCCACATAGCGCACGTCATGGCCGCTCTTGGCTGCGAAATCGGCCAGCACCTGCTCCACATTGGCCTGGTCCGGACCCAGCCAGGGGCCGAAGACGGTAAGCTGTTCGGCGGCGCTCATACCGGCGGAAAGCGCCAGCACCCCGGCGCCTGCGAGCAATGTCTGTTTCATCATGTCCTCCCTGGGATCAATTCCCTTGATCTGTCGCAAAGCGGAAAATCCAAACCGCTTTGGGCGTGAAGAATGCCCAGTTTTGAACACATGTCAACGTTAACATGGTGGCATCGAGACTTTGACAATCCCGCCGCCCTGCCTATTCTGCCGAAAACTTGAAACCGCTTTGAGCCCATGAACCTGAAAGACCTCTCGCATCATCTCGGCCTGTCGCCGACCACGGTCAGCCGGGCGCTGAACGGCTATCCGGAGGTCAGCGAACGCACCCGGGCGCGGGTCCATGAGGCGGCCGAACGGCTTGGCTATGCCCCCAGCGCGCGCGCCATGGGGCTGGCCACCGGGCGCGCCATGGCGATCGGTCACATCCTGCCCCTTTCAAGCGAACATGAACAGGTGAACCCGGTCTTTTCCGACTTCATCGCGGGGGCCGGCGAGGTCTATTCGGGCGCCGGTTATGACCTGTCGCTGTCCGTGGTCCGCGATGAGGACGAAACCGCCACCTACGAACGCATCGCCCGGCGTGGCACCGTCGACGGGGTCGTGCTTCACGGCCCCCGGGTCGATGATCCCCGGATCGCGCTGCTGCAGCGCCTCGGCCTGCCCTTCGTGGTCCATGGCCGCTCCAGCGCCGTTGCACGCGATTACGACTGGATCGACGTCAACAACCGGCGCGCTTTTCAACGGGCAACCGACCTGCTCCTTGACCTTGGCCACCGTCGCATCGCCCTGCTCAACGGCCTGAGCCATATGGATTTTGCCGCCCGGCGCCTCGCAGGCTACCAGGCCGCCCTCGCCGCCCGCGGCCTCGAATTGCCCGAAGATTACGTCACCAGCGGTGAAATGACCGAAACCTATGGCCATGCCGAAGCGCTGCGCCTGCTCGACCGTCCCGATCCGCCCACCGCCTTTCTCGTCGCCTCGATCATCCCCGCCCTTGGTCTGCGCCGGGCGCTCGAAGATCGCGGGCTGAAGATGGGGCGCGACATCTCCGTGGTGATCCATGACGACGAGCTGTCCTATTTCCGCAATGCCGGGGAGGTTCCGGCATTCTCCGCCACCCGCTCCTCGGTCCGCGCCGCCGGGCGGCTCTGCGCCGAGGCGCTGCTGGCGGCCATCGCGGGCGAGCGTCCGAAGGTGCAGACCCTTCTCGAAGCCGAGCTGGTGCTGGGCCTCTCCACCGGCCCGGCCCCGCAGTGAGCCGCTTGCGGCCCGTGACGCCTTCGATATACCTGCCTCCGCTGTGCGCATTTTTCTGCTCTGAATAAGGACCGGCCCCGTGGATCAGCCCGCCGTGACTCCGCCCCATGTCTCTCTCGTCGCCGATGTGGGCGGCACCAACACCCGTCTCGCGCTGGCCGACGGCGCCGATCTGCGGTCTCCGAGCATCGAAAAATACCGCAATGCGGAGCACGACAGCCTCGCCGATGTGATCACCGCCTATCTCGCGGGACAGAATCAGCCCGTTGATGCCGCCGCCGTGGCCATTGCCGGCCCGGTCGAGGCCGGACGCGGACGGCTGACCAATCTCGACTGGTCGATCGACGAGGCCGAACTGACGCGGACCACCGGGGCTGCACGGGCCTCGGTGCTGAACGATCTGCAGGCCCAGGCCCACGGGCTTGCCCATATCGCCCCCGATCACCTGCGTCCCGTGCTGCCCGGACGCGCCGCGGAAGGCGCGCAATTGGTGATCGGTGCCGGCACCGGCTTCAACGCCGCCCTCGCCCTGCCCACCGCCGCCGGCGCTCTGGTGCCCGCCTCCGAATGCGGCCACATCACCCTGCCGGTGACCCGGCCCGAGGATCTGCGCCTTGCGCAATTCGTTGCGCGCGAACACGGCTTTGCCTCGGTCGAAGACGTGCTGTCGGGGCGCGGCATCGCCCATATCCACCGCTGGCTGGCCGGGGAGGCCGGCGAGACCAGTGATCTCGACACCGCCACCATCATGGCCGCTGCCGCCCGCGGCGAGGCCCGCGCCCTCGACACCGTGGCGCTCCATGTGCGGCTTCTGGGCCAGGTGGCGGGCGATCTGGCCCTGACCCATCTGCCCTTCGGTGGCGTCTATCTGATCGGCGGCGTGGCCCGGGCCATGACCCCCTATTTTGACCGGTTCGGCTTTGGCGCGGCCTTTGCCGACAAGGGCCGTTTCGCTGATTTCATGGGGCAATTTCCGGTGTCCGTGATCGAAGATGACTTTGCCGCCCTCAGCGGCCTGGCGGCCTTTCTCGCTTAAAATGAGAAAATCTGAGGCAAGTGCTCAGCTAGTAACTGCATTTTAATGAGGCGGGTCTAGCACCTCTGTAGTCGGAGGCCACTCCGGCAGCGACAGAAGATCGAGGTGCATATATGGCGACGCGGATTGTTCTGAAGGAAAAACTGGATTCCGCTTCGGTGGAGGAGCTGCGCGAGGCCCTTCTTGCCGCCAAAGACGATGATATCGCGCTCGATGGCAGCGCTGTGGAGCAATTGGGCGGGCTCAGCCTCGAATTGCTGATGGCCGCCCGTCATCTCTGGGGGCAGGCCGGCAAGTCGCTCACCCTCGACACCCCATCCGTTCAATTGATCGAAGATCTCGGCCGATTCGGGCTGAGCGAAGCAGATTTCCAAGGGAGCCCCGCATGAGCTTATCCATTCTCGCTGTCGACGACAGCCGAACCATGCGCGACATGATCAACCTCGCACTGACGACTGAAGGGTTCGAGGTCCATCTGGCCGAGGATGGCGAACATGGGCTCGAAGTGCTCGATGATCTCGATCCCGATGTGATCATCACCGATATCAACATGCCCCGGCTCGACGGCTTCGGTTTCATCGATGCGGTGCGTCTGCGCGATGACACCCGCACTGTGCCGATCCTGGTGCTGACCACGGAAAGCTCCAATGAGCTGAAAACCCGGGCGCGCAATGCCGGCGCCACCGGCTGGATCGTCAAACCCTTTGCCCAGGACAAGCTTGTCCGCGCCCTGCGCATGGTCGCCGGATAGGAGAGCCCGATGTCAGATCCGATGCAGGAAATCATGGCCTCGTTCTTCGTTGAATGCGAGGAACTCCATGAATCACTCGTCGACGCCCTGCAATCCATGGCGGATGGCGAAGGCGATGTGGAAACCATCAATGTAGCCTTCCGCGCGGTCCATTCGATCAAGGGTGGCGCCGGGGCGTTCGGGCTCGATGCGCTGGTGGATTTCTCCCACCAGTTCGAAACCGTGATGGATGCCTGCCGCTCGGGCACCCTGGCGGTGGATGACCGCCTGAACGAATTGTTCCTGCGCTGCTCGGACATGCTGTCGGACCTGATCCGTTGCTCCCGGGATGGCGAAGCCATTGACGAGGCCACCGCCGAGGGTCTGATCGCCGAACTGGCCACGTTCGCGCCCCAGGAAGAGGAAGCCCCGGCCGAGGAAATCGAATTCCAGCCGATGACGCTCAGCCTCGACGATCTCGGCGCCCCGGGCGACGCCCCCGACCTGCCGCCCCTCGATCTGCCCCCGCTCGAGGATCTCGGCATCGCCCCGCCCGATGAGGACACCGCCCCTGCTGCCGGTGGCATCAAGGTGGTCTTCGCCCCCGACCGCGAACTCTACGAAAGCGGCAATGAACCGCTCTTTCTGATCAAGGCGCTGGCGGATCTGGGTGATTGCAGAACCTCCGTGGCTCTCGACGCCCCCACCGATGCCGATGGGCTCTCCACCCTCGGTGGCCGTCTGACCTGGACCATCGAAATCGACACCGAAGCGCAGCCAAGCGCGGTGCATGAGATCTTCGAATTCGTCGACGGGCTCTGCAAGCTCCAGGTCGAGGTGCTCGAAGGCACGACCGAGGCTGCCGCCCCGCTCCCCGACCTCGCCCCCCCGGCCGACACCCCGGCCCCGGCACCAGCCCCGGTGGCAGAGGCACCGAAACCCGCGCCGGCCCCTGCGGCGGCCCCTGCGGCGGCCCCCGCCCCGGCCAAACCCGCCAACGGCGAAAAGGCTGCGAAGGCGGCGACGTCCGCCAAAGCCTCCCCCACGGTGCGGGTCGACCTCGAACGGATCGAGCGTCTGGTCAACCTCGTGGGCGAGTTGGTGATCAACCAGGCGATGCTGTCGCAATCCATTGCCGAAGAGAACATCCCGCCCAATTCGCCGGTGACCAACGGGCTCGACGAGTTCATGCAGCTCACGCGGAACATCCAGGAAAGCGTGATGATGATCCGCGCCCAGCCGGTGAAATCCCTCTTTCAGCGGATGTCCCGGATCGTGCGGGAATCCTCCGCCGCCGTGGGCAAATCGGTCAAGCTCGTCACCGATGGTGAGACCACCGAAATCGACAAGACCGCCATCGAACGGCTCGCCGATCCCCTGACCCACATGATCCGCAACGCGGTGGACCACGGGCTCGAAGACGCCGCCACCCGGGTCGAACGCGGCAAATCCGAACAGGGCGAAATCCGTCTCAAGGCCTATCACAAATCGGGTCGTGTCCTGATCGAGGTGTCCGATGACGGCGGCGGCATCAACCGCGAGAAGGTCAAGGCCAAGGCGATCCAGAACGGGCTGATCCCCGAAGACGTGACCCTCACCGACACCGAGATCGACCAGCTTCTGTTCCTGCCCGGGTTCTCCACCGCCAACGAGGTCTCCAACCTCTCCGGCCGTGGCGTCGGCATGGATGTGGTCAAGACCCAGATCACCTCGCTCGGTGGCCGGGTGACCATCGAATCGACCCCCGGCGTCGGCACCACCTTCGCCATCTCCCTGCCCCTGACCCTCGCGGTGCTCGACGGCATGGTGGTGACCGTGGCCAGCGAAACCCTGGTGATCCCGCTCAATGCCATCGTCGAAACCCTGACCCTCGCCGTGGATGACCTGAAACCGGTTGCGGCCGGCCAGTCGGTGCTCTGCGTGCGCGATCAGTTCGTCCCGGTCTTCGACCTCGGCGTCGAGCTCGGCTACCGCGATGTGGCCCCGGTGCAGGAAGGCACGATCGCCCTCCTCCTGTCCCCCGAAGAAGGCGTCCTCGTCGCGCTCCTGGTCGACACGATCGAAGATCAGCGCCAGGTGGTGATCAAGGGCATGCAGGAAAGCTATGGCCGGGTGCCCGGCGTGGCCGCGGCCACGATCCTCGGCGATGGCCAGATCGCCCTGATCCTCGACGCCAATGACCTGGTGCAGAACGCAACCGGCGAAGATCTCGTCATCAAGCAAAAGAAGGTGTCCTAAGCATGAGTGAGACCCAAGATACGCAAGCCCCGGACATGGCGAGCAGCTCGACCACCGAATACCTGTCGTTCCGGATCGACGAGAACGAATATTCCGTCGAAATCATGTCGGTCCGCGAAATCCGCGGCTGGACCCGAACCACTTCCCTGCCCCATGCGCCCCCTTTCGTGCGCGGCGTGATCAACCTGCGCGGCACGGTTCTGCCGGTGGTCGATCTGGCGGTGCGGCTCGGGCTGGAAGCTTCCGAACCCCAGGACCGCAACGTCATCATCGTGGTCGATGTGGGCTCCCGGGTGATGGGGCTGCGGGTGGATGCGGTCTCCGACATCCTGTCCTTCTCGGACGACCAGCTGCAGCCGCCCCCCGATCTGACCTCCAAGTCGCGCTTTGTCCGCGCCCTGACCATTCTCGATGATCGCATGGTGCGCGTGCTCGATCTCGAAGCCGTGCTGCCCTCCAACGAAGAGATCGCCGCATGAATGCCATGGCGCCCTCTGCCGCAGTCGAGTTGAGCGAAGCGGAATTTGCGGCCCTCACCGCGATTGCGGCGCGCGAGGCCGGGCTGGAAATTCCCAGCGCGAAGAAGTCGCTCGTCCAGTCCCGGGTGTCCCGGCGCTGGCGCCATCTGAAGATTTCGAACTGCAAGGAATATCTTGCGATTCTCGACGAGCGTCCCGAAGAAGTCCGCGAATTGATTTCGGTGCTGACCACCAATGTCTCGAGCTTCTACCGCGAGGCCCATCATTTCGAGTTCCTGCGCCAGAAGGTTTTTCCGGTGGTGCGCGACAAACTCGCGCGCGGCGGCCGGGTCAGATTCTGGTCCGCAGGCTGTTCAAGCGGTCAGGAACCTTATTCCATCGCCATCGAATGCCTCAAGGGGCTGCCGGGCTGCGCCGCCCAGGATCTGCTGATCCTGGCCTCCGACATCGATCCGAAGATCCTCGCCCGGGCCGAGGCCGGGGTCTACACGGCCTCCGACCTTGCCGCGCTCGAAGCAGAAGATCGCCGGAGCTATTTTACCGCCGTGCCTGGCAGCGAGGACAGTTTTCAGGCCAACGACACCCTGCGCAAACTGGTCCGCTTCCGCGAATTGAACCTGCATGCGCCCTGGCCGATGAAACAGACCTTCGACGTCATATTCTGCCGCAACGTGGTCATCTACTTCGACGATGCCCACCAGGCCGCACTCTGGCCCCGGTTTCGCGATCAGCTCGAGCCCGACGGCTGTCTGATCCTGGGCCATTCCGAGCGGATCCAGGACATCGACAACAGCGGCTTCAGATCGGCCGGCGTCACGATCTATCAACGCAGTTAACCTGCACCAACGGGGAATAGACGAATGTCATTGAGAGACCAGTTGCGCGTCATGGTGGTGGACGACATGTCCACCAGCCGGGGCCTGATCACCCAGGCGCTGGATGCCTTCGGCATCCAGAACGTGTCGACCGCATCGGATGGACGATCGGCGCTCGAGCTGATCAGCAAGGCACCGGTTCACCTGGTGATTTCCGATTACAACATGCCCGAAATGGACGGGTTGCACCTGCTGCACTACCTGCGCAGCACGCCGCAGACCCAGAAGACAGGCTTTCTGCTGATCACCGGCAAGGCGGACCCGGCCATCATCAACAAGGGCAAACAATTGGGCATGAACAATTATCTGGCCAAACCGTTCCAGAATGACCAACTCAAGAATGCCATCGAAGCCATCGTCGGGCGCCTCTAAGTGAGCCAACCGCCCGACACCCTGCCCTCGGCCAATGCCGAATTTGCCGCAAGGATCATCGGCGCGCTCGGTCAGCTGATGACCGATTTTCATGATCGCGACATCGCGGTGCAGACCGCGGTGTCGGACATGACCTCGACGGCGGAGGGCCATGGGCTCAACTTTTCCGATCTGCAACATATCGATCTGGTCACCCAGGTCCACGAAGACCTGGCCCGGTTTCTCCCGAAACTGGCCCAGGGGCTTCGAGAAGGCGATCTGGTCGAAAATTCGCTCGCCAGCACCATGACCCTGCGTTCCCTTCAGGATGCCCTGTTGCGCGGCCCGGTGGCCAATGCCCATCCCGATCTGGAAGAGTGCCTTGATTCAGGCGATGTGGATTTCTTCTGATCCCGCCCCTGGGGCTTCCCCCGGAAAACGACCGTTCAGCCGAATGCGCGCACAGCGTGTTCAGGCCTCCAGTTCCGCATCCCAATAGAGAAAATCAAGCCAGGTTTCGTGCAGATGGTTGGGCGGAAACTTCCGGCCCTGATTGCGCAATTCTTCCGCCCCGGGCTGGCGCGGCGCGCGACGCAGGCTCAGCCCGGAGCGGGCCAGGGATTTCGAGCCCTTCTTGAGATTGCACCGGGCACAGGAGGCCACCACATTCTCCCACGACGTCACCCCGCCACGGGCGCGCGGGATCACGTGATCGAAAGTCAATTCCCCCTGCGCGCCGCAATACTGGCACCTGAATTCGTCCCGCAAAAACAGATTGAACCGGGTGAAGGCAACCTTGCGCTGAGGGGCGACGAAATCCTTCAGCACCACCACCGACGGCAGGCGGATTTCGGTCGAAGGGCTGCGCACCACCTCGTCATATTCCGCGATGATCTGCACCCGGTCGAGCCAGGCCGCCTTGACCGCATCCTGCCACGGCCAGAGCGACAGCGGATAGTAGCTGAGCGGGCGATAATCCGCGTTCAACACCAAAGCGGGGTGATGTTTGAGCCCGTTCGGCTCACGCACGAAATTGGTTCTGAAACTGTCACGTATCAACTGCGTCGTCCCTCGCGTCAGGTTTGGCGCGGGCCGCGACAGGCCATGTGCCACGGCCTTCTGGTTAGGGACTATATATCGCGGTGACCGCCTGACAAGCCCCATGATTGTGGGCCTTTTAGACGCACCACATCACAGAACTACGACAGTTTCAGAAAGGTTCAGTTAACGTCGATTGTCTCGCGGATGAAGGCCAGCGCCACCGACAACCCGTCGGGCGCGATCCCGTGGCCGGTGCCCTCCATCACATGGCCGAAGACCTGGAAATCGGCTGCGGTCAGGGCTTCCCCGGCCGCCTGCATCTCCTCGAAGGGCACCACGTCATCGGCATTGCCGTGGATCAACATCACCGGCGGTTTCGACAGCGCCTCCTCGGCCAGCGCCTCGGGGAACATCAACCGGCCCGAAATCCCCACGATCCCGGCCACCGGCTCGCGCCTGCGCGGCGCCACATGCATCGACATCATCGCGCCCTGGGAAAAGCCGAAAAGCACCAGGTTCTCCGGCGCCAGACCTTCATCCGCCAACACTTTGTCGATGAAACCATCCAGCAGTTTCGCCGATTGGCGCAGCCCTTCGGCGGCAGCCGCTTCCGACGATCCATCGATCCAGGGAATGGGAAACCACTGGAATCCCATGGGGTTGGCCATGGACCGGGTCGGCGCGTCGACGGCGTAGAACACCGTGTCGGGCAGATGGGCGGAAAGCGGCTCAGACAGGCCCAGCAGATCGGCGCCATCCGCGCCATAGCCATGCAGGAACAGGACCACCGAACTGTCCCCCCCCGAGGCACTGCCCTTGCGCTTGAAATTCAACTCGCTCATCGGATCCCTTCCCGCTGCTTTTCCACCCGGTAGTAGGCCCAAAGCAACCGGGCCGCAACGGCCCGCCAGGGTGCCCATTCCTCGGACATCGCACGCAGGTCCTTCTCCGACGGCCGCGCGGGCAGATCGAACAGCACCCGCGCCGCCTCCTGCAGCGCCAGATCCCCGGGCGCAAAGACATCGGCGCGCCCGAGCGAGAACATCGCATAGATTTCGGCGGTCCAGCGCCCGATGCCGGGCACCCGGGTCAGTTCCTCGATCACCGTATCCGTGGGCGTGTCGCGCAAGGCGGGAAACCGGATGCCCGCCGCCGACAATTCCCGCGCATAGCGGATCTTCTGGCGCGACAATCCGCAGGCGCGCAACGCGTCATCGCTGGCCCCCTTGATCTTGCGCGGCCCGGTCAGACCGGCGGCCTTCAACCGCCCCCAGATCGCATCCGCCGAAGCGACCGAAACCTGCTGGCTGACAATCGCATCGAGAAGGGCCGCGAACCCGTCCTTGCGCAACCGCAGGGGCAGCGGCCCCGTCTCTTCGAGGGCCGCGCGAAAGCGCGGGTCGCGCGCGGCCAGCCAGGCCGCGCCCTCCGCCACGCAAGCCTCCGAAGTGATCACGCGGCCGATGCCTTGGGTCATGGGATGTCCTTTCCTGCGCAGCCTAATCCCTGCGGTGCGGCAGCGAAAGCCGCGACCTCATGTGCCTTGTGCCTCATCTGCGAAGGGTCTAGGGGATTCTCCATGGAAGACATCCCCCCCGATATGCAGCAGAAACAGAACCTGGCGGTTCTGGTCATCGCCCAGGCTTTTCTCGGCGCACAGATGCCGATGATGTTCACCGTGGCGGGGCTTGCGGGCCAGTCGCTTGCTCCCAATGCCTGCCTCGCGACCCTGCCAATTTCGCTGATCGTGCTCGGCTCGATGCTGACCGCCACACCGCTCTCGGCCTTCATGCAGCGTTATGGCCGCCAGTTGGGTTTCATGCTGGGCACTTTGGGCGGCGCGGTCGGCGCCGCCGTGGGCGCCTGGGGGCTGGCGACAGGCAGTTTCGCGCTCTTCCTCATCGGATCACTTTTGTCCGGTATCTACTTCTCATCCCAGGGTTTTCTGCGCTTTGCTGCCGCCGATACGGCGAGCGATGCCTTCAAACCCAAGGCGATTTCCTATGTCATGGCCGCAGGGCTGGTGAGCGCGCTCTTCGGTCCGCAACTGGTCAAGGCCACCTCCGACTGGACGCCGGTCACCTTCTTCGGCACCTATGTGGCGATCATCGCGATCAACCTTGGCGGTTCCTTCCTGTTTGTCTTCCTGCGCATGCCCAAGCCTGTGGCCGCCTCCGCCTCGGGCACCGGCCGCAGCCGGATGGAGCTTCTGAAGACGCCGCGCGTGCTGGTGGCGATCATCTGCGCCATGGTCTCCTATGCGCTGATGAACCTGGTGATGACCTCGACACCGCTTGCGGTGGTCGGCTGCGGCTTCACCACGGCGAATGCCGCCGATGTGGTCTCGGCCCATGTGCTGGCGATGTTCATCCCGTCGTTCTTCACCGGCCATCTGATCGTCCGCTTCGGGGTCGAGAAAATCGTCGGTCTCGGGCTGGTCATCCTCGCCGCCGCCGGTGTCGTGGCCCTGATCGGGGTCGATCTGGGCCATTTCTTCGTGGCACTGATTCTCCTTGGTGTCGGCTGGAACTTCGGCTTCATCGGCGCCACCACCATGCTCGCCTCCGCCCACAAACCCGAAGAACGCGGCCGGGTGCAGGGGCTCAATGACATGATCGTCTTCGGTTGCGTGACCCTGGCGTCGCTCGCCTCCGGCGGATTGATGAACTGCATGGGCGGCTCAACCCAGGAGGGTTGGAGCCTTGTAAACCTGGCCATGGTGCCCTTCCTGCTGCTGGCAGGCGGCGCGCTGATCTGGCTGGTGGTCATGGAGCGCGGCAACGGGCGGCGGGCGGCGTGATCGATTCGCGGTCGCCGCGCCTGAACAGCGGCGGCCAATTTCCTCAAAGCACATAAGAAAAAAACGCCCGCACAAGGCGGGCGTTAAGTTATTGAGGCAGGTTTCATACAGGCAAGAAACCTATCGAGCAGTGCAATCTTTATACGCAACCTTTCGCCGCTCTCCAAGCCAAAAGTTTGATAAGGCAGGAAACTGTCCGTAGACTTACACAAAAAGCGTCGAGCAGAGGGATTGTCTGCAAATGAAACTGTTTCCAGGGCCGCTGGCCATCATCATCGCGCTGTTAACTTCTGGCGCCGCCTGGGCCGAGCCCAAACACGGGATCGCCATGTATGGCGACCCGGCCCTTCCGGCGGATTTCCGGGCCCTGCCTTACGCGAATCCCGACGCGCCAAAGGGCGGCCGGATCGTCCAGGGCGAGGTCGGCAGTTTCGACAGTCTCAACCCCCATATCCTCAAGGGCCGCGTGCCCTGGCAATTGCGTTTTCTGGCCCATGAAAGCCTGATGGGCCGCAGCTATGGCGAGCCCTTCACCCTTTACGGCCTGCTCGCCGAAACCGTGGAAGTGCCCGAGGACCGGTCCTGGGTCGAATTCACCCTGCGCCCGGAGGCGCGCTTCTCCGACGGCAGCCCGGTCACGGTCGAGGATGTGCTCTGGTCCTACGAGACCCTCGGGACCGAAGGCCATCCGCGCTACCACGGCTCCTGGAAGAAAATCGCCAAATCCGAAATCACCGGCGAACGCTCGATCCGCTTCACCTTCAACACCCGCGATGACGAGCTGCCCCTGATCATGGGGATGCGCCCGATCCTGAAAAAGGCCCAGTGGGAAGGCAAGAATTTCGCCGAAAGCGGCATTGACGAGATCCCGATCTCCTCGGCGCCCTATGTGATCACCGATGTGGATCCGGGCCGCTACGTGGTGCTGACGCGCAACCCCGATTATTGGGGCAAGGATGTGCCATTCCGCCGGGGCATGGCCAATCTCGACGAGATCCGCATGGAATTCTTCGCCGATGGCACCGCGATGTTCGAGGCGTTCAAGGCCGGACTGCTGACCACCAACCGGGAAACCAGCGTGCAGAAATGGGACACGCAATATGACTTCCCCGCGATCCGCGACGGGCGCATGATCAAGTCGATCATCCCCCATGAACGCCCCACCGGCATTCGCGGCCTGGTGATGAACACCCGGCGCGAGATCTTCCAGGACTGGCGGGTGCGCGAGGCGCTGATCACCGCCTTCAATTTCGAATTCATCAACCAGACAATCAATGGCGAGGCCCAGCCGCGCATCGCCTCCTATTTCTCCAACTCGGTTCTGGGCATGGAGGCGGGGCCCGCCACGGGCCGGGTGCGCGACTTTCTCGAACCTTTCGCCGACCAGCTTCTGCCCGGCGCGCTCGACGGCTATGCCCTGCCGACAGGCGACGGCACCGAACGCAACCGGCGCAATATCCGCAAGGCACTCGCCCTGATGGAAGAGGCCGGCTGGGGGCTGAAGGACGGCGCGCTGGTGAATGACGCGGGCGATCCGTTCCGCTTCGAGGTGCTTTTGACCTCGGGCGCCAATGAACCCCAGCAGATCGTCGACATCTACCGGGCCGCCCTGGAACGGATCGGCATCGAGGTTCAGGTGACCTCGGTCGACAGCGCCGAATACAAGGAACGCACCAAGCTCTTCGATTTCGACATGACCTGGTATGCGCGCGGCCTGTCGCTCTCGCCCGGCAACGAACAGACCCTTTACTGGGGGGCCGAGGCTGCCGAGACCGAAGGCAGCCGCAACTGGATGGGGATGCAAAACGCGGCGGTGGAGGCGATGATCACCCGGCTTCTGACCTCGGAAAGCCAGGAGGATTTCGTGGCCGCCGTGAAGGCGCTCGACCGGGTGCTGACCACCGGGCGCTACGTGATCCCCACCTGGCATTCGCCGATCTCGAGGCTGGCCCATGACAGCGGGTTGCGCTATCCCGACACCCTGCCGATCTATGGCGACTGGATCGGCTTCCAGCCCGATGTCTGGTGGTATGAAGAGGAATGATGATGCGACACGCCCTTGTCCTGATGCTGCTGGCCCTTGGGGTCAGCGGCTGCAACACGGTCGAAGGCCTGGCCAATGATGTGGCCGCCGGGTCACGGGCGGTGAAGCGCGCCTTCTGAGGCGCGCTTTTTGCCCGCCTGCGCCGAACCGTTAGGAATTGGTTAGGACTCCCCTGTTCTAGTCCTCCTGCAACGGAGGATTATTATGAACCTGACACGCTACAATTTCGATTTCGCCGCCCTTGATGCGGACCGTTTGCAGGGCTGGTTTCCGGCCGGTGATCTGGCTGAAATCTCGGCCCGCTGGGGCGACGCAACGGCTTTGATCGCCTATCTGTCCCGGGTCAATGACCTGACCCCCGAAGAAACCGAGGAAATGATCCTCGATCTGGCCTGGGTCCATGCGGCGGAAGATGGCGCGTTGCGCGCCGCATGATACGCTGATCCCTTGAAGTTCGGGATGGGGCTGATACTCCATCCCCATGTTGGCCATTGATGATCGCAGACCGGCGCCTGAGGTGCCGGAGCGCATGAACCTTGCCGCCCATGTCTTGCACGCAGGCGGCGCACCCGATGACAAGACCGCTCTGGTGGTGCTCGGCGCCACCGGTGCCGACGACTGGAGCTACGGCCGGTTGCGCGCCCGGGTCATGGCCACCGCAGGCGGGCTCCGCGCCCTCGGGCTCGATCCCGGCGCCCGGGTGCTGATGCGGCTCGGCAATTCCCCCGATTTCCCCATCCTCTATCTCGGCGCCATTGCGGCCGGGCTGGTGCCTGTGCCCACCTCGGCCGCCCTTCGCACCGAAGAGATCACCAGGATCGCCGCCGATCTCGCCCCCGCCGCCATCGTGGCCCATGACGGCATCGCCCTGCCGCCCTTTGCAGGCGACATTCTGACGCCCGACGCCCTTGCTGATCACGCCCCCCTTGAGACAATCGCGATGGTGGCACCCGACACGCCCGCCTATATCGTCTACACCTCCGGCACCTCCGGCACGCCCCTCGGCGTGGTCCATGCCCATCGCGCGATTCTGGCCCGCGCCATGATGATCGACGGCTGGTACGGGCTCACGGGCCAGGACCGGATGCTCCATGCGGGCGCCTTCAACTGGACCTTCACCCTCGGCACCGGCCTTCTGGATCCCTGGACCATGGGCGCCACCGCCCTCGTGCTGGCCGAAGGCACGCCGCCCGATCTGATCCCCGATCTCGCCCGCCGCCACCGCGCCACGATCCTCGCAGGCGCGCCCGGCATCTTCCGGCGCCTGCTGCGCGGCGATCTGAGCAACCTGCCCGATCTGCGCCACGGGCTCGCGGCCGGCGAGAAACTCACCGAACATTTGCGCGACAGCTGGACCAGCCGCACCGGCACAGCCCTCCATGAGGCCTTCGGCCAGTCCGAATGCTCCACCTTCATCTCCGGCGCCCCCGATCACCCGGCCCCCGAAGGCACGCTCGGCTATGCCCAGCCGGGCCGCGCGGTGGCCATTCTCGACGGCGACACCCCGGTTTCGCGCGGCGAAATGGGCGAGATTGCCGTCCATGCCTCGGACCCCGGCCTGACACTCGGCTACCTGAGCCGCCCGCTCGCGCGGCGCGGCGACTGGGTGCCCACCGGCGACATCGGGCTGATGCGCGACGACGGCGCCATCGAATACCACGGGCGCGATGACGACATGCTGACCGCCGGCGGGTTCCGGGTCTCACCGCTGGATGTGGAAACCACGATGATGCGCCTCGATGGCATCGAAGAGGCCGCCGCCATCGATACACGTGTCAATGCCGACACCACCCTGATCGCGCTCCATTACACCGGCCGGAAGCTGGACGAGGCCGCGCTCGCCGCCCATGCAGAGGCCCATCTGGCGCGCTACAAACAGCCTCGTCTGTTCATCCATGCACAGAGCCTGCCCAGAAATGCCAATGGAAAGCTCTTGCGCAAGGCGCTCAGGGCTGCGAAGGCGGAGGCATCATGATCAAGCTGGACATCCTGAGCGACCCGATCTGCCCTTGGTGCTATATCGGCAAGGCGAACCTCGACCGGACGCTGGAAGCGCGCCCCGATCACCCGTTCGACATCGAATGGCACCCGTTCCAGCTCAACCCCGACATGCCCCGTGAGGGCATGGACCGGCAGGCCTATCTCGATGCGAAATTCGGCGGGCGCGCCAAGGCCGACGAAATCTATGGCCGCATCGCTGAGGCCGGCCGCGCTGCCGGGCTCACCATGCGGCTGACCGAAATCGCCCGCACCCCCAGCACCATCGACGCCCACCGGCTGATCCACTGGGCCGGGCTCGAAGGCCGCCAGACCGCCGCCGTCTCGCGCCTGTTCAAGGCCTATTTCGACGACCTTCAGGACATCGGCAAGACCGAAGTGCTGCTGGAAATCGCCGAGGGCATCGGCCTCGACCGCGCGATGATGGAACGGCTCTTTGCCTCCGACGCCGATGTGAACGACATCCGCGCCCGCGACGCCCATGCCCGCGACCGCGGCGTGACCGGCGTGCCCACCTTCGTGATTGCCAACCAGCATGTGGCCCCGGGCGCCCAGCCGGTGGACCTCTGGACCCAGGTGCTCGACGAGCTGACGGCAGCTGCACCGGACAGCGAATGACCACCACCGCCCCCAGCAACGACACCGAGCAACTGCCGGTGCGCCTGCCCGAGCTGGTGGGCATCCTGGCGATGATGTCGGCCACCGTCGCCTTTTCCATCGACGCCATGCTGCCGGCTTTCCCACAGATCGGCACCGAGCTGAGCCCCGACGCCCCGAACCGCGTGCAGCTGATCGTCGCCACCTTCATGGTCGGCCTCGGTCTCGGCACCCTGGTGGCGGGCCCGCTGTCGGACGCTTTCGGGCGCCAGCGCGTGGCGATCTACGGCACGATCCTGATCGTGATCTGTGCCCTGACCGCCGCCTTTTCCCCCAGCCTTGAACTCCTGCTGGTGGCGCGCTTCATCCAGGGGCTGGGCTCGGCCGGGCCAAGGGTCGCCTCCATGGCCATCGTGCGCGACCTCTTCCGGGGCCGCGACATGGCGCGGATCATGTCCTTCGTGATCTTCGTCTTCACCCTCGCCCCGGTCTTTGCGCCAACCATCGGCTGGGCGCTGACCGCCGGGTTCGGCTGGCGCGCGATCTTTGTCTCTTTCGCAATTTTTACTCTGATTTCAACAGGCTGGCTTCTGCTGCGCCTGCCCGAAACCCTCAACCCCGCCAATGTCCGCCCGTTTCGCCCCGCGCTTTTGATCTCGGGCGCGCGCGAATTGGTCTCGGTCCGCAACACGCTTCTGGCCACCGGCGCGCAGATGCTGGTCTTCGCCATCCTGATGTCGGCCCTGATGTCCAGCCAGCAGGTCTTCCACGTGGTCTTCGACCAGGGCGCCCATTTCCACCTCTGGTTCGGCCTGACGGCCGTGCTTTCGGCCGGGGCCAACCTGGTGAATGCGAAACTGGTGATGCGGCTGGGGATGAAGAAACTGGTGATCTGGGCGCTGATCTGCGAGGGGCTTTTCACCGCACTTGTGCTCGGCCTCAGCGCCAGCGACACCCTGCCCCCCCCTTGGATCTTTCCCTTGGGCTTTATCTGGTTCACCTCGGTCTTCTACATGGCCAGTTTCACCATCGGCAATCTGACCTCGATCGCCATGGAACCGGTGGGCCATATGGCCGGGCTCGCGGCCTCGATCATTTCGGCGGTGGCCACCGTCGCCGGCATCGCCATCGCCGCCCCGATCGGCCAGGCCTTCAACGGAACCCTGGTGCCCCTGACCCTGGGCGTGACCCTGCTCTGCTTTGCAGCCCTCGCCCTGGTGCGCGGCATCGACGACAGCGAAAGCTAGGCCCTTACTGCCCCCAGTCGGCGCCCTGCATTTCGCGCAACCGGCTTGCGGTGCGCTCGAATTCAAACGCCCCCTCGCCCTCGATATAGAGCCGCTCGGGAATATCCGCCGCCGATGCAATGAGCCGCACCCGCGCCTCGTAAAGCGCATCCACCAGAGTGACGAAGCGCCGGGCCTGATTGAAATTCTCCGAGCCAAGCCGGGGAATATCCTCGACAAACAGCACCCGCGCGGCCTCGGCAATCGCCAGATAATCCGCAGGCCCCAAAGGCTGACCGCAAAGATCATAGAACTTCGCCCGGGCCACCCCGGCGGAAAAGCGCGGCAATTCCACCTCGCGGGACTTCACGTTCAGCACCAGCGGGCCTTCATCGCCGCCGGTGAACTCGTCCCAAAGCCGGTTCAGCGCGGCCACCGCTTCTCCGTCATGGGGCGTGAAATAGACCTGCTCGCCCGCCAGCCGGTCCTGCCGGTAGTCGCGCGGCGAAGCCAGTTCCACCACCTCAAGCTGGTCTTTCAAAAGCGCGATGAACGGCAGGAACAGATCCCGGTTCAGCCCGTCCTTGTAAAGATCATCCGGCACCCGGTTCGAGGTGGTGACCACGGCAATGCCAGCGGCCATCATCTGCTCGAAAAGCCGCCCCACGATCATCGCATCGGCAATATCGGTGATCTGCATCTCATCAAGACAGAGAAGCCGCAGCCCCGCGCCCATGTCGCGGGCCACCGGCACCAAAGCGTCTTCAACCTCGGTCTTGCGCGCCTCGTGAAGCCGCGCCTGCACCTCCTGCATGAAGGCATGAAAATGCACCCGGCGCGAGGCCTCGCCGCCCGCGACCTCATGAAAGAGATCCATCAGCATCGACTTGCCGCGTCCGACCCCGCCCCAGAGATAGAGCCCCCGCACCGGCTCCAGCGTTACTTTCTTGGAAAAGAACCCGCGTTTCCTGGAAGGCTTGGCCGCCAGGGCCTCGGCCACCCGGTCGAAATCGGGCAGCACATGGGCCTGGGCCGCATCCACTTCCAGCTCCCCGCGATCCACGCGGGCATGATAGGCGTCGCTCAACACTCCCATGGCGGTTCTGAACCACGGGGCGCGCCCGGGATCAAGTCAGTAGTTTTCTGTCGTGACATCATGACGATAGAGCCAGTCGTACCGCCCCAGGATCCGCTCCGGCGCCAGCCCCGAGATGATCCGCATGCCGGTATGGGCCAGAAACCGCATCGGCGGGAAGCTCAGATGGAAGTTGCGCGCATTGCCGGTGGAGGCATCGACCACCCGCCGCGCCCGCTCTTCCCGTGCCGCCTGATAGCGCAGCAAGGCCTCGGGCAGATCATGGGTTTTCAGGCAGGCGGCCAGCACCCAGGCATCCTCCAGCGCCATATTCGCCCCCTGCGCCAGAAACGGCAGCGTCGGATGGGCCGCGTCCCCCAGGATCACCTGACGCCCCTGCGCCCAGCTCCGCGCCACCGGATGGCGAAAGAGCCCCCAGAGATAGACCTGCTCCACCTGATCAAGCCAGCCCCGCACCCGGGGCGAAAACCGCGCAAAAGCCGCCCGCAGATGTTCCGGATCATCGGCAATCGACCAGCCCTCATCGGCCCAGTTGCGCCGTTCTTCCACCGCCACGATATTGCGCAGCCCCCCCGCCAGCGGATAGCTCACCAGATGGCGCCCGGGCCCCATGTGAACCTCGCTTTCCACCGGCGCATTCGCATCTTCGGGGATCAGCGCGCGCCAGGCCACCTGATGGGTGAAGAACGGATCGACCGAAGGGTTGAGGATCTGCCGCACCCTGGAATGCAGCCCATCGGCGCCGATCAGCAGATCATCCCCCGGCAGGGCCGCGCCACCGCCCGGCGGATCGATCTCGCGACCGGTTTCAATCCGCACCCCTGCGGCCAGAGCCGCGCTGGCCAGCACTTCGATCAGCCGCGCCCGGTGCACATTGGCCCAGATCAGCCCGCGGCCCGCGTTTTCCAGATCCAGCCGGGTGACGAGCCGCGCGCTCGGCCCGTCGATCAGCCGCACGGCGCGGGACCGCTTGGAGACCGCATCGAACTGCGCCCCCAGCCCCAGCGCCTCGATCACCCGACGGCCATTGGCGCTGACCTGAATGCCGGCACCCACTTCCGAAATCTCCGGCGCGCGTTCGGCCACCCTCACCGCGTGTCCATCACGGGCCAGCGCGATCCCGGCGGCCAATCCGCCAATCCCGGCCCCGGCTATGGTAATCTTCAGCCCCATCAATCCCTCAAAACAAAAGCGCCCGCCCGGAGAAAACTCAAGGCAGGCGCATCATCCCATGTTCAACCGTCTCAGTCGTCGCGATGGACTTTTTCGGCCCGTTCATGGCGCTCCTGGGCCTCAAGGCTCAGGGTCGCGATCGGACGTGCATCCAGACGCTTGAGCGAAATCGGCTCGCCCGTGTCCTCGCAATAGCCATATTCGCCTTCGTCGATCCGCCGCAGCGCAGAATCAATCTTGGCCACCAGCTTGCGTTGCCGGTCCCGCGTGCGCAATTCCAGCGCCCGGTCGGTCTCTTCACTGGCGCGATCGGCAATATCGGGAATGGCGCGCGTGCTTTGCTGCAATTCCTCGATCGTGCTTTTGCTGTCGTCCAGAAGCTCGGCCTTCCAATCCAGAAGCTTGCGCCGGAAATATTCAAGCTGCCGCTCGTTCATGAAGGGTTCGTCTTCCGCAGGGCGATAGTCGTCATCAATAATGACTTCGGCCTTCATTTCGTGCTCCCTCTTTCTTCAAAAAGAACATCCCTGAAAGTGGGTTCGGTACTCTGCCCGGCCCTTCTGGGCGCCTGTTCTTGGGCGCGGTGTATATGAATCGCCCCCTCTTGTCACGTTAAGAAGTGAGCCCTTGAAGCGAGTGTTGCCGCAAGATAGGGTCCGCGCGCTTGGCAGAGGAAAAACGAGGCAGGTATGAGGTTTAAGAGCACCGAGGGCTATATTGCCTCCGACGATCTGGCCGTGGCGGTCAATGCGGCGATCCTTCTGGAACGCCCGCTTTTGGTTAAGGGCGAGCCCGGCACCGGCAAGACCGAACTGGCCCGCCAGGTCTCCGAGTCCCTCGGGCTCCGGATGATCGAATGGAACGTCAAATCCACCACCCGGGCCGCCCAGGGGCTCTATGAATACGATGCGGTCAGCCGGTTGCGCGACAGTCAACTGGGCGACGGCAAGGTCGAGGATATCAAGGCCTATATCAAACCCGGCAAGCTCTGGGAGGCCTTCGAGGCCGAAGAGCGCGTGGTGCTCTTGATCGACGAGATCGACAAGGCCGATATCGAGTTTCCCAATGACCTTTTGCAGGAACTCGACCGGATGGAATTCCACGTCTACGAGACCGGCGAGACGATCCGCGCGAAACACCGCCCCATCGTGATCATCACCTCGAACAATGAGAAAGAACTGCCCGACGCCTTCCTGCGCCGCTGTTTCTTCCATTACATCCAGTTCCCCGACATGGAGGTTCTGAAGGCCATCGTCGGCGTTCATTTTCCGGGCATCAAGGACCGGCTATTGACCACGGCCCTGACACAGTTTTTTGAAGTCCGGGAAACACCGGGCCTGAAGAAAAAGCCCTCCACCTCGGAAGTGCTGGACTGGCTGAAGCTGATCCTGGCCGAGGATCTGGACCCCGAAGACCTCGCTCGTGACGCGAAAGACGCCCTGCCGAAACTCCACGGCGCGCTTTTGAAAAACGAACAGGACGTCGCCCTTTTCGAACGGCTCGCCTTCATGGCCCGGGGCCAGCGGCGCTAAGCCTCGGGATTGCCCGCCGGGATCCACCAGTCGCGCCCGCGCGCCGTGGTGACATATTCCGGCCAGCGAAAATGGATCGGCGGCTCATAGTCGCAAAGGGGCGCCATCCAGTTTTCGCCCCCCACACCCCCGCCCGTGCGGGTCTTGAACTCGTCCATCGCCGCCTCCCGCGCCGCTTTGTCTTCCAGAAGCCGCAGCGCAGAAAGCGTGAGCACCTTGGCCGCCACCTTGGTCATCGGGTCGATCATCGCGGGCATCCCGCCCATCGCGTTCATCACCCAGGCCGGATAGGGCCTGCCCGCCGACGCCAGCGCGGGGCGCGCCACATAGAACCGCGCCGTGGGCGCGTGCCAGGTCATGTCGGTGTAATCATCCGAGGTGGAGTTCAACTGGCTCGGCGGCAGATCCCGGCGCAGGATCGCCTCGGCCTCTTCGGGCGGGATCAACTGGCTCAACTCGGGAATGAATGGCGCCTCCATCGGCTCCAGCCCCAGATTGCGCTGGATCTCCTGTGCGCGCCGCACCGGCTCGCCGCTCCAATCGGGCGCGCCCACCTCTTGCATGGCCTCCCACACGAGCCCCGCCATGGCGTGATTGGCCAGGCCCGGGCGAGATTTGCAGACCCAGTGCCGTTCCACCCGGCAGCCCGTCATCATCGCTGCCGCCTCCGCATTCCGGTCGAGAACAGCCGTGATCTGCTCCCCCATCTCCACCGTCGGCACCCGCATCATGTACTGGATCTCGGCCAGCCCGGCGGGCAGATTGTCCGCCGTCGCCTGCCCCGCCGTCAGCACCGCCTCGGAAATCGACCAGCCGCCCTGATGGGGCAGCATCGCCTCGCGCAACTGCTTGGAGGTCTGAAACATCATCATCAGCGCCTCGCTGGCGCCGGGCGCGCGCACGGCGGAATGGGATTGCGGGATCGGCGCCCCATCGGACACACCCCAGGTTTCGGGTTCGTCGCAGATGAAGCGATAGATCATCGAATAGGCCGCCCCGCAATGGGTGTCCCAGCGCACCGTATTGCACATGGGCAGCATGTAGAACGGATGAAAGGACAGCATCGCCGCCAGCCCGTCGTAATAGCCCTTGGCCGCATGGATCGGCTTTGAGCCGCGCACCTTCTCCGCAGGCTCGCCCGTGTAGCGCAAACCGCCCTTGATCCCGTGCGCCTCCATCGCCGTCTTGGTGGCCAGAAGCCCGCCCAGCGAAGAGATCCCCAATGCCGAATGGGGGTCCGTATGACCACCCGCCTGATACCCCAGCCCATCGCGCGGCCGCCGCATTGTATCGGCGGCCTGACAATTTCCCGGCACCGCGTCATATTCCGCATACATGCCGATGACCGGCCCGTCGCCATTGGACCATTCGGCGCAGAAGGCCGTCGGCATGCCGCCCGAGCCTTCCTCCACCGTGAACCCTTCGGCCCGCAGCCGCTCCACATACCAGGCGGCCGAGCGGTACTCCCGCCAGGCGGTTTCCCCATGGTCGAAAATCGTCGCACACCAGTCGGAAAGCTCGGGCATCCGCGCCTCCACCGCCTGAAGGGCTGAATGTTGGGCCTGAGAAATATGGGTCATGGGTCTTCTTTCTGATCTTCCCCGCCGCAAGCGGGCCCGGACAGACTGCGACCTCTGCCCGCCATTGTCCATCACGAGACCGACAAGCCCCCGGCGCTTTTCGCTTTTCTCCCCTGCCGCAAAGCCCTAGTTTCTCCTCCGATGACCTGTTTGATCCGCCCTCTGCGCCCCGAAGACGAAGCCGAATGGCGGCGGCTCTGGCGCGCCTATCTGGCGTTCTACGACACCGAATTGCCCGAAGAGATCTATGCCAGCAGCTTCGCGCGCCTTCTGGGCGACGATCCGCAGGATTTCCACGGGCTGATCGCCGAGATCGACGGCAAACCGGTGGGCCTGACCCATTACCTTTTCCACCGCCACGGCTGGAAAATCGAAAACACCTGCTACCTGCAGGATCTCTATGCCGATGAAACCGTGCGCGGCCGGGGCGTGGGACGCGCCCTGATCAAAGCGGTCTATGCCGCCGCCGATGCCGCAGGCGCCCCCTCGGTCTACTGGCTCACCCAGGACTTCAATGCAGAGGCCCGCAGACTCTACGACCGGGTCGGCCAACTCACCCCTTTCATCAAATACGGACGGCCCGCATGAGACGGCTGGCCCTCGGTCTGGCGCTCGCCGCCCTCACCGCCTGTGCGGCGGAAGAAACCGACCGGCGGTCGCACGACCTCGCCCCCCTGCCGCCCATGCAGCTCTTCCCCACCCGCAGCGGGACCGAGCCTCTCGCCTCCAACGCCATGATCGCGCGGGATTTTCTCGACCTCTCCTTCCAGTTAGAAAGTGGCCAGACCCTGCCCCGCTTCACCCGGTTCGAAGGCCCGATCACCATCGCCACAAAGGGCCGCCTGCCCGGCAGCCTGAACCGCGATCTCGACGCGCTGCTGACCCGCCTGAAACGCGAGGCCGATCTCGACATCCGCCGCGCAGGCACTGCCGACACCGCCTCCATCGTGATCCAGGCGATCCCGCTCGCCGACCTGCAGCGCGCCGCCCCCAATGCCGCCTGCATCGTCCGCCCCAATGTCACCAGCTGGAGCGATTTCCGCGCCCGCCGCAACGCGCCCGACACCCAATGGCAGAACCTGACCGAACGGCGCCAGCTTGCGGTCTTCCTGCCCGCCGATGAGCCACCCCAGGAAATCCGCGACTGCCTGCACGAGGAAATCGCTCAGGCGCTCGGCCCGGTGAATGACCTCTTCCGGCTCTCGGAATCGATCTTCAACGACGACAATTTCCACTCGGTCCTCACCGGCCATGACATGCTGATCCTGCGCGCCACCTATGACGCGCGGCTGCAATCGGGAATGACCCGCGCTCAGGTGGCGGCGCGCCTGCCCGAGATCCTCGCCCGCCTCAACCCCGCAGGCGGCCGCGCGGGCATCGCACCGCCTGCACCCGCGCGCAACGCCTGGACCCGCACCATCACCACCGCCATGGACAACCGCCTGCCGCGCGAACGGCGCAGGCTCGCAGCCGAGCGCGCGGTCTCCATGGCCGCGATCGAAGCGGGCACGCCGGCTCAGATGGGGCTGTCCTATTTCTGGCTCGGCCGGCTCAGCCTGGCGCGCCATCCCGACCGCGCCCTCACCGCCTTTCTCGCCGCCCATCGGATCTACCAAAGCCGGCCCGAATTGCGCGTCCAAAGCGCCCAGGCCGCCCTGCAACTGGCCGCCTATCAGCTGTCGACGGGCCGCAGCCGGGCCGCCATCAAACTGGTGGACGATCACCTGGCGGTGGCACGGGCCAGCGAAAACGCGGTGCTTCTGTCGCAACTCCTCTTCGTCAAGGCCGAAGCCCTGCGCCTGGACGACCGGATCCGCGAGGCCGGCAAAGTTCAGCGCGACGCGCTGGCCTGGGCCCGCTACGGCTTTGGATCCGACACCGAAGTGCGCAACCGCGCCGCCGAAATTCTCGCCATTTCCCCCCGTTCGCGCCAATCCGGAGACGCCGTATGATCGTTCTAGCTTTTGCCCTCGCGGGCGCTCTTTGGGGGGTGCGCGCGGCCAGAAAACGCAATGGCGAACGGCTCGACCTCTTGCAATACGGCGCGGGCTACGCCATCGCCTTTGCCATTCTCGGCGCCTTTGTCACCATCGGCATCGAGCGTCTGGTCAGCTGATGTTCCTGCGTTTCTTCGAAACCCTCCGCGCCCATGGCGTCCCCGCCTCGCCGCGCGAATACCTGTCGTTCCTCGCCGCCCTCGACACCGGCCTCGTCACCTATGACATCGACGGCTTCTACGTTCTGGCGCGCACCGCCCTGGTGAAGAACGAAGCCCATCTCGACCGGTTCGACCGGGCCTTTTCCGCCGCCTTTTCGGGGCTGGAGAACCTGCCCGTGGCGGAAATGGTCGCTGAGATGGACCTGCCCGAGGACTGGCTGCGCAAGATGGCCGAGAAGCACCTTTCCGAAGAAGAACGCGCCGAGATCGAGGCCATGGGCGGCTTCGAGAAACTCATGGAGACCCTGCGCGAACGCCTTGCCGAACAGGAAAAGCGTCATCAGGGCGGGTCGAAATGGATCGGCACCGCCGGCACCTCGCCTTTTGGCGCCTATGGCTACAACCCCGAAGGGGTGCGTATCGGTCAGGACAAATCCCGGCACCGCCGCGCGGTCAAAGTCTGGGACAAACGCACCTTCCGCGATCTCGACGACAACCGCGAAATCGGCACCCGCACCATCAAGGTGGCCCTGAAACGCCTGCGCCAATGGGCCCGCGAAGGCGCTGCCGACGAATTGGATCTCGACGGCACCATTCGCGCCACCGCCGAACATGGCTATCTCGACGTCAAAACCCGCCCCGAGCGCCGCAACGCCGTCCGCGTCCTCCTGCTCCTCGATATCGGCGGCTCGATGGACGACCATGTGCAGATGGTCGAAGAACTCTTCTCCGCCGCCCGCACCGAATTCAAACATATGGAGCATTACTACTTCCACAATTGCCTCTACGAAGGGGTTTGGAAGGAAAACGCCCGCCGCTGGAACGCCCGCACCCCCACTTGGGACGTGCTCAACCGTTATGGCTCCGGCTGGAAATGCATCTTCGTCGGTGATGCGTCGATGTCGCCCTATGAAATCGCCATGCCCGGCGGGGCCAATGAACACTGGAACGAGGAATCGGGCGAAACCTGGCTCCGCCGCGCGCTCGCCCAATGGCCCGACACGCTCTGGATCAACCCGGTGCCGGAAACCCATTGGCGCTACACCCAGTCGATCGGCATGGTCCAACAGATCATCGGCCCCGAACGCATGGTCCCCCTGACCCTCGACGGCCTCACCCGGGGCATGCGCATGCTGGGCTGATTTGATCCCGGCGCCAAAGCCCCCATATAGACAGCATGTTCAAATTCGCCCCGATCCTTTTGGCCCTGATCTATGGCCTGGTGATGTACAAATTTTCGGTCTGGCGCACCCGGGCCGAGCTCGATGAAAAATCCTCCGAACTGGCCGACCCGGAGTTGAAAGCGCTCACCGACCGCATGGCCGGTGCCCTCGACCTGCCCCGGATCCGCGTTCATATCTACGAGATCGAGCCGGTGAACGGCCTTGCCGCCCCCGATGGCCGCATTTTCCTCACCCGTGGTTTCTACCAGAAATACCGCGATGGGGAGGTGACGGGCGAAGAAATGGCCAGCGTCATCGCCCATGAACTCGGCCACGTCGCCCTCGGCCACGCCCGCCGCCGGATGATCGATTTTTCGGGCCAGAACGCGCTCCGCACCGCCCTGATGATGATCCTGGGCCGCTTCATCCCCGGCCTTGGCCCGATGATCGCCAATGCGCTCACCACGCTGCTGGCCGCCCGTCTCTCACGAGGCGACGAATACGAGGCCGACGCCTATGCCTCGGCCCTTCTCACCAAATCCGGCATCGGGACAGAGCCGCAGAAATCACTGTTCAAGAAACTCGAAACCCTCACCGGCGCGCGCGGAGCGAAAACGCCCGTCTGGCTGATGAGCCACCCGAAGACCAAGGACCGGATCGCGGCCATCGAAAAGCTGGAGACCCGCTGGGCCGAAGCTCAAAGCTGAGCGAAGGCCTTCCCCAGCCGTGGCACCCGGGCGCGTTTCAAAAGCGCACGCGGGTTCGATACGTCAATCCCATGGGCCCCGACCTGCGCCAGCACGCCCTCAATCAGCGCGCCCATCGCCTGCGGGTCGCCATGAAAGACCTCGAGCAGAAACTCATCCGGATGCCGCCGCAAAATGCCATGAGCCGCCAGCGCGTTTGTGGGAAAATCCTTCACATTCAGCGTCAACAACTCGCCCGCCCCGCCATCGATGGCAGCCGCCAGCACATGCAGATCATCCGCATCGGGCAAGCGCAACCCGGCCTCCGTCTCCGGCTTCACGGCCACGCTGGCCTGCGGAAACCGCGCCTGCGCCAATGCAATCTCACCGCGCGCAATCTCTCCATCCCGTGGCCCAAACCGCTCGCCCGCCCGCTGCCATTCTTCGAGAATGCGCGCCGACCACAAGGGCTGAAACGCCCCGGACTCCGCCGCTCCCAGCACCAGCCCGCGCAACACCGTCGGAAACAGCACGCAGGCGTCGATCAGAACCTTCACGGCATCAGCCGAAGCGTGATCGCCTTCAGATAACCGCTTTCGGCCAGCGACGGATGCAGCGGATGATCCGGCCCGGCAAAGCCCGTGCGCAGGATTTGCGCCCGTCCGCCCGCGCGCCCCACACCGCGCAAAGACGCTTTGCGAAACGCCTCCAAGCCGGCGGCATGGGAGCAGGAACAGAGTGTCAAAGTCCCGCCCGGCGCCACCAGCGGCGTGGCCAGCCGGGCAATGCGTTCGTAGGCCCGCAACCCGGCCTCCAATGCCCCTTTCGCAGGCGCAAAGGCCGGCGGGTCACAGATCACATGATCGAACCGCGCGCCCTCTTCGCCCAAAGCCGCCAGCACTTCGAAAGCATCGCCCTTGCGGGTCTCGAACCGCTCCGACGCCCCCATGCGATCGGCCCCTTCACGGGCCAAAGTCAAAGCCGCTTCGGAGCCATCCACCGCCAAAGCCGAAGCAGCCCCATCGGCCAGAGCTGCCAGCGCAAAGCCGCCCACATGGGAAAACACATCAAGCACCGTGCCGCCCTTGGCCAGCCCCGCCACGAAGGCGTGGTTCGGTCGCTGGTCATAAAAGAGCCCGGTTTTCTGCCCGCCCGTGAGGTCGGCCATATAGATGGCGCCGTTCATCTCCACCGGCACCGGCCCCTCCACCGCGCCTTGCAACACGGCGCTCACATCATCCAGCCCCTCCAGCGCCCGGGTCCGGCCAGCGGCATTCTTCACAATCGTGGTGACACCGGGCAGATCCGCCAGCACCGCCTGCAGATCCTCCAGCAGACCTTCGATCCAGGCGCCGTTGGGCTGCACCACCAGCACCTCGCCAAAGCGATCGATCACGCAACCTGGCAGACCGTCGGCCTCGGCATGGACCAGCCGGTAAAAAGGTGCGTCATACAGCGCCTCGCGCAGATCATGGGCGGCACGGATACGGGCGGCAAGCCAGTCGCGATCAATCGCGGCAGAGGCGTCGCGGTCCAGCACCCGCGCGGTGATCTTGGAATTGGGAGTAACCGCAACGGTGGCAAGCGGCTTGCGCTCACTGTCTTCCAGCGTGGCAATGGTACCAGGGGCCAGAGCCTTGGTACGGCGGTCGAGCACCAGCTCGTTCTGGTAGGCCCAGGGGAACCCGTGCCTTATGCGGCGCGGGTCCATCTTGGGGCGAAGGCGGATCACAGGGCGGTCAGTCATGGCCCCCCTTAGCGCGTCCCCTCCGGGTCGGAAAGGGCTTAGCGCGCGGCGACAACGCCTTTCGGTGCAACGTGGGAACCACGCGAGAAGACGCGCAGGAACAGCGAGCGGATATATTCAGCGCGCAGTTGACGGGCACGCATTTCGATTTTGGACGGACGACCGTACATCATGGGAACACCTATTCGGTTGAGTTTCAAACTTGCGCTATACATGGCGGGTTTCGGCGGAAAATGAAGGGGATTTTCTGCATTGCGGCTATGCAATTGCTGCAATGCCGCATTAACGAAGCGTTATTTCAAAGGACTTGTTAGCGCTACCACAATGGATTAGATGACCCATGGGCAGCGAAGGGGAGGCTTCGATGACGGGGCGTTTGAACGCAACTTTGGCACAGGTGACCGACCGGGTGATCGCCCGCTCCGAACACACCCGTGCCGCCTATCTCGACAAGATCAAAACCGCCCGCGCCGCCGGGGTGCGCCGGGCGCATCTGTCCTGCGGCAACCAGGCCCATGCCTATGCGGCCATGGGCGGCGACAAGGACCGGCTGGTGGCCGAGGAGGCCCCCAACCTCGGCATCATCACCGCCTATAACGACATGCTTTCGGCCCATCAGCCCTTCAGGGATTACCCCGATCTGATCAAGTCTGCGGCCCGTGCGGCCGGCGGCACCGCCCAGGTGGCAGGCGGGGTGCCCGCCATGTGCGACGGGGTCACCCAGGGTCAGACGGGCATGGAGCTCAGCCTCTTTTCCCGCGACGTGATCGCGCTCGCCACCGGCGTGGCCCTCAGCCACAACACCTTCGATGCCGCGCTCTATCTCGGGGTCTGCGACAAGATCGTCCCCGGCCTTGTGATCGCCGCTGCCACGTTCGGCCATCTGCCAGGAATTTTCGTGCCCGCAGGACCGATGCCATCGGGCCTGCCGAACGACGAAAAAGCCAAGGTGCGCCAGCAATTCGCCGCAGGCGAGGTGGGACGCGAGGCGCTCATGGCCGCCGAAATGGCCTCCTATCACGGACCCGGCACCTGCACCTTCTACGGCACCGCCAATTCCAACCAGATGCTGATGGAATTTATGGGGTTGCACCTGCCCGGCACCAGCTTCATCCCCCCCGGCACACCGCTCCGCGACGCGCTCACCGAAGCCGCCACCCGCCGGGCGCTCGCGATCACCGCCCATGGCAATGCCTATACGCCGGTGGGCGAGATCCTGGACGAACGGGCCTTCGTCAACGGCATCGTCGGGCTGATGGCCACCGGCGGGTCCACCAACCTGGTGCTGCACCTGCCCGCCATGGCGCGGGCGGCGGGCGTGCTGCTGGATATCGAGGATTTCAACGATCTCTCCGCCGTGGTGCCGCTGATGACCAAGGTCTATCCCAACGGGCTGGCCGACGTGAACCATTTCCATGCCGCCGGCGGGCTCGGCTTCCTGATCCGCGAATTGCTCGGCGCGGGGCTTCTCCATGAAGACGTGGAGACCGTGGCAGGGGGCCGCTTGTCGGCCTATGCCAGCGAACCCCGGCTGACCGAAGGCACGCTCACCTGGCAGGACGCGGCCGCCAGCTCGGCCAACGACAAGATCCTGCGCCCCGCCAGCGCCCCCTTTCAAGCGACGGGCGGCTTGCGCTCCCTGACCGGAAGTCTCGGGCGCGCGGTGATGAAAGTCTCCGCCGTCGCACCGAAACATCGTGTGGTGGAAGCGCCTGCACGGATTTTTGAGGATCAGGAGGCGGTGAAGGCGGCGTTCAAGGCCGGTGAACTGACATCCGACACGGTGATTGTGGTGCGCTTTCAGGGCCCGCGCGCCAATGGCATGCCCGAGCTTCACGGGCTGACCCCGACCCTTTCGGTGTTGCTGGCACGCGGTCTCAAGGTGGCGCTGGTCACCGATGGCCGGATGTCGGGCGCCTCCGGCAAGGTGCCGGCCGCCATTCACCTGACGCCCGAGGCGGCAGATGGCGGGCCGATCTCTAAGCTGCGTGACGGCGATCTGGTCCGGGTCGATGCCGAGGCGGGAACGCTCGATGTGCTGACCCCGGATGTGGAAAGCCGCGCGCCCGCCACGCCGGATCTGAGCGCAAATACCGCAGGCATGGGGCGCGAGATGTTCGCCGCCTTCCGCGCCCATTGCACAGCCGCTTCCGATGGCGGCGCATTGGTGGTTTGACCCCGGTGCGCGATCTGCCATCTTCGCCCAAAAGGAAAGGACGACCATGACCCCTGTTGAGGCCAGCGCCCAGGCGCGCGAGATCTGCCAGCTTGCCCCGGTGATCCCGGTGATCACGATCACCGACCTGGCCCAGGCCCGCCCGCTGGCCGAAGCCCTCGTGGCCGGCGGCCTGCCCGCCCTCGAAGTGACCCTGCGCACCCCCGTCGCCCTTGATGCGATCCGCGACATGGCAGAGGTCGACGGCGGCGTCGTGGGGGCAGGCACCTTGCTGACACCGGCCGATGTGGCAGCGGCCAAGGCCGCAGGTGCCCGTTTCGGCGTCTCGCCCGGGGCCACCGACCGGCTGCTGGAGGCCTGCGAGGCCGAGGCACTGCCGCTTTTGCCGGGCGCCGCGACCGCAAGCGAGGTCATGGCGCTTCTCGAGCGCGGCTACACGGTCCAGAAGTTCTTTCCCGCCGAAGCCTCGGGCGGCGCACCGGCCCTCAAGGCCATTGGCGCGCCGCTGCCGCAGGTCAGTTTCTGCCCCACCGGCGGGATCAGCCTGGCGAATGTGCGCGCCTATCTTGACGCACCCAATGTGCTTTGCGTCGGCGGATCCTGGGTGGTGCCGGGCGATCTGGTGGCCAAAGGGGATTGGGCGGGAATCACCGCGCTGGCCCGGGAAGCAGCGGATTTGTGAGCCCCTTGGGGCCAATCCGCCAGATCCGGATTTTGGCCCCGATTTCAAGGGGCAAAGGGGTGGTTTCGCAGCGAAACCTCCGTGAGTAAGCATTTGTTATATCGTTAATTTTTGCGTCACGCGGGATATTGACGGGATGGAAACACGGGGCCGATCAAGGGTTTGAGCGCCGTGCGGTCTGTTCATCTTTGCCCGGCGCCAAGAATTGGGTTGGCGTGGCCTTGGGCGGCTGTGGGGCGAAAGAATGACGGGTTGCGCCCGGGGGAACCGATGCTGCCGGATGCGAGATATCCGCCCCCTTTTGCGCTCTACCTGGCGCGCAGACGGCTCATCGTGACGGGCGTGATCCCCAAAAAGGAGGCGATCAACGCATGGGTGAAAATGTCTTCATAGCCGGGGAAGGCTTGGCGGAACCAGTTCAGCCGCTCCGCCCCGCCCAGAGCGGCGAGACACCATTCGCGCTCTGCCTTTTCACTCAAGGCCTCTCGTAGAATACCATTGGCCCAGTTTCGGATCGGTTCAGAGTCAATCATCAGATGTGTCAGCCGATCCGTATCGATCCGGTAAAGCGAGGCTTCTTTGGTGGCCTGGATGGACACAAGGGACAGCCCATCTAGCTACGCCGTCCCATCGCGCCACCGCGGCGGCCGGTGCGGGTGGGCGGTTGCAGCGCGCCTTCCAGCACGGTGATCATCGGGTGATCGGGAAAGTCAGGGCGGTATTCTTCGATCAGCGCGCGCAAATAGGGCGCGGGCTCCACCCCATTGGGCACAGAAATCGCCCAATCGAGGAAAATCGAGCGGCATTCGGGGGCGGAAATGCCTTCGATCCGGAAGCTTTCGCGGATCAAACCCTTGGGGTCGCGTTCGTCACTCATCGGGGGCCTCGACTTGCCGGGGGTGCCTTTGGGCGGCGACGCTAGCCGCTTCCGCCCGTGCTGCCAAGCACCTTTGAAATGAGCCCGTCGCCCCAGGCGGCCTGAGCATCGATTTCGGCCTCCAGGGCCTCAAGGCTGCTCTGCCCGCTCTTGCGCAGAAGAAAGCCGCTCGCCCCCTGCCCCGACACCTCGACCTGGTCGCCGCCGCGAATGAGCCGGAGCACGGCCTGGGCACGCCAGAACAGCCGGGCGGCCTCTGCCAGGCGGGTCTGATCGGCCTCGGAAATGGCGAAAACCGGGGCCACCTGGGCCAGTTGATCGCCCGGTTGGCGCGCGGTGCTGCCCGCAAGGAGCGTGGCGGTCTGGGCGAGCAGATCGAGATCCTGAAGCCGGCCCGGCCCCGCCTTGGGGTCGAGCCCGCCCGCGCCGGGTTTGGCCGCCTGCAGGCGCGCGCGCATCTCGGCCACATCCGCCAGCACCTTGGCCCGGTCCCGGTCGCGGGCCAGAAGATCGCGCCGGAAGGCCTCGATATCGGCGGCAAGGCTGGCTTCGCCCACCACCACACGGGCGCGGGTGAGGGCCAGATGTTCCCAGGTCCAGGCCTCTTCGCTCTGGTAGGTCTTGAAACTTTCGAGCGCGGTGGCGACGGGGCCCTGGCGCCCGGAGGGGCGCAGGCGCATGTCGACCTCGTAAAGCCGGCCTTCGGAGGTGGGGGCGGAAAGCGCGGTCACCATCGCCTGGGTGAGCCGCGCGAAATAGGGCCGCGTGGCAAGCGGACGTGGGCCGTCGGAGCTTTCGGCGCCCGCGCCGTCATAGATCACGATCAGGTCGAGGTCGGAGCCCGCGTTGAGCCGTTCGGCGCCGAGCGAGCCCATGGCAAGGACGGCAGCGCCGCGCCCGGGGGGCGCCCCGTGCTTCTCGGCGAAATGGGCGACCACTTCGGGCCAGAGGCCGCGCACCACGGCACCGGCGAGATCGGCATAGTGCTGGCCGCTTTCGGCCGCGCCGATCAGCCCGCGCAGGTGGTGCACGCCGATGCGGAACATCCATTCCCGGGTCCAGATCCTTGTGAGGTCGAGTTTCTTCTCATAATCGTCGAGGGCGGTGAGCTTGCCGGTGAGTTCCGCAAGCAACGCCGCCTGCCCCGGCCAATCGGCAAAGAACTGACCGCCCAGCACCGCGTCAAAGACCTGGGCGTTGCGGGCCAGATGGCGGCCCAGAGCGGGCGCCGTGTCGACGATGTCGACCACCAGGTCGAGCAATTGGGGGTTGGCCTCGAAGAGCGAAAAGAGCTGGACGCCGGCGGGCAGGCCCTTGAGGAAGCCGTCGAAATTGGACAGGGCTTCGTCGGGATGGGTGGCGGCGGCGAGGCGTTTGCTGAGGCCCGGCCAGACCCGCTCGAAGATCTTGACCGCGCGCGGGCTGCGCAGGGCCGGATAGCCGGACCAGCGTGCGACCACCTCTTCGCCGTCGAACGGTGTCTCTTCGGCCGGCGGGGCGGTGCCGTCGGGGGCGAAGAAGACATCGGTCAGTTCGTGCACGCGAGTCAGGCGTTCGGTGATTTCGGTCGCGTAATCGCGCGCGTCACGCCCGGCGAGGGCTGCGAGGCGGGCGAAGTCCTCTTCGCTGTCGGGCAGAAGGTGGGTCTGCTGGTCGGCCACCATCTGGACCCGGTGTTCGGCTTCGCGGTGGGCGCGGTAATCGTCGGTGAGCGTGGCGGCGTCGGCCTCGGACACCCAGCCCTTGGCGGCGAGGCAGGCGAGCCCGCCGACGGTGGTGGGGTCGCGCAGGCTTTCGTCGCGGCCACCGGCGATCAGCTGGCGGGTCTGGGTGAAAAACTCGATCTCGCGAATGCCGCCCCGGCCCAGTTTCAGGTCATGGCCCAGATGGGACGGCGCCTGGTGGAGGCCTTTGTGTTCGCGGATCCGCAGGCGCATGTCCTGGGCGTCCTGGATGGCGGCGTAATCGAGGTGACGGCGCCAGATGAAGGGGCGCAGGGTCTTGATGAACTTTTCGCCCGCCGCGATGTCACCGGCACAGGCGCGCGCCTTGATGAAGGCGGCCCGTTCCCAGGTGCGGCCGAAACTTTCGTAGTAGCGTTCGGCGGCTTCCATGGAGATGGCGACCGGGGTGACCGAGGCGTCGGGGCGCAGGCGCAGATCGGAGCGGAAGACATAGCCGTCGGCGGTGCGTTCGGAGAGGATCTGGGTCATGGCGCGGACGGCGCGGATGAAACTGGTGCGGGCCTCGGCGTAATCGTCGACCTCGAACCGGGTTTCATCGAAAAGGCAGATCAGGTCGATGTCGGAGGAATAATTCAGCTCGCCCGCGCCCATCTTGCCCATGGCGAGCACCGCAAGACCGCCTGCGGTCGCCAGATCGTCTTCGGTCTGGCCGGGCAGCTTGCCGCGCCGGATTTCGCGCCGGAGCGCGGTTTTCAGGGCCACGTCGCTGGCGTGATCGGCAAAGCGGGTGAGCGCGCCGGTGACCTCTCCGAGCGACCAGACACCGGCGAGATCGGCAAGACCGGTCAGCAGCGCAAGCCGGGCCTTTTGCTGACGCAGATGCACCATGACGGGTTTCTGATCTTCCGGGATGTCGGCGTCAAAAAGGGCTTCGAAGGCCGCTTCGGGGCTGCCTGCCAGCGCCTCGGCCAGCCAGGCCCCTTCCCGGCGCATCAGATCAGCCATGTGGGGCGAGGAGCCGGCCGCACCCTGGAGAAGGTCGGAGAGGTCGGCGGGGGCCTCTGGCACATGGGCCAGCGCTTCGGCGCCTTTTTCGGGGTCGAAGGCGCAGGGCAAGCGGGTGATGCGGGAAGAAAACGGGGCTGTCATGGGCGCGAAGCTACCCGGAATGGGGCCACTTGCAAGTCCCCCCAAAGCCGGGCAGCAAAGGCGCATGAGCAAGTCATTGAAACGGGTGAAAGCCGCCCTTGAGGCCGCCGGTCTGACGGCGGACGTGCTGGAAATGCCCGGCGAAACCCGCACCGCGGCCGATGCGGCGCGGGAAGCCGGTTGCGCGATTGATCAGATCGCCAAATCGATCATCTTCCGGGGCGAGGAAAGCGGTGCTGTGGTGCTGTTCATCACCGCCGGTGGCAATCAGGTGGATCCCGTCCGCGCCTCAAAGGTGGCGGGTGAGCCGCTTGGTCGGGCCGATGCGAATTTTGTGCGCCAGACCACCGGTTTTGCCATTGGCGGCGTCTCTCCCATTGGCCATCTGACCCCGCCCCATGTCTTTTTCGATCCGCGCCTTGGGGATTTCGATCTGGTCTATGCCGCGGCCGGCACGCCGAGGCATATTTTTCCGATCCCTCCGGCGGATCTGGAGCGGATCAGCGGCGCGACTCGGGCAGATTTCACCTAAAAAAATCCGATTTAAATTGTTTATTTTCATGGCTTTATTTGGTTAATGTAAAAACCTTTCACTTTTTCCCTTGAACTCCACCCCCATGGCTCCGATATGTTTGATGTGAAAGACATTCACATTAACCCAACCAAGGAGTTCAAGATGACCACCGCAACCCTGACTGCCGACCCTTCCCACCGGGACGGATGGCTGCGTCGAAGCGAGCGTTGGCTGGACGAGCGTGGTAAAGGCGCCTGGATCGCGGCCATGGTTCTCGGCTTCGTTTTCTTCTGGCCCGTCGGCCTCGCCCTTCTGGCCTACATGATCTGGAGCAAACGCCTGTTCAACAAATCCTGCGGCCATCGCCGCTCGGCCGCCCGCGCCGCCTTCAAATCCTCCGGCAACACCGCATTTGATGCCTATAAGCAGGACACCCTGCGCCGGCTCGAGGAAGAACAGGACGCTTTCGAGGCTTTCCTGCAGCGCCTGCGCGATGCCAAGGACAAGGCCGAGTTCGACCAGTTCATGGATGACCGGTCGAAAAAGGCGAAAGACGCCGAGCCGGCCGAAGCCTGACCCCCTGCTGCGCCGCCCTCCCCCCGGGGTGGCGCAGCGCCCGATACGTGAAACCAAAATCTGCCAACAGGAGACCCCAATGACCGCCGCCCTTCGCCCCAGTACCGGCCTGCCCGATCCCGATTACATGGATCACATGTATCGTGACGTGGCCTCCAAGCGCCTCTTTGCCTGGGTGATCGACGTTATTCTGATTTCGGCGCTGACCGCACTGGTGGTGCTGCTCACCTTCTTTACCGGATTGATTTTTCTTCCTTTTCTCTATGGCGCCCTGAGCTTCGGCTACCGCTGGATCAGCCTTGCGTCACGCTCGGCCACGCCGGGGATGCGCGTGATGGCGATTGAGCTGAGGAACAGCGACGGCGCGCCCCTGTCGGGCAGCGAAGCGCTGATGCACACGGGCGGATATTTCATCTCGGTCATGACCTTCCCGCTGCAGATGGTGTCGATGGCAATGATGCTGATGAGCGCGCGCGGACAGGGCCTGTCGGATGCGGTTCTGGGCACCGCGATGCTGAACCGCCCCAGCCGCTGACCCCCTGCGCCCCCGGTCTTCGGGGGCGCCTTTTCGACCGGATCAATCGGCTATTGGCGGACGTGCAGACACTTGCTAGTCTCCGGGCGAGTTTGCCGAGGGACAATCCATGCGCCACACGCTACCGGTCGCGCCACAATTCTATGTCACAGCCCCGCAGCCCTGCCCCTATCTGGAGGGGCGGATGGAGCGGAAGCTGTTTACCTCGCTGCAGGGCGACCATGCGGAACAACTGAATGATTCCCTTTCAAAACAGGGGTTTCGCCGCTCTCAAAACGTGCTTTACCGGCCGTCCTGTGCCGAATGCTCGGCCTGTTATTCGGCCCGGATCCGAGTGGCGGATTTCAAGCCGTCGCGCAATCAGCGCCGGGTGATCCGGCGCAACCAGGAGTTGCAACGGGAGGCCACATCGCCCTGGGCGACCGAGGATCAATATGCGCTCTTCCGCCGCTATCTGGACAGCCGTCACGCCGATGGCGGCATGGCCGATATGGACATCTTCGAATTCGCCGCGATGATCGAGGAAACGCCGATCCGGTCGCGGGTCGTGGAATATGCCACCCATGAGGGGCGCGAGAAGACCCTGCGCGCGGTCTGCCTGACCGATGTGCTCGATGACGGGCTGTCGATGGTCTACAGTTTCTATGATCCGGGTCTCGCGGCCAACAGCCTTGGCAGCTATGTGATCCTCGATCATGTCGAGATCGCCCGGGAGGCCGGTCTGCCCTATGTTTACTTGGGCTATTGGGTGCCCGGGTCGGTGAAGATGGGCTACAAGGCGAATTTCGCGCCGGTGGAGATCTATTCGGGGGGCGAATGGGTGGAACTGGGCGATCCCGAGGCCTATGACGCCGAGATCCACCCTCTGTCCACCGATCCGATTGCCGAACAGGTGGCCCAGATCAGCCTGCCGGACACCCGCCCGACCCGCTGATCCGGGCCCGGCCCGTCAGCCGAAGCGGCGCATTCCGGCCAGCGCGCCAAGACCTGCCAGCACCAGCCAGCCCGCCGCAGGCAGGGGCACCGGCGCCATCGGCGCTGTCAGATCGCCCGCGGTCACGGTCTGGTCGGCGAAGGTGAAGCTTTCCCAGCCGGTGACATTGACCTGGCCTGCGCCGAAAAAGAGGCTGGTGACGCCTGCGTTTTTCACCACATCGGTGAGATCCGCGAGGCTGTAGGCCAGAAACGACATCACATCCTCGCCCGCGCCGCCAGCCATGACCGCGCCCCCGGCCACGACGCCCGACAGCACATCTTCGAAGTAGAAACTGTCATTGTCCGCGCCGAAATCGGTGGCGCCGCGCAGGGTGGCGCCGCTCTGGTGGCGGTAGCTGTCTTCGCCGGCCCCGAGAAAGAGCGCATGGGTGCCGCCTTCGATCAGGCCCGCGTTTTCGATGATCTGGGCCGCCGTATTGGCGCCTTCCGCCGGATCGGATTCCACCAGCACCCCGTAGGTCAGGCCGCGGATCACGCCGTGGTTGGTGATCCGGCTTTCGGTGGCGCTTTCGTCGAAATCGATCGCCCCGTCGGACAGGCTTTCGATGAGACCGCCGGCGAAATTGGTGATCACGGCGCTGTCGAGATCCATCGCATCCTGCGCGCCGCCGGTGTTGCGGATCGTGCCGTAATTCTTGATCACCGCCCGTTCGCCCAGGTCGAGCGCATCGTCTTCGCTGCTGGTGATCAGGCCAAGATTGGTGATCACGCTGTCGTCGCCGCCCTCGATGGATTCGTCCACCGTGCGGATCTCGCCGGTGGTGGAATTGACCACGATCACCCGGGTTTTGGTGTCGGTTTCATCTTCGGCCTGAATGCCCTTGTCACCCGCGGAAATCAGGCCGTGGTTGGTCACGCTGAGGTTTTCGGCCCCCTTGATCGCATCGTCGCCGGTCGCGATTATCGACGCGCCCACGCTGTTGAGGATGGTCATGTTGGCGGCGCGTTCATCGTCTTCGTTTTCGCCGACAATGGCCTTGTCGCCGCCCCGGATCAGACCGGTGTTGATCACGCTCAGCCCGTCGCCGCCGACAATGGCTTCGTCATCGCCGTCGATCGTGCCGATATTGACGATGGTATTGTCGTCATCCTGAAGCTTGATCGCATCCTTGCCCGCGTCGCTTTGCACCTCGGCGCCGGATGCAACGGTGACGGTCAGGCGTTTCTTGCCGCTCTTGAACCCGTCACTGTCGGTCGCAAGGCAGGTCACCGCGTCGCCGCTGTCCGGATCCTCCGGGGTACAGGCGGCATGAACGGAAGGTGCACAGGCAAAAAGCGCCGCAACCGCGACACTGGTCATCTTGAAGGTCTTCATAATTTCCCCACACTAAACAAGTGGTTCAGGCCTAACCTTGCTCCGTTTCAGTTTTGTGACAGCGCGCGCCCGTGGCACCTGCTTTACCTGCCCTGCGCCAAACCCTATATAAAGGCTCAGTTATCCGGAGGACGGGCATGAGCGTGGAATCATCAGACCAGTTGGAAGGCGCACCGCTGATCGCGCCCTCGTCGATCGACCATCCGCTGTATGACAGCGTGGTCGAAGCCTGCCGCACCGTCTTTGATCCGGAAATCCCGGTGAACATCTATGACCTGGGCTTGGTCTACACGATCGACATTTCCGAAGAAGGTGCTGTGCGCGTGCTGATGACCCTCACGGCGCCGGGCTGTCCGGTGGCGGGCGAAATGCCCGGCTGGCTGGCCGAAGCCATCGAACCGCTTCCCGGCGTGAAACAGGTGGATGTGGAACTGACCTGGGAGCCGCCCTGGGGCATGGAGATGATGTCCGACGAGGCGCGGCTGGAACTGGGCTTCATGTAATCAAGTCTTCTGGCTTGATTTTTGCGCAATCAAGCCTTATAGATTGATTTCAATGAATCAACCTCCTGACATTGATCAGATCTCGCTTCATGCGGTGATTACCGGAGATCTGGTAAAATCCAGCGCCATGGGCCTGGACGCAACCGATGCCGCAATGGCGGTGCTGGCACGGGCCGCCCGGGAGATGAAGGGCTGGCCGATTGGACCTTTGACCGCTCTAGGAGATCTGAAATTCACCCGGCATCGTGGCGATGGCTGGCAGGTGCATCTGGAAGCGGGCGCTTTCGGCTTGCGGGCGGCGGTGACGCTGTTTTCCCGTCTCGCGGCCTTCCCCGACCTGCCTCAGACCCGCCTTGCCCTCGGGCTTGGAGCCGTGGAGCGGGTGCCCGGGCGCGATTTGTCGGAGGCGCATGGGGCGGCATTCGAGATCTCCGGGCGGGCACTGGCGGACATGCAGCGCGGTGAGCGGTTTGTGATGCGGGGCGCGGGTGTGTCGCCGGTGATTGCCGCTTTTTCGGAATTGTTGCACGACCGGATGCGCGATTGGTCGCAACAACAGGCGGAGGCGGTGTCCCGCGTGATCGAAATAGACTTTCCGTATCAGACCGAGGTGGCCGCAACACTGGGGATCACGCCGCAGGCCTTGAGCGCGCGGCTGAAGGGCGCGGGATGGTCCAGCTTGAGCAGGGTTCTGGGAGCATGGGAGCGGTCGTTTCCACAGGCGGTCGAGGATGCTTGAAACCTTCGCAGCCCTTCTGTTTGCCCATGTCCTTGCGGATTTTGTCTTGCAGACCGGCGGCATGGTGGCGCGCAAACGGGCGCCGCTGGTTCTTTTGCTCCATGCCGTCCTTGTGCTTGTCACCGCTCAGGCCGCTTTGGGCCGGATTGACGCCTGGGAGGTGCTTGCCCTCGCGGCGGCCCATCTCGCCATAGATATGGTCAAAACCTACGCCCTGCCTCCCCGGCTTTGGGCGTTTCTGGCCGATCAGGCAACGCATCTGGTGACGCTTCTTGTGCTTGCCGCCCTGGCGCCGGACCTGTTTGCGGGCGGGATCTGGGCGGAGGCGCGCTGGCTGCCTGATGTCATGGCACTGGCCGCGGGGCTGATCATTGCGACCCTGGCAGGCGGTCATGCGGTGGCACTGCTGGTGGGGCCCTGGGCCGATGACAAGCTGCTGCCCGAGGGTCTGCCCAATGGGGGTCGACTGATCGGGCTTTTGGAGCGCGGGATCATTTATCTTCTGATCCTGGTGGGTCAGCCTGCGGGCATCGGATTCCTGATCGCGGCGAAATCGGTCCTGCGGTTCGAGACCACGTCGAAGGACACCCGGGCGGGGGAATATGTGATCATCGGTACGCTGGCCTCCTTTGGCTGGGCCATGGTCCCGGGTTGGAGCATTGTTTGGCTTAATGATCACCTGCCGCCCCTTGGATCGCCCCGGTCTTTGCCCTAGATTGTAGGGGTAACGGAGGTGCCCATGTTCGGAATTCCAGGCAAGGCTGCGGTCACCATGACCCCCAAGGCGGTGCAACAGATCGCCAAGCTGATGGCGCGCGACGGTCACAAGGGCCTGCGCATCGGCGTGAAAAAGGGCGGCTGTGCCGGCATGGAATACACGATGGATTATGCCGATGACATCGACCCGATGGATGAGGTGGTCGAACAGGAGGGCGCGCGGGTGATGATCGCGCCGATGGCGCAGATGTTCCTCTTTGGCACCGAAATCGACTACGAAACGTCGCTCCTGGAATCCGGGTTCAAGTTCAAGAACCCAAATGTGGAAGATGCCTGTGGCTGCGGCGAGTCGATCAAGTTCAAGGATCTGGACGAACTGACCGCCGAGCGCGACGGCAACTGACGCGCCCCTTCCTTTGCCGCGCTCTTGACGCAAGGCAGATGGCTTGCCATTGGCAGGCCATTGTTTTGTTCAGCCGAGGATGAGAGATGCGCAAACTGGCCGCCGGAAACTGGAAAATGAATGGTTTGGGCGAGAGCCTGAGCGAGATCCGCGCCCTTGCAGAGGCCCATCCCGCCCCTGCCTGCGACGTGCTGATCTGCCCGCCCTCCACGCTCTTGGCGCGGCTTTCGGACGCGGCAGGCGATGCCATCGCGACCGGGGCGCAGGATTGCCACGCCAATGAAACCGGCGCCCATACCGGCGATATTTCCGCCGAAATGGTCGCCGATGCGGGCGGCACTTACGTGATCGTCGGCCATTCCGAGCGCCGCACCGACCATGGCGAAACCGACGACACCGTCAATGCCAAGGCCCGGGCCGCCTGGCGCGCAGGGCTTTCGGCCATCGTCTGCGTCGGCGAAACGCTCGCGCAACGCGAAGCGGGCGAAGCGCTGTCCGTCGTCGGTGCCCAGGTGGCCGGATCCGTGCCCGATGGCGCCCGTGCGGCCAACACCGTTGTCGCCTATGAGCCGGTCTGGGCCATTGGCACCGGCAAAGTGCCGACGCTGGAAGAAATCGCCGAAGTCCATGACGACATCCGCGCCCGCCTCAAGGCCCGGTTCGGCGCCGAAGCCGACGGCATGCGGCTGCTTTACGGCGGCTCGGTGAAACCCGGCAATGCGGCCGAAATCTTCGGCACGTCCAATGTGGATGGCGCGCTGGTGGGCGGCGCGTCGCTCAAGGCCGAGGATTTTGGCGGGATCATCGCCGCCCTGGCCTGATCCCTGTCACCCTTTGAAAAGTACGCAATCGCGCGACGGGCCCGGCCCGTCGCGCTTTTTCGTTCAGATCAGGAACCGGCCTTTCACCGCCTCGACCAGCTTTTTCGGATGGGTCATCGGCAGCATGTGCCCGGCCCCTTCGACGCTGACCCATTCCGCATCCGGAATACGCTTGCCCAAAGCGGCGATGATCTGGGCCATGGCCGGGTGGCTGTCGCCGCCATCGACGAAGGTCACCGGCATGTCGAGTTCCTCCAGGCGCCCCGGCTCGAGCAGGCCGAAGCGGTCGTCCCTGATCAGCGGGTCGCTTTTGGGAATGAGGTTGATCCGCTGGGTGATATAATTGCGCTGTTCGGCGGGCAGATCGTCCCAGGCGCCCTGCCCCCAGAGTTTGTGGAACTCCTTGGCCGCGGTGGCCACCGAGCCCGCTTCGATCTTTTTCTCGAAGGGCGCCATGTCGGCCTTCAGCTTGTCCCAGGCGGTGCTGCCCTTGACAGCGGCAAAGAACACCGGTTCGACCAGCACCAGGGATTTCACCCTGTAGGGCCGTTCGACGGCGATGCGGAGTGCGAGGGCGGCGCCGAAGGAATGACCGATGAGCGGCACCGGGTCCGACGGCATTTCCTCGAGGGCCAGTTCCACCGCCTGATCGGAATAGTCGCGGCTCTCGTCATAATCGGGCGCCAGACCGTGGCCGGGCAGTTCGATCAGCAAAGGCGAGAGCGAGCCGCCAAGCCCGTTGAGAAACGGCCGCCAGCCCGCCGCGCGGCCCAGGGAGCAATGGATCAGGGCAATCGGGGTCTTCGCAGCCATGTCAGAGCTGGCCTCCGAGATGCAGATCCATCTGGTCGATCCGGTCCTGACCCCAGAAGCGGCTGCCGTCATCAAGGATGAAGAAGGGCGCGCCGAAGACACCTGCCTTGACGGCCGCTTCGAGGTTTTCCTCATAGGCCATGGCCCCGCTCAGAAGCCCGCTGTCGGCGAGCGCCGGATCGAACCCGGCCTGCTCCAGTGCGGCCTTGATCACCGCATCTTCGGCGATGTCCTTCTCTTCGGCCCAGCAGGCCCGGGTGATCGCATCAAGATAGGCGGCCAGATCGCCCCCGCCTGCGTTCTGTGCGGCAATCATCGCATAGGAGGAAGGGGCGGCATTGGTGGGAAAATGCGCGGGCTTCAGGTTGATCGGCAGGCCAGCGAGCTTTGCCGCACGTTCCATTTCCTGCAGGCGGTATTCCTGACGCGACACATGGCGCTGGCCCGGTGGCACGCCGCCGGTGCGCGCAAAAAGCGCCATGATGTCGAGCGGTTTGTAGGTGAGTGTGGCCCCGTGTTTCGCCGCCACCTCGGCAGGTCGTCTGCCCGCGAGGTAGCAATTCGGTGAAATCGTCGTCAGGTAATAGTCGATATGTGCCATTTTTGGCATTCTCCCCGGCATGCGATGTTTGCGCGATCCTATGTGCGTGTTAAGCGGTGTCCACGTTACGAATCCGTTACACGCACGGACAGTAAAGGACTACGCTGCCAATGCCCCAGCTCGAAGAACCGAAGATCATCTCCGGGAATTCCAATACAACCCTCGCCAAGGCCATCGCAAGACGCATGTCGATGCACCGTGGCATGAATGTGGGGTTGGTGGACACCCGGGTGGAACGTTTCAACGATGGCGAGATTTTCGTCGAAGTGTTCGAGAACGTTCGCGGTGAGGATATGTTCATCCTGCAATCCACCTCGAACCCGGCGAATGACAATCTGATGGAACTGTTGATCATGGCCGATGCGCTGCGCCGGTCGTCGGCCCAGCGGATCACCGCGGTGATCCCCTATTTCGGCTATGCCCGTCAGGACCGCCGCACCAAGGCCCGGACGCCGATCTCAGCCAAGCTGGTGGCGAACATGATGGTCACTGCGGGCATCGAACGGGTGCTGACCATGGATCTGCATGCCGCCCAGATCCAGGGCTTCTTCGACATCCCCGTCGACAACCTCTATGCCAGCCCGATCTTCGCCCTCGACATCAAGCACGCGTTCAAGAAGAACCTGAACGAAGTCATGGTGGTCTCTCCGGACGTGGGCGGTGTGGCCCGCGCCCGCGAACTGGCGCAACGGATCGGCGCGCCGCTGTCGATCGTCGACAAGCGCCGCGAGAAGCCCGGTGAAGTGGCGGAAATGACCGTTATCGGCGATGTGAAGGACAAGGTCTGCATTGTGGTCGACGATATCGTTGATACCGCCGGTACGCTCTGCAAGGGGGCGGAGACCCTGATGAATGCGGGCGCCAAGGAAGTGCACGCCTATATCACCCATGGGGTGCTCTCGGGCCCGGCGATCGAGCGGGTGACCAGTTCGGCGATGAAGAGCCTCGTTGTGACCGATACGATCGAAGCCTCGGTGGCGACGCTGAAGGCGAAGAACATCCGCATCGTGCCGACGGCGCCGATGTTCGCCCAGGCCATTCAGAACATCTGGCATGGCACCAGCGTGTCGAGCCTGTTCAGCCATGAGACGCTCGAACCGATCTATGACGGGATGTACGGCTGAGCCGCGCTCAGACCACCATGCCGACGATCACGGCGACGATCACGCCGAGAACGGCAATCAGTCCCAGAACATAATCCCCGGGCACCGCATCGTCGGTGCCCAATATCATTGCGCGCAGCCGCTTTGGCATGGCACATCCCCCTGTAAACCCGCATTTAAAATAGCGGATCAGGGGCAAGAAGGACCAGAAGCGATGCGGAAACACTCCGTTTGTCCGCCTTCTGCCCAGGGGAGCTTTCTGCGCTTGCAAAGTAATTAAATTTCAAGTAACGGTTCCTTAATGTTCATTTGTTGCGGAGTGACCTGGGATGCTCGACAATCAACCGCGTGGCACGATCGTCATCGAAGACCTG
>JAOXSD010000233.1 GCA_025800205.1 Silicimonas sp. | reverse complement strand
GGGTTTGCCTCGGGCGATGTGGATACGGGTCTGATCGGGCGTGACCTTGAGGATCTGGTCCAGGCGGCGGACGCGAGCAATGCCGCGGTGGTGGCCGCGGCGATGACAGCGCTGGGGCTTAAAGAGACGACCTCAGAGACTGGCTTCACCCTGTGGGGGCCGTTGCACCGGGCCGTGCAGTTGGTGCGCGACGGAGAGGTCCTTGATCTGGATGTTCAGGTCGAAACTCCGCACCGGCAGCTCTGGACGGTAAAGGGCGCGCAGGTGATTGCGCAGCGCAACGGGGGGTGGGTCATTGATGGACAGTGCATGCCCCATGTCGCCGTCGCTGGGCCTCAGGTCACGGTGTTTGATGACTATGGTCAGATGTTCGAAATCGTCGACCCCTTGGATCGCGATGCCAGCGCTGCAGGAGATACCAATGTGATCGAGGCGCCGATGCCGGGTCTGGTCAAGGCCGTCTTCGCCTCGGCAGGGCAGGCAGTGAAAGAGGGCGACCGGCTGGCGATTCTGGAAGCCATGAAGATGGAGCATTCACTGCTTGCGGCGCGCGACGGTGTGGTGGCCGAGGTGTTGGCCGACGCAGGCGCTCAGGTCGAGGCCGGGGCGGCGCTGGTTCGCTTGGCCGAGGATTGATCTGTTCGGGCCGTGCATTGCGTGGCACAGTCGGACCATCCGAATGTAAAACGAAAAGAAGCCGGGGAGGGATGCGCTGATGAAAGAATGGGTCGA
>JAOXSD010000226.1 GCA_025800205.1 Silicimonas sp. | reverse complement strand
TCCGGGACGGCTATCTGGGTCATATCCATATCAAGGACGTGACCGTCGACACCCCGCGCGCGACCCTCACCGTCAACGAGATGGGCAAGGGACAACTGGCCGATCACTTTTCCCCCATGGCCGCAGCGCTGCGGGCCGATGGCTATTCGGGCGCGATCAGTTTCGAAAGCGTCTACCACCCGGGCAATGGCGATTTTGAAGCGGGGTTCCGCGCCTCGATCGAGACGTTCAAAGCCCATTTCGCCTGAAGCTGGCGCCATGCGATGACACAAGGTCGGAAACGCGCGCCAGTGTTTCCGACCCCAGCGCCCATCACCACTTGCGCCCGCCCGGGCCGCTACCTAACCTGCCCCCATGAAGACGGACGTTCCCTTGCAATCACGCCTCTCCGACCGGATCGACGCCGCCCGCGACGATCTGGTGGCGCTCACCCAGGATTTGATCCGCATCCCGACCCTGAACCCGCCCGGCGACAACTATCTGGAAATCTGCGAATTTCTCGCCCGCCGCCTGAAAGGCACCGGGTTCGAGGTGGATTTCATCCGCGCGACCGGCACGCCCGGGGACAGCGAACGCTATCCACGCTGGAACCTGATCGCCCGGCGCGAGGGCACGCAGGCCGGCCAATGCGTGCATTTCAACTCGCACACGGATGTGGTCGAGGTGGGTGCCGGCTGGACCAAGGATCCGTTCGGCGGCGAGGTGGAGGACGGTAAGGTCTACGGGCGCGGCGCCTGCGACATGAAGGGCGGGCTGGCCGCCTCGATCATCGCAGCGGAGGCTTTCGTGGCCGAACATCCCGATTTTGCGGGGTCCATCGAAATTTCCGCGACCACGGATGAAGAAACCGGCGGCTTTGGCGGCGTGGCCTATCTGGCCGAGGAAGGCCGCTATGCCCATGTGGATCACGTGATCATCCCCGAACCCTTGCAGAAGGACCGGATCTGTCTCGGCCATCGGGGCGTCTGGTGGGGCGAGATCGAAACCCATGGGGAGATTGCCCATGGTTCGATGCCGTTCCTGGGCGATTGCGCGGTGCGTCACATGGGGGCGGTGCTCTCGGAGATGGAGGAAAAGCTGTTCCCCGCACTGGCCGAGAAGCGCACAGCGATGCCGGTGGTACCCGAGGGCGCGCGGCAATCGACGTTGAATATCAACAGCTTCCATGGCGGACTGGATGAGCCGGATGCGGATTTCACCGGATGGCCCTCGGCCTGTGTGCCCGATTCCGCGCGCATGGTGATCGACCGGCGATACCTCATGGAAGAAACCCGCGACGAGGTGGTGGGCGAGATCGAGGCGGTGCTGAACCATCTCTCAGAAACCCGCCCGAACTTCCGCTATGACCTGCGCGAATTGTGGTCGGTTTCGCCGACGATGACCGATGAGGATGCGCCCGTCGTGACCACCGTCTCAAAAGCGATCCGCGAGGTTCTGGGCAAGGATCCGGAGTTCGTCGTCTCGCCCGGCACCTATGACCAGAAGCACATCGACCGGATCGGCAAGCTGAAGAACTGCATCGCTTACGGGCCGGGTCTTCTGGAACTGGCCCACAAGCCCGACGAATATGTCGGCATCGACGACATGATCCATTCCGCCAAGGTGATGGGGCTGGTGCTGATCGATCTGCTCGCCCCCGCACCGAACCCAGAATAACGCGGCCCAGACCGCGCCCAAGTCCAACAGGAGGACCCGATGAAAAAGACCCTGACCCTGACCACCGCGCTCGCCTTGATGGCGGGCAGCGCCTGGGCCGCGAAGACCGATGTGACCATCGGCGTGCAACTCGAACCGCCCCATCTGGACCCGACTTCTGCCGCCGCTGGCGCGATTGACTCCGTGGTCTATTCCAACGTTTTCGAAGGGCTAACCCGGTTTGGACCTGACGGCTCGGTCGGCCCCGGCCTTGCCGAAAGCTGGGAGATCTCCGAGGACGGGCTGACCTACACGTTCAAGCTGCGCGCGGGCGTCAAGTTCCATGACGGGACGGATTTCGAGGCCTCTGACGTGGTCTTCTCGCTGGATCGGGCGCGGGCCGACGACTCGACCAATGCGCAAAAGGCGCTCTTTGACGGTATCGACATGGTCGAGGCGGTGGATGCCACCACGGTCAAGGTCACGCTGAAGAACCGCCAAGGCAATTTCCTCTTCAACATGGCCTGGGGGGACGCGGTGATCGTGGCACCCGAGAGCATCGAGGACATCAAGACCAACCCGGTGGGCACCGGCGCTTTTACCTTCACCGACTGGAAACAGGGCGACAGCATCACCATCAGCCGCAACCCGGAGTATTGGGGCACCCCGGCATCGCTGGAGAAGGCGACGTTCAAATTCATCTCCGAACCCACCGCCGCCTTCGGCGCGATGATGGCCGGCGATGTGGATGCCTTCTATTCCTATCCCGCCCCCGAAAACCTCGTGCAATTTGAGGCCGATCCGCGGTTCAAGGTGCTGTCCGGCAATACCGAGGGCGAGACGATCCTGGCGATCAACAACAAGATGGAGCCCTTCAACGATGTCCGCGTGCGCAAGGCCGTGTCCATGGCCATCGACCGCCAAGCGATCATCGACGGCGCCATGTTCGGCTATGGCACCCCCATCGGCACCCATTTCGCGCCGCACAATCCCGATTATGTGGATCTGACCGACCTCTCGCCCTATGATCCTGCCGCCGCCAAGGCGCTTCTGGCCGAGGCCGGTTACCCGGACGGGTTCGAAACCACGCTGAAACTGCCTCCCCCGTCCTATGCGCGGCGCGGGGGTGAAATCATTGCCGCCCAACTCCGCGAGATCGGGATCAAGACCGAGATCAGCAATCTGGAATGGGCGCAATGGCTGGAACAGGCGTTTCGGGGCTATGATTATGGCCTCACCATCGTCAGCCATACGGAGCCGATGGACATCGGGATCTATGCCCGTCCCGAATATTACTTCCAGTATGACAATGCCGATTTCCAGGCGCTGATCGACAAGCTGAGCGTCGAGAATGACCCCGCCATGCGCTCGGACATTCTGAAAGAGGCCCAGAACGTGATCGCCAATGATTACGTCAACGGCTACCTCTTCCAGCTGGCCCTGACCTCGGTGGTGGATGCCAAGCTCAATGGCATCTGGGAAAACGCACCGACCCAGGCCATCGACCTGACCGGCGTCAGCTGGTCGGAGTAACGACAGCCCCATGCTGCGCTATGCGCTCAAACGGCTGGGCTCGCTGCTGATCTCCCTGATCGTGGCGAGCCTGGTCATTTTCGCCTGCATCGAAGTGGTGCCGGGCGACCCGGCGTCTTTCATGCTGGGGATCAATGCGCAGCCCGACACGGTGGCGGCACTGCGGGAGGAACTGGGGCTGAATGCCGCTTTGCATGAGCGCTATTTCAGCTGGGTCACCGGCCTTGTGAGCGGCGACATGGGCACGTCTTACACCTATCGCTCACCGGTGGCGGAGATTGTGGCGGAGCGGCTCGTCATCTCGCTCCCCCTCGCCCTTTATGCGCTTACGCTCACCGTACTGATCGCCTTTCCGGTGGGCGTGCTGGCGGCGACCCGGCGGGGTTCGCTGACCGATGTCAGTGTCATGGGGGCCACCCAATTGGGCGTGGCGATCCCGAATTTCTGGTTCGCCATGCTCATGGTGCTGGTCTTTGCCATCAACCTGCGCTGGTTCTCGGCCGGCGGCTTCCCCGGCTGGGAGGCGGGTCTCTTCCCCGCCATGAAAGCCCTCACCCTGCCCGCCGTGGCCCTCGCCCTGCCGCAAGCCTCGATCCTGGCGCGTGTCATGCGCTCGTCGCTGCTGGACACGTTGGGCGAAGACTACATCCGCACCGCCCGCGCCAAGGGGCTGACCACCCGCCAGACCCTCTGGCGGCACGCGCTCCGCAACGCGCTGATCCCGGTGCTGACCATCATCGGGTTGCAATTCAGCTTTCTGATGGCCGGCGCGATCATCATTGAAAACGTCTTCTTCCTGCCCGGCCTCGGACGGCTGGTGTTTCAGGCGATTTCCCAGCGCGACCTGATCGTCGTGGAAAGCGTGGTGATGCTCCTGGTCTTCGCCGTGATCGTAGTGAATTTCCTTGTCGATCTGGCCTATGCTTGGGTCGATCCCCGGTTGAGGGCACGGGTGTGAGCGAAGCAGGTTTCCTGAGCGCCGCCCTCCGCTCGCGCAATCTGATGCTGGGCCTCGCCCTGACGGCGATCTTTGCCGCCGCAGCACTCATTTCCCTGATCTGGACGCCCTTCGACGTCACCGAATTGAAGATCGCCGAAAAGCTGCAAACGCCGTCCGCCACCCATCTCTTCGGCACCGATCACTTCGGCCGCGACATCCTGTCGATGATCATGGTCGGCGCGCAAACGTCCATCGCCGTGGCCTTTGTGGCGGTCGGCATCGGCATGGGCCTGGGCGTGCCCCTCGGCCTCACCGCCGCCGCGCGCCGGGGCAGCCTGCTCGATGAGGTGATCATGCGCGGCAACGATCTGGTCTTTGCCTTCCCGTCCCTGCTGATCGCGATCCTGATCACCGCCGTTTTCGGCCCCTCCGCCTTCAACGCCATCGTCGCCATCGGCATTTTCAACATCCCCGTCTTCGCCCGCCTCACGCGCGGCGCGGCGCTGTCGCTCTGGACCCGCGACTACATCCTCTCGGCTCGCGTCTCCGGCAAAGGCGCCGCCCGCATTTCCGTCGAGCATATCCTGCCCAACATCACCAACCTCTTGATCGTTCAGGGCACGATCCAGTTCTCGCTGGGCATCCTCGCCGAAGCCGCCCTCTCCTATGTAGGCCTTGGCGTGCAGCCCCCGACCCCCTCCTGGGGCCGGATGCTGGCCGACAGCCAGACGCTGATCTCGCTTGCGCCCCACATGGCACTCTTTCCCGGTTTCGCGATCATCCTGACGGTGCTGGGACTGAACCTTGCAGGCGACGGCCTCCGTGACCTGCTTGATCCCCGCATCCGGAGGGTCGGACGATGAGCCTCCTGACCATCCGCGACCTAAACCTCGCCATCCACGACACGCCCATCCTCAAGAACGTGTCGCTCGACATCGCCCCCGGCGAAATCCTCGGCGT
>JAOXSD010000214.1 GCA_025800205.1 Silicimonas sp. | reverse complement strand
TGGGGTGGTCTGTCCTCCACCGCCTATTCGCTGGGGCATTTCGGATCGAACCCGGTGGGGTTCTTTGTTGATCTGGCGACGGGCGAGAAATCGGTGGGCGTGATGGAGCGGTCGCGGACGATCTGGCGACCGTATCTGTGGCCGATCAAGTCGATCATGTGCTTTGGCATTCTGTTGATGCTGCTTCAGGCGCTGTCAGAATTGTGCAAGGATATCATTCGTTTGAAGGGTGAGGAAGTCTCGTGAGTTACGAAGCCATCGCCCTTTTGATGTTCGCCTCGATGATGGTGCTGCTGTTTTCCGGACAGCGGGTTTTCGGTGCCATCGGTTTTGTCGCCGTCATTGCCGCCCTCGCCCTTTGGGGGGATCGCGGCGGGTTCGACATCGCGTTTTCGCAATCGATCAAGCTGATGCGCTGGTATCCGCTGCTGACCGTGCCGATGTTCGTTTTCATGGGCTATATCCTGTCGGAAAGCCGCATCGCGGACGATCTTTACAAGATGTTCCATGTCTGGATGGGGGGCTTGCGCGGCGGCCTTGCCATCGGGACCATCGGACTGATGGTGCTGATCTCGGCCATGAACGGGTTGAGCGTGGCGGGCATGGCCATCGGGGCCACGATCGCGCTGCCGGAATTGCTGCGCCGGGGCTATGACAAACGCATGGTCACGGGCGTGGTGCAGGCGGGGTCATCGCTGGGCATCCTCGTGCCGCCGTCGGTGGTGCTGGTGCTTTACGCGATGATCGCGCGGCAACCGGTGGGGCAACTCTGGCTCGCGGGCGTGCTGCCCGGGCTGATGATGGCCGCGATGTTCATCATCTATATTGCGCTCAGATGCCGGATGAACCCGGATCTGGGGCCGGTGCTGTCCGCCGAAGAACGCGCCATGCCACGGGCGGAAAAACTCCGCCTGTTGCTCGCGGGCCTGCTGCCCTTTGCGATCTTCTTTGCCATGATGATCCCTTTCGTGAAAGGCTGGACCTCGCTGGTGGAAAGCTCGGCCATCGGCGCGATCACCGCCTTCCTGGCCGCCGTGCTGAAAGGCCGGATGACGCGGGAGGTGTTCGAAACCTCGGTCCGCTCCACCCTCGGGATCACCTGCATGTTCATGTGGATCATCCTGGCCGCGCTCGCCTTTGGTGCGGTGTTCGACGGGTTGGGTGCGGTCAAGGCCATCGAGGCGCTGTTCACCGAACGGCTGGGCCTCCCCCCCTGGATGATCCTGATCCTGATGCAGCTCAGCTTCATCCTGATGGGCACCTTCCTTGACGACACCGCGATGCTGGTGATCGTCGCCCCGCTTTACATCCCGCTGGTGGGCGCGCTGGGGTTCGATCTGATCTGGTATGGTGTGCTTTACACGATCACCACGCAGATCGCCTATATGACTCCGCCCTTTGGCTATAACCTGTTCCTGATGCGGGCGATGTCGCCGCCGGAAATCGGGCTGCGGGACATCTATCGTTCGATCATACCCTTTGTGGCCGTCATGGTCGGGGCGTTGACCATCATCATGATCTTCCCCCAGATCGCCCTGTGGCTGCCGCAAACGATATATGGAAATTAGGCGCCGGAAAGAGCGCCAACACATGCAACCAAGGAGGTTCACATGACCACAAGACGTAAGTTTATTCAGGGCGCCGCCGTCGCGGCCCCGGCGGCGGCTCTTGCTGCGCCCGCCGTTGCGCAATCCACCATCAAATGGCGGATGCAGACCTATGCCGGTGCCGCACTGGCCGAGCATGTTGTCGTGCCCGCGATCGAGACCTTCAACAAGATTGCCGGCGACCGGATGCAGATCGAGCTGTTCTTTGCCGATCAGCTGGTGCCCACGGGCGAGCTGTTCCAGGCGATGCAGCGCGGCACGATTGACGCGGTGCAGTCGGATGACGATTCGATGGCTTCGCCCACCGAAGTCACTGTTTTTGGAGGCTATTTCCCCTTCGGGTCGCGCTATTCGCTCGATGTGCCGGTGCTCTTCAACCAGTACGGTCTGAACGAGATCTGGGACGAGGAATATTCCAAGGTCGGCGTGAAGCACATCAGCGCCGGGGCCTGGGATCCCTGCCACTTTGCCACCAAGGATCCGATCAACTCGCTGGCCGATCTGAAGGGCAAGCGGATCTTCACCTTCCCGACCGCCGGTCGTTTCCTTTCGCAATTCGGCGTGGTGCCGGTGACCCTGCCTTGGGAAGATATCGAGGTTGCGGTGCAGACCGGCGAGCTTGACGGCATTGCCTGGTCGGGCATCACCGAGGATTACACCGTCGGCTGGGCGGATGTAACCAACTACTTCCTGACCAACAATATCTCGGGCGCCTGGATCGGGCATTTCTTTGCCAATATGGAGCGCTACAACGAGCTGCCGGAAGACCTGCAGGCGCTTCTGCGCGTTTGCATGGAGCAGAGCCACTACTATCGTCAGTGGTGGTACTGGGGCGGCGAGGCCGATCTGCGCGTGAACGGCACCAAGATGGAGCTGACCTCGATCCCCGACGAAGAATGGGCGCAGGTGGAAAATGCCGCCGTCAAGTTCTGGGACGAGATCGCAGCGGAATCGCCGACGAAAGCCAAGATCGTGGAGATCTTCCGCAAGTACAATGCTGACATGCAGAAGGCCGGTCGGCCTTACCGCTACGGCTAAACCACTCGGCCCCGGCGTTCAGCCGGGGCCCACCAATTTGAAGATGCAGGAGCACGCGATGACATTTGATGAGCTGAAAGCGGCTGCGGCCTCGGGCGAGATCGACACGGTTCTGGTCTGCCTTGTGGATATGCAGGGGCGGCTTGCGGGCAAGCGGTTCCATGTGTCGAATTTCCTCGAGAGTGCCCATGAGGAAACCCATTGCTGCAACTACCTGCTGGCCACTGATCTGGAAATGGCCACGCCGGAAGGCTATGCGGCAAGCTCCTGGGAACAGGGCTATGGCGATTACGTGATGAAGCCCGACCTATCGACGCTGCGGGTTTTGCCCTGGCTCGAGGGCACGGTGATGGTGCTCTGCGACATCCTTGATCACCACACCCATCAGCCGGTGCCCCATGCGCCGCGTCAGGTGCTGAAGGAACAGATCAAACGGCTCGAGGCGCTGGGTTTCTCGCCGATGATGGCGACCGAGCTGGAGTTTTTCCTCTTCACCAAGCCGCTCGATCAACTGCGCAAGGAAGGCTATCGCGAGCTGGAAACGCTCGGGCCCTATAACGAAGATTACAGCATCTTCCAGACCACCAAGGAAGAACATGTGCTGCGCCCCCTGCGGAACCATCTGGTGGCCGCCGGCATTCCGGTCGAGAACACCAAGGGTGAAGCGGAATCCGGTCAGGAAGAGCTGAACATCCGCTATGCCGAAGCGATGGCCTGCGCCGATCACCACACGATCGCGAAACACGCGACCAAGGAGATTGCCTGGCAGCAGGGGCATTCGGCGTCTTTCCTGCCGAAGTGGCACCACGACAAGGTCGGCAGTGCCGCCCATGTGCATATGTCGCTCTGGAAGGACGGCGCGAATGTCTTCCACGATGGTGACCGGCCCCATGCCATGTCGCAGCTGATGGAGCACTTCATGGCCGGGCTGATCGCCTATGCCGCTGACTGCACTGTGTTTTTCGCCCCCTACATCAATTCCTACAAGCGCTTTTCCAAAGGCACTTTCGCGCCCACCAAGACCGCCTGGTCGGTGGACAATCGGACTGCGGGCTTCCGGCTTTGCGGCGCCGATACAAAGGGCGTGCGGGTCGAGTGCCGGATCCCCGGCTCCGACATCAACCCCTATCTGACCCAGGCCGCCCTGCTCGCAGCCGGGATCAAGGGGATCGAGGAAAAGCTCGACCTGCCGCCCGCCACCACCGGCGACATCTATGACGATGCCAAGGTGCCGGAGATCCCGAACACCCTGCGGGCCGCGACCGAGACCCTGCGAGGCTCGAAGATGCTGCGCGACGCGATGGGCGATTGGGTGGTGGATCACTACACCCGCGCCGCCGAATGGGAACAGGAAGAGTTTGACCGCGTGGTGACCGATTGGGAAATCGCGCGCGGTTTTGAAAAGGCCTGACGAGACGAACATGAGCAAGTACCGCCCGCTTGCGGACTTCCTGAAAGACAAGGGGGGTGCCGCCATTCCTTTGTCTTTCGCAGAGATCGAGAAGATCATCGGCACTGGGCTGCCGCCTTCGGCACGCAAGCACCGGGCCTGGTGGAGCAACAATCCGCGCGGCTCGGTGGTGACCATGGCCTGGCGCGATGCCGGTTACAGAACGACGCAGGTCGATCTTGGCGAGGAACGGGTGACCTTCCTGCGCGAGACGGCCGACGCAGAGACTTAGGGAAAGGATCGACGTGACACAGATCATCAAATGTATCTCGCCCATCGACGGATCGGTCTATGCCGAACGCGCGGCGCTAGATGGGGAGGCGGCCGAGGCCGTGGTGGCCAAGGCGAAAGCCGCACAGAAGGCCTGGGCGGACACGCCTTTGGCCGAGCGGATCGCGCTGGTCGAAAAGGCGGTCGCCCATGTGGGCGAAACCACGGACCGGATGGTCGAGGAGCTGGCTTATCAGATGGGCCGCCCGGTGCGCTATGGCGGTGAGTTCGGCGGGTTCAACGAACGTGCGTCCTACATGGCGTCGATTGCCGAAGACGCTTTGGCTCCGCTTGTGATCGAGGAATCGGAGACCTTCCTGCGCAAGATCGAACGCGAGCCGGTGGGTGTGGTTCTGGTCGTCGCACCCTGGAACTATCCCTATATGACCGCGATCAACACGGTGGCACCGGCTCTGATCGCGGGCAATGCGGTGGTGCTGAAACACGCGTCGCAGACGATCCTCGTGGGCGAACATCTGGCCGATGCCTTCGCCGCCGCCGGTCTGCCCGATGGCGTGTTCTCGAACGTGGTGCTCGGCCATGACACCACCTCGGATATGATTGCGGGCGGTCACTTCGGCCTCGTCAACTTCACCGGCTCCGTTGGTGGTGGTCGCGCCATGGAGCGCGCCGCCGCAGGCACCTTCACCGCCGTGGCGACCGAGCTGGGCGGCAAGGATCCCGGTTACGTGCGCGCCGATGCCGATCTCGATGCCGCCGTCGACACGCTGATCGATGGGGCGATGTTCAACTCCGGCCAGTGCTGCTGCGGGATCGAGCGGATCTATGTCCATGAAAGCCTCTATGACGCCTTTGTCGAAAAGGCCGTGGCGCTGGTGAACAGCTACACCCTGGGCGATCCGCGCGAAGAGGCCACCACCATCGGCCCGATGGCCAACATCCGCTTTGCCGAAGAGGTGCGCGCCCAGATTGAGGAGGCCGTCGCCGCCGGGGCCAAGACCCATATCGAAAAGATGGCCGCAGATGATGGCGGCGCCTATGTGACGCCGCAGATCCTCACCGGGGTCGATCACTCCATGCGGATCATGCGGGATGAAACCTTCGGCCCTGCCGTGGGGATCATGTCCGTCAAGGATGATGCGGAAGCCATTGCGCTGATGAACGACAGCCAATTCGGTCTGACTGCCTCGGTCTGGACCCAGGACATTGATGCGGCTGAAAACATCGGCCGTCAGATCGAGACCGGTACCGTTTTCATGAACCGCTGTGACTATCTGGACCCGGCCCTTTGCTGGACCGGTTGCAAGGACACGGGCCGGGGCACCGGCCTGTCGGTCCTCGGTTTCCAGGCGGTCACCCGCCCCAAATCCTATCATCTCAAGAAGGTGACCACATGAGCCTGACTGCCAACTGGAACTACCCCAACCCGATCCGTTTCGGCGCGGGCCGCATCAAGGAAATCGGTGATGCCTGTGCCACCGCCGGGATCACCAAACCCCTGCTGATCACCGACAAGGGTCTGGCGGAAAACGAGATCACCAAACGTACGCTGAAGCTGATGGAAAAGGCCGGGCTGGGGTCTGCGATCTTTGCCGAGGTCGACCCGAACCCCACCGACAAGAACGCCGAAGCAGGCGTCGCCGTCTACCGCGAGGGCGGGTTTGACGGGGTGATCGCCTTTGGCGGCGGCTCCGGCCTCGATCTGGCGAAAACCGTCGCTTTCATGGCCGGGCAGACCCGCCCGATCTGGGATTTCGAAGACATTGGCGATTGGTGGACCCGGGCTGACCCGGACGGGATCGCCCCCGTGGTTGCCGTGCCGACGACCGCCGGCACCGGGTCGGAAGTGGGGCGCGCCAGCGTCATCACCAATTCGGAAAGCCACGAAAAGAAAATCATCTTCCACCCCAAGATGCTGCCCGTGGTGGTCATCGCCGATCCGGAGCTGACCGTGGGCATGCCCAAGTTCATCACCGCCGGCACCGGGCTCGATGCCTTTGCCCATTGTGTGGAGGCCTATTCTTCGCCCCATTACCACCCGATGAGCCAGGGGATCGCGCTCGAGGGCATGCGTCTGGTCAAGGATTACCTGCCGCGCGCCTATGCGGACGGGACCGATCTGGAAGCGCGCGGTCACATGATGTCGGCCGCCGCCATGGGCGCGACCGCGTTCCAGAAGGGGCTGGGCGCGATCCATGCCCTGTCGCACCCAATCGGCGCGGTGCACCACACCCACCACGGCACGACCAATGCGGTTTGTATGCCTGCTGTGCTGCAGTTCAATGCAGAGGCGATCCGGGATCGGTTCGGCATGGCGGCGGCCTACCTTGGGATCGAGGGCGGCTTTGACGGGTTCTGCGCTTTCGTCGATGACTTCAACGCGTCCTTCTCCATTCCCAAGACGCTGACCGAACTGGGCGTGCAGGACCCGGATCTGGCGGCGCTGACCGATGCCGCGCTGCGTGATCCGAGCGTCGGTGGCAACCCGATTGAAATGACGGCCGAGAACACGCGCAAGCTGTTCGAAGCGATCCTTTGAGACGCAGGTGCGAGCCCTTCGGGGCTCGCGCAACATGTCAGCCGCCGGATTTATGGGTCGGAAGGTTGTCGAAGACCGGTTCGTCACTGTCGATATCGGTCTGGCCCGCGCCGGGAAAGACGCTCGCGGAGATATAGGGGCGTTTGCGCCCACCGCCGGGTTTGTCGGCGGTTTCCACCAGCGAATAAAGCGTGACGGGGTGACCGAGAAAATCGGTGAACTCACCCACCGGCGCCTCGCCCTGATTGGGCACCGCCTCCCAGTGCCGCAGGATGTCGCGCGCCGTGATCGGCACCCGCTTTCCGAGGAGTGCATTGCCGATGAACTGGCCGTCGGAGGAGGGGTTGGTGGAGCCCGAAAATTTGGCACCGGGCACCAGGGCCTGCAGTGCCTGATTGGCGCCGACTTGATAAGTGTCATGGTCGGCGCCGATGAAGATGCCGCCGCCGGCTTCGGCCAGGACAAACATCTGGTTGATCAGCAGCCCGGCAACGGAGCCATTCTCGCCCGGGAAGGTCGTGACCGGGAATTTCTTGAAGTTCCGGATCCAGATCGAGCCGTCCAGCATCAGCCCGGTTTTGCCTGAGGCGTAGAAGTTCTTCAGCGCCGTGAGATCCTGAGCGTTCATGTAGCGCCGTCTGGTCACCACATCGAGGATCACGATGTCAAAGGGGGCGCTGGACAGGGCCTGGGCCAGGTCACCGCCGCGCAGGCTGGACCGCATGGTGACGTCGAACACCTGTCCGCCCTGATAGGCACCAATGTAATCGGCCATGGTCTGCCGGTCGCGCGCATACATGTTGGGAGGTTCGTCCCGAGTGCCGTTCCACCACAGAACGCGGGTGGGCTGTGCCTCGGCCAGCGGTGCGCTGAACAGGAAGACGAGCCCGACGAGCATCGCAACCACGTGTTTTGACATTCGACACCACATACCCGCTTCCTTTCACTGGATGACCGAGAGGCTAAGAAACTTCCGTCGAAAAACAAATGACTTAATCTGTCATCCGTCAAGTGGACCAGGTCCGTTGACGGACCATCGGGAATGGGCGAGGTTTGAACCGTTCGCTCTGAGAGATTGCCGTGATGCCGCGTTCCTTCGTTCTTCCTGTTACCCTGGGCAGCCTCCTTTTGCTTGCCCTCGTGGCAACTCTGGCCTTCGCGCTTCTGAGGGCCTGCGCGCTGCAATTCCCCCCGCTTGCCCATCTGTCGTCCTGTGCGGGGCCACAACGTTTGGCGGCGTTGCGCAGTGTCGATGAACTGGCGATGGTGCGCTCTGATCTGGAGCGGCGGATTTTCGAGTTGGAGCGCGAGTTGGGTGCGCGCCAATGCACCGCGATTCTGGCGGATCCGACCGCACCACTAAGTGAGGAGGGATGGAACAACCGCGATCTTTCAATGCTTTACGGGTGCTGGTCGCTGGATACCACCTATCGCACCCGGGACGTGGATAGCGGCGAGATCCGCACTTACGACCAATGGCAGATGTGTTTTGACACCAAGGGCGAGGGCACGCAGGTGATGCGCTCGACCGACGGGATGGTCTGCGAGGGCAGCGTGAAGGCGCGGTTCTCCGGCGATGGCCTTGGTCTGATCGAGCCGGGCAATCTGGCCTGTGCCGATGGCGGTTACATTCACCGTCGCGACATCAATTGTGTGCTGGCAACGGGCGGCAAGGCCAGTTGTGCGACGTTCCAGCCCGAGACCAATGGTGAGGCCACGGTCGGTTTCGAACGGGCGCCGCCGCCCTGAGATTGGGTTGGCGGCAGGGTGGCTCGCACCCCGCCGCCTGTGGGTCACATCGCTTCGATGGCGACCGCGATGCCCTGACCGCCACCGATGCACATGGTCGCAAGCGCGCGTTTGCCGCCGATCCGCTCCATTTCATAGAGCGCCTTGATGAAGATGATCGCACCCGAGGCGCCGATCGGGTGGCCGAGCGAGATCGCGCCGCCGTTGGGGTTCACCTTGGCCGGGTCGAGATCGAGCTGCTTGGACACGGCCAGCGCCTGAGCGGCGAAGGCTTCGTTCGATTCGATCACATCGAAATCGGAGATCTTGAGGCCGGTGCGCTCCAGCAGACCCTGTACGGCCGGCACCGGGCCGATGCCCATGACTTCGGGGCGGACGCCCGCGACGTGATAGCCGGTGATGCGCGCGCGCGGCGTCACGCCTGCGCTTTCGGCGGCGGCAAGAGTGCCCAGCACCACGGCGGCCGCACCGTCATTCAGACCCGAGGCGTTGCCCGCGGTGACCGAGCCGTCTTTCTGGAAGGCCGGGCGCAGTTTGGCGAGGCCTTCGGCGGTCGTGGGTTTGGGGTGTTCGTCCACTTCGAAGGCGACCATTTCGCGGCGCTTTTTCACTTCAACGGGAACGATCTGCGACTGGAAATACCCGGCTTCGATGGCCTTGGCGGCGCGGACCTGGCTTTCCAGGGCGAAAGCGTCCTGGGCTTCGCGCGAGATGTCGTTTTCGCCCGCCACGTTTTCAGCGGTGATGCCCATATGCCCGGTCCCGAAGGGGCAGTTGAGCGCGCCCAGCATCATGTCGACCACGGCGGTGTCGCCCATCTTCTGACCCCAGCGTGCGCCCTGCATGACGTAAGGCGAGCGGCTCATGTTTTCCGACCCGCCAGCGAGGGCAAACTCAGCATCGCCCAGCATCAGCGACTGGGTGGCCGACACGATGGCCTGCAGGCCGGAACCGCAGAGCCGGTTCACGTTCATCGCGGGCGTGGTGTTGGGCACACCGGCGTTCACGGAGGCGGCGCGCGAGACATACATGTCGCGCGGTTCGGTGTTGATCACATGTCCCGTCACCACGGCGCCGATTCGATCGCCTTCGATGCCGGCGCGGCTCAGCGCTTCCTTGTTGACGATGGTCCCCATGTCGATGGGGCTGGTGCCGGCCAGGCTGCCGCCGAAGGTGCCGATGGCGGTGCGAGCCCCGCTGAGAACGACGATTTCGCTCATGATGTTCCTCCTGTTCCGCACGCGGGCGGTTTGGTGATGGTCTGATGTCTGAATGGTCGCAGGGCGGCTTGTTTACAAGCGCTGCTGGTCCGGTTTTCCGATTACTTTGCCAAGACGTAGCGTCCCGGCGCATCCTCGATCGGTTTGAATTTGGTCCGCGCCTTGCCCTTGCCGGGCACCCGGGCGGGCACGTCGTCCTCGTCCGTGTGATCGGACATCCACTTGGTCCATTCGGGCCACCAGGATCCGGCCTGCTGGGTGGCACCCTTCAGCCAGGCCTCGTTGCTTGCCGGGTATGTGTCCGAGGTCCAATAGCCGTATTTCGGCTTCTCCGCAGGCGGGTTGATGACCCCTGCGATATGGCCCGAACCGCCCAGGACGAATTTCACCTCACCGCCCAGAAGCTGGGTGGCGGGATAGATCGATTGCCAGGGCGCAATATGGTCTTCCTTGGTGGCCAGCACGAAGGTGGGCACGTCGATTTTGGAGATGTCGATGGGCACGCCGTCGAGCACCAGATGGCCCGGCTTGCGCAACCCGTTCTCGATATAGACATGTTCGAGATACCACAGCAGCATTGCGGCCGGCATGCGGGTGCTGTCGGCATTCCAGTAAAGGAGGTCAAACGCAGGCGGCTTGTTCCCCATCAGGTAGTTCATCACGTGGAAGGACCAGACCAGATCGTTTTCCCGCAACATCGAGAACATGTCCTGCAGGTGGCGCGCTTCCAGATAGCCGGTCTTTTCGATATGCGCCCGCATGGTGACAAGCTGGTCGCGGTCGATGAAGACGCCGGTTTCGCCCACGTCCTGAAAATCGAGCATGGTGGCGAGCGTGGTCGCCGTCGCAATCCGCTTGTCTTTCTTGGCAGCCAGATAGGCCAGCGTCGATGTCACCAGAATGCCGCCGATGCAGAAACCGAGGATGTCGAATTTCTTCTCGCCGGTCACCTGCCCGGCCACGTCGAGCGCGGTCAGGGGGCCGAGCTTCATGTAATCCTCGAAGCTCATCTGCGCATGCTCTTCGGTGGGATTGACCCAGGAAACCAGAAAGACGGAATGGCCCTGTTCCAGCATGTAGCGCACCAGCGAATTACGCGGGCGCATGTCGAAAATGTAGAACTTGTTGATCCAGGGCGGCACGAAGATAAGCGGCCGTTTCTTCTGGGTCTCGGTCAGGGGTGCGTAGTGGATGAGCTGCATCAGCTCGTTTTCATAGATCACCTTGCCCGGGGTCGCGGCCAGATCGGTGCCCACTTCGAAGGCTTCGGGGTCGTTGGTGGCAATATCGAGGCGGCCTTCGCCACGCTCCAGATCCTCGACCAGATTACGGAACCCGTCGACGATGCTCTGGCCTTCGGTCTCGATCAATTTTTCGCGCGCCTGCGGGTTGATCATCAGATGGTTGGCGGGCGAGAGCGCCGAAAGCATCTGGCGGGTGTAGAACTTGACCCGCAGGCTTTCCTTGCTGTTCTCGGGCAGGCCCGAAAGAAACTCGGAGGTCGCTTTTTCCAGCGCGATATGGCTTTCCTTCAGGCCGCGCAGCATCGGTTCTTCATCCCAGCGGGCATCGCGGAACCGTTTGTCCTTGGTGCTCGGTGCGTCGGAGGTGAGTGCCGTCTGCCAGGCCTCGGCCCAGTTCATCCAATAGGTCTGGGCGCAGGTCATGGCGCGCATCGGGTCCGACATCAGTTCGGGCAGCGCCGTCATATAGGCCTCGATCACGGATGAGAAATCGACGATGGAATATTCGTCCCCGCTGGCCTTGTCTGCGGCCATCTGACCGGCCTTGACCATGGCGTTTTGCGCGCGGGATAGAAGTGCGGCCCAATCCTGGGTCTGATTTTGCAATGTCTGAAGTTCCATCGGGCCTCCCCTCCCTTTAGATCGTTCCGCTCAGCTCCGAGCTTCGCGCCTCGCCCTTGATGTGGTTTTCACCAGCGCCTCGCCGTCGACCACCACGTTGTTTCTCACTTTACAGACCGTCGACAGAAGCGCACGACTCTTTTCCGCGATCACCTCTTTCACCGTCACCTCCGCATGGACCGTGTCACCGGGGCGCACGGGGCCGGTGAAATTCATCTGTTGCGACATGTAGATCGTGCCCGGACCGGGCAGGTGGTTGGCAATCGCCGCCGAAATGGTGCTGGCGGTCAAGAAACCATGGGCAATCCGGCCCTTGAAGGGCGTGGTCTGGGCGAATTCCTCGTTGATATGGATCGCATTGGTGTCGCCCGAGGCGCCCGCGAAGAGGATGATATCGGCCTCGGTGATCGTCTTGGAGAAGGTCGCGGTCATGCCGACCTCCAGATCCTCGATGTCATAGCCGTTGAGTTCGTTCATGCTGGCCCCTCCTCCGGGTCACATATTCGGATAATTCGGACCTTCGCCGCCCTGGGGCGTGACCCAGGTGATGTTCTGGGACGGGTCTTTGATGTCGCAGGTCTTGCAGTGGACGCAGTTTTGGAAATTGACCACGAAAGCGGGGCCGTCTTCCTTTTCCACCACCTCATAGACACCGGCCGGGCAGTAGCGCTGCGCGGGTTCGGCGTATTTTGGAAGGTTGACCGAGATCGGGATCGCACTGTCGGTCAGCCGCAGGTGGCAGGGTTGCTGTTCTTCGTGATTGGTGGCGGCGAAGGCCACATTGGTCAGCCGATCGAAGGAGATGACGCCATCGGGTTTCGGATAGTCGATCTCCTTGAACTTCGACGCCTCGCCGGTGGCGGCGGCATC
>JAOXSD010000188.1 GCA_025800205.1 Silicimonas sp. | reverse complement strand
GCAAATGGGCTGATTAGATCAGCGGTACATTTGACCGTGGTCCTTGTGGCTGGCGGTTCGCCTTTTTAGAAGGTCCCGCATGACACTCGGTCAAAACAACACCACCACCTGGCTCTCCCACTTCCCCGGCCTCCTCGCCCTACCCCCTGACTTGCAGGCCACCCTCACCGCGGGCTCCGAAGTCATCAACGTCCCCGCAGGCGACACCATCTTCCAGCCGGGCGAGGCCGCCGACCGCCTGCTCCTTCTCCTCGACGGCACCATCCTCGTGCGGCAGAAATCCGAAACGGGCCGCGACGTGACGCTCTACCGGGTCTCCGAAGGCGACAGCTGCATTCTGACGACCGCCTGCGTGCTGACGTTTGAGGATTACTCCGCCGAAGGGACCGCCGAAACCGATGTGCGCGCGGTGGCCATACCGCGTGAGACGTTCGACGATATGCTCGCCCGCTCAAAGCTCTTTCGCGAATTCATCTTCCGCGCCTATTCCCAGCGGATCACCGATCTCTTTTCCCTGGTCGATGACATCGTGTTCCAGCGCATGGATGTGCGCCTCGCCGCCCGCCTGCTGGAACTGGCCGACGACAGCGGCACCCTGCGCGCCACCCACCAGACGCTGGCCAGCGAATTGGGCACGGCGCGCGAAGTGATCTCGCGCACGATGGCGGAATTCCAGCGCCGCGCCTGGGTCGAACAATCCCGCGGCGTGGTCCGGCTGACCGCGCGCGAGGAACTCGAGCGCATGGTGCGCAAGGCCCGCGACACATAAATCCTGACATAGGTGACAAAGTCACCGTTCCCCCCACCGCCGCCGTGCAAGAACCCCCAAACACTGATTCTGAGGGGAAACCAGTCATGCAAACCAATATGGGTAAATTCGACCGGGGCGGGCGTCTCGCCATCGCCGCCGTGCTTCTTGTCCTGGCCTTCGCCACCAGCGCGCTGTCGGGCGTGCTGTTCTGGATCGCGCTGATCGTCGCGGCGGTCTTCACCGTCACGGCATTTGTCGGCAATTGCCCGCTTTATGCTATCATCGGCCTGAAAACCTGCCGGGACTGCTGAATGTTTGAAACAGCTTTCACGCCCTGGGCGTCGCTTGCAGGCGGCGTCCTGATCGGCCTTGCCTCGACGCTGCTGATGCTCAGCCTCGGGCGCATTTTCGGTGCCACCGGCATTCTCGCGGGCCTGATGCAACCGGCCTCGGGTCAGGATTTTTCCTGGCGGGTCGCGCTCTTTGCCGGCATGGTCTCCGGCCCTGCCGTGATCATGGCGCTCACCGGTGAGATGCCCGCCGTTCAGGTGCCCGTGTCCAACATCGCCCTGATCATCGGCGGGTTGATCGTCGGCGTCGGCGTCACCTATGGCGCGGGCTGCACCTCCGGTCATGGGGTCTGCGGCATGGCGCGGCTCTCGCCCCGCTCGATCGTCGCCACCTGCACTTTCATGGTGACCACCTTCATCAC
>JAOXSD010000183.1 GCA_025800205.1 Silicimonas sp. | reverse complement strand
TGCTCGCTGAGCTGCCGGTCGATCATCTACAAGGGCATGATGCTTGCCGAGCAGGTCGCGGAGTTCTATCCCGACCTTGAGGACGAGCGCTTCGAATCCGCCTTCGCGATCTATCACCAGCGTTATTCGACCAACACCTTCCCGCAATGGTGGCTGGCACAACCCTTCCGCATGCTCGCCCATAATGGCGAGATCAACACGCTCAAGGGCAACGTGAACTGGATGAAGAGCCATGAGATCCGCATGGCCTCTGGCACCTTTGGAGACACCGCCGAAGACATCAAGCCCATCGTGCCCTCGGGGGCGTCGGACAGTTCGGCGCTTGATGCGGTGTTCGAAGTGCTGGTGCGCGCGGGTCGCAATGCGCCCATGGCCAAGACCATGCTGGTGCCGGAAAGCTGGTCGCAGCAGGCGGTCGAACTGCCGCAGGCTTGGCGCGACATGTACAATTACTGCAACGCGGTGATGGAGCCCTGGGACGGGCCGGCCGCTTTGGCGATGACCGACGGGCGCTGGGTCTGCGCCGGGCTCGACCGGAACGGTCTGCGCCCGATGCGCTACACGGTGACCGGTGACGGTCTGCTGATCGCTGGCTCGGAAACCGGCATGGTGCCGGTGGATGAGACCGGCGTGGTCGAGAAAGGCGCGCTGGGCCCGGGGCAGATGATCGCGGTCGATATGGCTGAGGGCAAGCTCTACCACGATCAGGCGATGAAGGATGTGCTGGCGGCCTCGCAACCCTTTAGCGAATGGGTCGGCAAGATCGTCGAGCTGGACGAGGAATTGTCCGGTGTGACCGAGGCGCCGATGTTTGCAGGCGAAGACTTGCGCCAGCGGCAGATTGCGGCGGGCTTCTCCATTGAGGAGTTGGAGCAGGTACTGGCCCCCATGGCCGAGGATGGCAAGGAAGCGATTGCGTCGATGGGCGATGACACGCCGTCGGCGGTGCTGTCGAAGACCTACCGGCCCTTGAGCCATTTCTTCCGCCAGAACTTCTCCCAGGTGACCAACCCGCCGATCGACAGCTTGCGCGAATACCGGGTGATGAGCCTGAAGACGCGGTTCGGCAATCTCAAGAACGTGCTCGATCAGGACAGCAGCCAGACCGAGATCCTCGTGATGGACAGCCCCTTCGTGGGCAATGCCAAGTTCGACAAGCTTTGCGAGCGGTTCAAATCCGAGATGGTCGAGATCGACTGTACCTTCGAGGCGGGCGGCACCTCCGGGGCGCTGCAAAGCGCGCTGACCCGGGTGCGGGCCGAAGCCGAAGATGCGGTGCGCTCGGGCGCCGGCCATATCGTGCTGAGTGACCATCAGGCGAGCGCGGATCGTGTCGCCATGCCGATGATCCTGGCGACCTCTGCCGTCCATTCCTGGCTGACCCGCAAGGGGCTGCGGACCTTCTGTTCGCTCAATGTGCGCTCGGCCGAATGTATGGATCCCCATTATTTTGCCGTGCTGGTGGGCTGTGGTGCGACTACGGTCAACGCCTATCTGGCCGAGGATTCCATTGCCGACCGGATCGAGCGCGGCCTGATCGACGGCACGCTGACCGAGGCTGTGGCGCGCTACAAGGCCGCCGTTGATGCGGGGCTTCTCAAGATCATGTCGAAGATGGGGATTTCGGTGATCTCCTCCTATCGCGGCGGTCTGAACTTCGAGGCTGTCGGCCTCTCGCGTGCCCTGGTGCACGAATTCTTCCCCGGCATGCACAGCCGGATCAGCGGCATTGGCGTCAGCGGCATCCAGACCAAGCTCGAAGAGGTGCACGCCCGTGGCTTCGGCGGCGGCAATGTGTTGCCCATCGGCGGCTTCTACAAATCGCGCGCATCGGGCGAGACCCACGCCTGGGAAGCCACCGCCATGCACATGCTGCAGGCGGCCTGCGCGCGCGCGTCCTACGCCATGTGGCAGCAGTTCTCGGCCAAGATGAAGTCGATGCCGCCGATCCACCTGCGCGACCTTCTGGACATCAAGCCTTTGGGCAAGCCGGTGCCGATCGAGGAGGTGGAGAGCATCACCGCGATCCGCAAACGCTTTGTGACCCCGGGCATGTCGCTGGGCGCGCTCAGTCCCGAGGCGCACAAGACGCTCAATGTGGCAATGAATCGGATCGGCGCGAAGTCCGACTCGGGCGAAGGCGGCGAGGATCCGGCGCATTTCCACCCCGAACCCAATGGCGACAACCCGTCGGCCAAGATCAAGCAGGTGGCCTCGGGCCGGTTCGGCGTGACGGCGGAATATCTGAACCAGTGCGAAGAGCTGGAAATCAAGGTCGCCCAGGGTGCGAAGCCCGGCGAGGGCGGGCAATTGCCCGGTATGAAGGTGACCGATCTGATCGCGCGCCTGCGCCATTCGACCAAGGGGGTGACGCTGATTTCGCCGCCTCCCCACCACGACATCTATTCGATCGAAGACCTGGCGCAGCTGATCTATGACCTCAAGCAGATCAACCCGCGCTGCAAAGTGACGGTGAAACTGGTCGCCTCCTCGGGTGTGGGTACGATTGCCGCCGGTGTGGCCAAGGCCATGGCCGATGTGATCCTGATTTCGGGGCACAATGGCGGCACGGGCGCGTCGCCTGCCACCTCGATCAAATACGCCGGCCTGCCCTGGGAAATGGGTCTGACCGAGGCGCATCAGGTGCTGGCGATGAACAATCTGCGCGACCGGGTGACGCTGCGGACCGATGGCGGTCTGCGCACCGGGCGCGACATTGTCATGGCGGCGATGATGGGGGCCGAGGAATACGGCATCGGCACCGCCGCCCTGATCGCCATGGGCTGCATCATGGTGCGCCAGTGCCAGTCGAACACCTGCCCGGTGGGGGTCTGCACCCAGGACGAGGCGCTGCGTCAGAAGTTCACCGGCAATGCTGACAAGGTGGTCAATCTCATTACCTTCTACGCCCAGGAGGTGCGCGAGATTCTCGCCGCCATCGGCGCGCGGTCGCTGGATGAGGTGATCGGTCGCGCGGATCTCCTGACCCAGGTCAGCCGCGGTTCCGCCCATCTGGATGATCTCGATCTGAACCCGCTTCTGATCACCGTCGATGGCGCCAAGGACATCGTCTATGACCGCAACCGCAGCCGGACCGAAGTGCCCGACACGCTGGATGCGCAGATCGTCAAGGACGCCCATCGCTTCCTTGAGGATGGCGAGAAGATGCAACTCTCCTACGCGGTGCAGAACACGCTCCGCACCGTGGGCACACGGACGTCGAGCCATATCGTGCGCCAGTTCGGCATGCGCAATTCGCTGCAGCGTGACCACCTGACGGTAAAGCTGCAGGGCTCCGCCGGTCAGTCGCTGGGGGCCTTTGCTGCCCCTGGTCTGCGGCTCGAAGTGTCAGGTGACGCCAACGACTACGTCGGCAAGGGCCTCTCGGGCGGCACCGTGGTGGTGCGTCCGCCCATGGCTTCGCCGCTGGTGGCCGAGGACAATGTGATCATCGGCAACACGGTGCTCTATGGCGCGACCGACGGCTATCTCTTTGCCGCAGGGCGCGCGGGCGAGCGCTTCGCAGTGCGCAACTCGGGCGCCAAGGTGGTGGTCGAGGGCTGCGGCTCGAACGGCTGCGAATACATGACCGGCGGCGTGGCGGTGATCCTGGGAAGGATCGGCGCGAACTTCGGCGCGGGCATGACCGGGGGCATGGCCTATCTCTATGACCCGGACGGCGAAGCGCAGAGCCTGATGAACCGCGAAACGCTGGTGACCGTGCCGGTGAGCGACGGACACTATATGGACGAACTGGAAGCCCTGGTGCGCCAGCATCGTGACGAGACCGGCAGCCGCAAGGCCGAGGCCCTGCTGCAGCATTGGGAGGAAAGCAAAACCGCCTTCCTCCAGGTGGTGCCGAAGGAAATGCTCGACAAGCTTGCTGTGCCGATCGAAGGGCTCGCGGAAGCGGTTCCGGCGGAGTAACGGAGCGAGACCAACAAAAAGCCCGGGGTCATGGAATTGACCCCGGGCTTTTTCTTTGCCGATGGAACCGGCCGATGTGTTCGAACAAACCTGGGCCTAGTTGGCCATCATCTTGTCCATCATATGCGCCATCTTCGACATCACCGAGGTGGCGCCCGCCTGGCTCCAGCCGCCATCCACCGGCAGCACCACGCCCGACACATAGGCGCCGGCATCCGACGACAGATAGCCTGCTGCCTTGGCGATATCATCGACCCCGCCCATCCGGCCGATCGGCACCGATTTCGTCACCGCCTCCTTGATCTCCGGCGTCGGTGCCAGCCGGTCCATGCCTTCGGTATCCGCAATCGGCCCGGGCACGATGGAATTCACCCGGATCCCGTCGCGGCCCCATTCGAGGGCCAGCGACCGGGTCACCATGTCGACCCCGGCCTTGGCGGCACAGACATGGGCCTGATAGCTCATCGGCAGAAACGCCTGCGGGGCCGAAATGTTGATCACGCTGGCACCCGGCTTGGCCAGATGTTCATGGGCGGCTTTCATCACATGAAACGTGCCCATCAGATCGATATCCACCACCGACCGGATCGCATTGGCGGACATGTCATTGAGCTTGGCGGGAAAATTCCCCGCCGCGCCTGAGACCAGAATGTCGATGGGGCCGCCAAAGAAATCGACCGCCGCCTTGAACCCTTCGGTCACCGCTTCGGCGTCGCGCACGTCAAAGGCGGTGCCGGACGCCTCGGCGCCCAGTTCCCGCAACCCGGCCACGGCTGCCTCCACCTTATCGGTGCTGCGCGAGGCCACCATCACCTTGGCCCCCCAGCGGGCAAAGCCCTGGGCGATGCCGAAATTGATGCCGCTGGTGCCGCCGACGACAAAAACATTCTTGCCGGAAAAATCGAAAGTCGCGCTCATGGGATGGTCCCTCCCTCAGACAGTGAGTTTCAGTTCTTCGATCAGAGGGGTGTCCTCTGTCTCCATCACCGCAAGCACATGTTTGTGCAGACGGCGCTTGTGCTCGCCGAAGATCTCGCGGCGCTTGTTGAAGGTCCGCGCGAACTCCATCGCCCCGGCCAGCGTCGCCTCGGCATCGGGGAATGCCGCCTCGATCACGTGATCGGCGACCAGTTCCTCGGCCGCGGCCCGGCGCCCGGTCAGTTTCAACTCGTTGAACCGCTGGTAAGGCACGGCCAGCTTCACGAATTCGATCATCGAGGGCAGGAAGGGGATCGAGATATCCACCTCCGGGAAGCAGAAATACCCCCGATCCGACCGCATGACCCGGAAATCGCAGGCACAGGCCAGGATCGCCCCATTGCCGAACGCATGGCCGGTGATCGCGGCAATCACCGGGATCGGAATGGTCAGCAGACGCGCAAAAACCTTGTTCATCGTATACATGAAAGCCCGTACATCGTCCCGGCGGCCCTCCTGGATCGCGGCCATCAGCCAGTTGAGATGCACCCCCTGGCTGAAGTTCTTCTCATCCGACGAGGTGATCACGATGGCCTTGATCGCCCGGTCCGCCTCGGCCTGATCCAGCGCGGCCAGCATCGCCTCGCCAAAGGCCAGATCCTGCAGATTGGCGCCATTGTTCAGGGTGATGACGCCGATCTTGTCGTCGGCGTGATAGGTGACGATGCTCATCGCGACCTCCTCCTTTTTCTCTGCAAAAGGACTGGCACGGGCGCGTCACCCAGACAAGACAGACGCAGCGGCACGCGCAGGGACAAGGGGGGAGTGGGTATTGGGCAAGACGATCCAAAGATCTCCACATTCCCATTCGCAAAGGCAAGGCCGCCGAAGGGTCGCACGATGATGCAGTGACCATGGAAAGGAAACTGCCCGAGGGGACAAACGCCAACCTAAAGCCGATCACATGGACGGCGCTGATCAGACTATGTGCTTCGACTGCTATCCGGTCGAGTTTCGGTCTTGCAGCATCCCCCAAGCATCGGTTGCCCCGAGGTTCAGTCTATACCCGCCAGGTCCAGACCACCTTCAGATGAATTGCCAACCCCCAATCGCCTGGTTTGATCGCTGACCGAGATCGCCATCCCTCCTGCGCTGTTTCGATGACAGCTCCGTCCCCGCAATCGACCTGAGTGCAAACTGCTGCAAAACGGCAGCTTCGAGCCCAATCTGCATGGGTTGCGAAGAACTGATAGCGCGGATCGAGGGGCGTCAGCCCCGCCGCGCAGCGACCGCCCGCCCCCTTGGGCGGGAGCCCCTGTCACCAGCGCGCTGACCCCAGAGGGACGATGTGTTTTGCGCCATAAATCAAGGCGCTCAACCGTCGGTGGCTCCCACCCGCGTGCGGTCGCCGCGCGGCTCAGCGCATCATTTCAGCCGTTCCGACATGCGTACTTGAAAAAGGGTGAATGCCAGAGGCGGCGCGTCGCGGAAAGGTCAGCTTTGTTCCCATGCCGTCCTTCCCTGCCCCCTTTTACGCGCATTTGCTCCAAACGATCAGGCG
>JAOXSD010000181.1 GCA_025800205.1 Silicimonas sp. | reverse complement strand
AGGGGTTTTCGGCCACGTCAGAGGATTTTTTAGGGTCGGGATGGGCCGACAGCCAGACCTCCAGATCGGGGCCGTTGGTGACCTGGAACTCCGAAAGCTGCACCTCATGGCCGCCGCCCGGGAGGGCGACCAGTGTCGCGTTGCCCTGCCCTTTGTGCGACCGATCGGCGTCGCGGAAAGCGCCGGTTGCCACCACCTGCGCCTCGGTCAGGGTTTCCGTCACCACCTCGTCAAACAGAAGCGGCGAAAAGGCGTACCAGAGAAAAGCGCCTGCGGGCAGGCCGAACAGAAATCCGAACGCAAAAGTCAGAAGCCAGCGCATGGTGTCACCTCCGTTTGACGGCTCTTACCACGCCGCCGCGTGCTTTTCGATCCCATGCCGCAAAGGCCGCGCAAAAGCGTCGCATTCGGGCGCCATCCTGTCGGATGGTTCTGTCTGGGCATGCCGCTTTGCGCTAGGCTCCGCGCAAGTACTGCGAGGGAGATGCGGCAGATGAAAACCCAAGTCAAAGCTCTGGTTGTCGGCGGCGGCGCCGTGGGAACCTCGATCGCCTATCACCTGGCCAAGGCCGGATGGGAAGATGTGATGCTGCTGGAGCGCGACGAGCTGACGTCGGGCTCCACCTGGCATGCCGCCGGTCTGCTGCCCTTGTTCAACATGTCCTATGCGACGACCCATATTCACAAATATTCGGTGGATTTCTACAAGACGCTGGAAGAGGAAACCGGGCTGAACGCGGGCTTTGCCGTGGTCGGCAATCTGCGCATGGCGCAGACGGATGAGCGCATGGACGAATACATGCTCTATGCGTCGACCGCCGAGACCTGTGGCGTGCCTTACGAATGGCTGACGCCCGATGAGATCAAGGCGCGCTGGCCTTTGATCCGGACCGAGGATCTGAAGGGTGCCCTCTATCACAACACCGATGGTTACATTAACCCCGCCGATGTGACCCAAGCCATGGCCAAGGGCGCGCGTCAGCGTGGTGTCGAGATTGTCCGGAAATATCAGGCGGATGCCTATCACTGGACCGGCACCCACTGGGAAGTGACCTGCACCAAAATGGTGGAACAGGGCGGCAACCTCGTTCCTTCCGACGAACAGGTGGTGATTACCGCCGAACATGTGGTGACCGCCTCCGGCAACCATGCCCAGACCACGGCGAAGAAGCTCGGCATCAAGATCCCCGCCATTCCGGTGGAACACCAGTTCATCGTCATGGATCAGGATCCGGCGCTGGTGGATTACCGGGAGAACGGTGGCGCCGAGCACCCGGTGGTGCGCGATGCGGATGCGCAAAGCTATGTGCGCGAGGAGCGCGGCGGTTGGATCCTCGGCGTCTATGAAAAGAACGCGCCCGCCTGTTTTGAATATGGCGTGCCCGACAGCTTCCGCGCCGACCTCTTCCCGCTCGATCTCGAACGGATCGAAGAGCAGTACATGGCGATGATCCACCGCATTCCCTCCTGCGAGGAAAGCGGGCTGAAGGACGATTTCAACGGTCCGATCTGCTACACGCCCGATGGCAACCCGCTGGTGGGGCCTGCCCCCGGGTTGCGCAACATGTGGCTGGCGGAAGGCTTCTCCTTCGGGATCACGGCGGCGGGCGGCACCGGCTATTACCTCGCCCAGATGATGGTCGAGGGCGAGGCCGAGATCGACATGGCGAGCCTCGATCCCAAGCGCTATTCGCAGAACTGGATGACCACCGAGTTCGCGGCGCGCAAGAACGAGGAATGCTACGACCACGTCTATATCCTGCACCACCCGGACGAAGAGCGCCCGGCCTGCCGTCCCCTGCGGACGGCCCCCGCTTATGACCGCCAGAAGGCCGAAGGCGCGCAGTTCGGCTGGGTCAATGGTTGGGAACGCCCGAACTATTATGGCCCGAAAGATGCGCCTGACAATTTCGACCATGACGCGCGGTCCTTCCGCCGTGGCGGCTGGTGGGACTACGCCAAGGCCGAGGCGCAGGCGGTGCGCGAAACCGCCGGTCTGATCGACGCCTCGGCCTTCACCAAGCATCTGGTGCGCGGCCCCGGGGCGACCGCCTTCCTCGACCATTTCACCTGCAACAAGCTGCCGAAAGTTGGCCGGATCAACCTGACCTATGCGCTGACAAGCGCGGGCACCACGCGGACCGAATACACCATCGTGCGCAAGGGCGAGGATGAATATTACCTCGTCTCTGCGGGCGCCTGGACCGAATATGACGCGGATTTCCTCAAGAAATCGGCGGAGGATTTCATGGGTGCCGGTGGCGGCTACGTGGATATCCACGACATCACCACCCAATGGGGCGTCTATGCCATCGCTGGCCCCAATTCCCGCGCGATTCTCAACGAAATCGTCAAGGATGCCGACCCATCGACCGTGCTGTCGAACAAGCGGTTCCCCTGGCTGTCGATGCGCCATATCGAACTGGGCATGTGCCCGGTGATGGCGATCCGGGTGGCCTATACCGGCGAATTGGGTTGGGAGTTGCACTTCCCCATCGAAATGTCGAACTACCTCTGGGATCAATTGGTCGCCGCCGGTGCGAAACACGACATGAAGCTGGTGGGTGCCCGCGCCCAGAACTGGCTGCGACAGGAGAAAAGCTACCGCGCGTTTGGGACCGAGTTGGGCCGGGATGCGACGCCGCTGGAGGCCGGTCTCAACCGCTTCATCGATCTTGAAAAAGACTTCAACGGCAAGGCGGCCATGGTCGAAACCGGCGTGCGATTCAAATGCGTGACGCTCCTGATCGACGGTCCCGAGGATGCCGACCCCTGGGGCCGCGAGGTGCTCTATACGCCGGACGGCACCCGCACCGGGCGCCTGACCTCGGGCGGCTATTCGGTGGCCTTCGGCAAATCCATCGGCATGGGGTACGTGGCTCCGGATCACGCCGAGCCGGGGACGAAACTCAAGGTCAAGATCCAGGACAAGCTCTGGGATGCGGAAGTAACCGAGGACAGCCCCTATGACCCGACCAATGCGGTAATCCGCAAGGACGGCTAAAGCGTCGCGGTGGGTTGTCACCCACCCTACGATCCCTATGAATGATCCGCGCCGCACTGTCCGAAGGGCAGCGCGGCGCGCTACTTTTGAGGGATGGACAGATGGTCTGGATGGGTCTGGCGATTTCGCTGTGGTTGACGGTGTTTCAGCTTCTGCTGGCAGGCGGCGCGCCTTTGGGCGCACTGGCCTGGGGCGGACAGGATCCGGGCGCCCTGCCCAAGGGCAAGCGGGTCGCGAGCGGCGCCTCGGCCCTCCTCACGGCGCTTTTCACCAGCGCCTTCGGACAGGCCGTGGGGCTTTGGACGCTCTGGCCCGAAACCCTGCTCTGGTGGATTTTCGCCGTGGGCATCCCGCTCTGGGCGCTCTCGACCCTGGGCAATGCGGCCACATCGAGCCGGATCGAGCGGCTCCACGGCGTGCCGGTGGCGGGCGGCATGCTGCTCGCCTGTCTCGCAATGGTTTTCCGGGGCTGAGCGCGGCTCAGGCCTGTTTTTCGCGGCCCCGCGCCATGCGGGGCATTTCCGGCAGGCCATAGGTTTTGCGCGCCACCACCAGGCGGAGGTCTTCGGGATCCATGCCGAGGCTCATCAACGTCTTGCGGTCATACCGCGCGCGGGCCGTGGCCTTGTCATGGGCGGTACCGAACAGCCGGTCGATCCAGCCCATGCCGAAGCTGACGTGGAAAGTGGCGTGGTGGTCCTGGAAATGATGGGCGAAATGGGTCTGGGTGATGCGGCGTCCGAACCAGCCCTTGGGCACGTTGAGATGGGCCAGGGTGTGGCAATATTCATAAAAGGCGAAGGCCGAGATCGAGCCTGCGAAGATCGCCACCGCCGACCAGATCACCCCCGCCCAGCCAAAGATCAGCCCCAGGATCGCGCCTTGCAGGAGGAGGGAGGCGAGGCCGAAGCGAACCGGGAACCAATGGTCGTCGCCGGTGAAGAATTCCGGGTCGAGCGGAAATTCATGATGGCCGATATGGCTGCGGTAGAGCGCGTTGAACGGGCCCTGTTTTTGCGGCGGCTCGCGGTGGAAGAGAAAGCGGTGCATGACGTATTCGACGAAGAACTGCATGAGGACGCCATAGACAAGCGCCAGGATCAGCCAGGGTGTCCAGAAGGCGATCATCAGGCCAATGCCGATCAGCCAGAGCGGGAACAGGCGCTGCAGGGCGCCCATGTGGATCAGGATGCGCAGGGTCGGGATCATCGGTTTCTCCTCCGTCGGCCAGCTTGCCCGAGGGGTGACGAGAGGGTCAATCCCGACGCGGCGTAAGGGGCCCGGTGGCAGGCCATGTTGACCGCCCCCTGCCCTTGCCCCAGTGTCGGGGGCGGACGACCACGGAGGGGACTATGGCGCAGATGATCGAGGTGAATGGGGCGGAGCTTTATTGCGAGAGCATCGGGTCGGGGCCCGCGATCCTGATGATGCATGGCGGGCTGGGGCTGAGCCATGATTACCTGCGGCCCTATTTCGACCGGTTGGCGGCGACCCATACGGTGGTTTTCTACGATCATTTCGGCAATGGGCGGTCGGCAAAGCCCGCCGATTACGCCGAAATGTCCTTTGACCGGCTGACCTCGGATGCGGATGCATTGATGACGGCGCTGGGGCATGAGCGGTTCACGCTCATTGGCCATTCCTATGGCGGCTTCATCGCGCAGGAA
>JAOXSD010000166.1 GCA_025800205.1 Silicimonas sp. | reverse complement strand
CCAACTCCTTGGCCTTCGCCTCGGTATAGCCCACGCTCGCCACCTGCGGATGGCAATAGGTGCAGCCCGCGATGCTTTCGGGTTTCACCGGATGGACCTTGTTCTTGCCCGCGATCAGCTCGGCCACCATGACGCCCTCGTGCGACGCCTTATGCGCCAGCCAGGGGGCGCCCGCGATGTCACCGATGGCATAGAGGCCGTCGAGCCCGGTGCGGCAATATTCGTCGGTCACCACATGGGTCCGGTCGATCTTGACGCCAAGCGCCTCCAGTCCAAGGCCCTCCACATTGCCGACAATGCCGACGGCGGAAATCACCGTATCGAACTCGTGTTTCTCGACCTTGTCGCCCGTCTCGATATGGGCCGTCACCTTGGTCTTGGCGCGATCCAACTGCTTGACCATGGCCTTTTCCATGATCTTCATGCCCTGTTTCTGGAACGCCTTCTTGGCAAAGCCGCTGATCTCGGCATCTTCCACCGGCAACACCCGGTCCATCACCTCGACCACCGTCGTATCAGCGCCCAAGGTGTTGTAGAAACTGGCAAATTCGATGCCGATGGCGCCAGATCCGATGACCAGAAGCTTCTTCGGCATATGGGGCGGCTGCAGCGCGTGCTTGTAGGTCCAGACCCGGTCGCCGTCGGCCTCGAGCCCCGGCAATTCGCGGGCGCGGGCGCCGGTGGCGAGGATGATCGACTTGGCGGTGAGCTCCTCGGTGCCCTTGTCGGTCTTCACGCTCACCTTGCCCTTGGCAGGCAGGGTCGCAGCCCCCATCACCACATCGACCTTGTTCTTCTTCATCAGATGGCCGACGCCGCCATTGAGCTGCTTGGCCACCGCGCGGGACCGCGCCACCACGGCGTCGAGATCATAATCGATCCCCTCGGCCTTGAGCCCGAATTCCTTCGCCCGGTGCATCAGATGGAACACTTCCGACGAGCGCAGCATCGCCTTCGTGGGAATGCAGCCCCAGTTCAGACAGATGCCGCCCATATGTTCCCGTTCGACAATCGCCACCTTCAGCCCCAATTGGCTGGCCCGGATGGCCGCCACATAGCCGCCCGGCCCGGCGCCGATGACGATCACATCATAAGATTTCGCGGCCATGGCCTCCTCCTCTGCAAAAATAGTTTGACGTTAAACTATCTGCCACAGGCTGGCGCAAAAGTCACCAGCCCGGCGTTGACGCAGGGGAATGTCCGCTATGCATTCGCGGCGCGACCAAAAAGACGGGCGCGCCGACCGCTTCAGGCCGCTTCGAGCGCCTTGAGCTGTTCCACGATGGCCCCGTAGCCGCCCGCCGCCAGATAGGCGGTTTCCGCCACGGTGGAATTCCGGCCCAGCGCCGCGTTGCGGGTCGGGAACCGGCCAAACCGGCGGATGACTTCCCGATGAGCCTGCGCATGAAGCAACGTCGTGACGTGCCCCGGCATGTTGGTGGCAAAGAGCCGGACCGCCCGGTCCTGATCCACCTGACATTCGGAATGGGTCAGCGGCATGTAGAAGAACTGCCGTGCCTCGCCATCGATCCGCAGATCCCAGCCCTTGGAAATCGCCGCCTTGGCCGCTGCCTTGGCAATGGCATCGGTGGCAAAGGCCTGGCCCTGATCCCGGTACATGTTGCGCGAAAACTGATCGGCCACGATGATATAGGCCAGAGCGCCGGACGGATAGGTCAGCCAAAGCGACAATGCCCCGCTCACCAATCGATCATATACAGCCTGGAAACGATCGCGGATCTGCTGATCCAGCGCTTCGCCCCCCATATACCAGCCCTCGGGGCCAATTTCATCCAACCAGAACGCCAGAACATCTTCTGAATTTGTCATACTATTTACCCTCACGACACGGTGTTGCGTGTTCCCATGGGTCAAGCGTGACAAGAAGTGATGCGCGAATCAAGGGTTTACTACGCACTATCCGCATCATCGCTCTCCGCTTCGGCATTCTCGCCATAGAATTCCTGCGCCGCCTCCACGGCCACTGCCGTGGCGGTTGCCACAACCGGCGCATAGGCCACCGCCTCGTAATCGTCATCGGTGACATACACCGAGGCCCGCTGGGTCATCCGGTAGGCCACATAGACCATCATCAGCGCCATCGAGAGCATCAGGAACACCCAGAACCCTCCGGGGCCGATGGCCGTCATCACCCAGCCGGTCATCACCGGACCGGCAATTGCCCCCAGCCCGTTGATGAAGATCAGCCCGCCCGAGGCCGCTGCCATGTCCTCGCGCTCAAGATAATCGTTGGTATAGGCGATCAGCAGCGCATAGAGCGGATTCGACACGCCGCCCATGATAAAGCCGGAGATCAGGATCAGGGTCAGGTTGCTCCCCGCGACCCAGCCGAGCGCGCCGGCCAGCACGCCACCGAGGGAAGCGGCGAAGATCAGCCAGCGCCGGTCCATCCGGTCCGACAGCCAGCCGAAGGGGAATTGCAGCACCATGCCGCCGGTAAAGATCGCCGAGACCAGAAGCCCGATCTCGCCCACGCTCAACCCCGCTTCGGTGCCATAGACCGAGGCCATGCCGAATTGCGCCGAGAAGATGAACCCCATCAGGAACATGCCCACCATCCCGGTGGGCGACACTTTGTAGAGGTCCGGCAAGGTCATCGCCTTGGTCGACTCGAAAGCCGGTGTCGGCGAAACTGACAGCAGGATCGGCGCGAAGGAAAGCGACACCAGCACCGAAGGGATCACGAAGAGGATGAACCCGGCGGGATCGGCCACGCCCAAAAGCGCCTGGCTGGCGACAATGCCGCTCAATTGCACGACCATGTAGAGCGACAGGGCCTTGCCGCGGTTTTCATTGGTCGAGGTGTTGTTCATCCAGCTTTCGGCGGTGACATAGACGCCGGAAAAGCAGAAGCCGAAGATCACCCGCAGCAGGATCCAGGCCCAAGGTTCGGTCACCGTGGGATAGAGGATCAGCACTGCCGAGACGAAGGAGCCGAGGGCGGCAAAGACCCGCACATGGCCGACCCGGCGGATCAGTTCGGGCGCGATCCGCGATCCGAACAGGAAGCCGATGAAATAGGCCGAGGTGATCAGCGACAATTCGGTGGTCGAGAAATTCTCGATCGCGCCGCGGATGCCGATGAGCGTGCCCTGCAGCCCATTGCCCACCATCAGAAGAAACATCCCGGCCATCAAGGCCCAGGCGGATTTGAGGACTTCGATCATGGCGCGCTCCTTTCCCGGCAGCCTTAGCAAAGCGCGCGCCCTTTCCCATGCCAATCTGCGACCTGCAAGAGGTCGATTTCAGCCTTCGGGCATCAACAGCGATGCGTCGCCATAGGAAAAGAACCGGTAGTCGCTGGCAATGGCGTGGGCATAGACCTCGCGGATGCGTTTTTCGCCCAAAAAGGCCGAGACCAGCATCATCAGGGTCGATTTCGGCAAGTGAAAATTGGTCATCAGCGCATCGGCGATCTTGAAGCGGTATCCCGGCGTGATGAAGATGTCGGTCGCCCCCTGCCAGGGGCCAAGCGTGCCATCCCCGGACGCCGCCGTCTCGATCAGCCGCATCGCCGTGGTGCCCACCGGCACGATCCGCCCGCCTGCTGCCCGGGTGGCGTTGATTTCCTCGGCGGCCCGGGCGGTGATCTCGCCCCGTTCGGAGTGCATCTTGTGGTCTGAAATGTCGTCGGTCTTCACCGGCAGGAAAGTGCCCGCCCCCACATGGAGCGTGACGAAACTCCGTTCAATGCCCGCGCGATCCAGCCCCGCGATCAGCGCCTCATCGAAATGCAGGGAGGCGGTGGGGGCCGCCACCGCACCGGTCTGGCGCGCCCAAAGGGTCTGGTAATCGCTCCGGTCCTGATCATCGGCCTTCCTGAGCGCCTCGATATAGGGCGGCAGCGGCATGGCACCGGCCTCGGCCAATGCGGCGTCGAAATCCTCGCCCGCAAGGTTGAACTGCAGAAAGGCGGTGCCCTCGGCACGGCCCGTCACCTCGGCGGAAAGATCCGCCGAGAACCGGATCACCTCGCCGTCGCGCACTTTCTTCAAGGGTTTCAGAAGCGCGCCCCAACTGCCGTCGGCGCGCGGCTCGAGCAGCGTCGCCTCGATCCGCGCTTCGGTCTCGCCCGCATCGCTCAGCCGTTTGCGCACCCCCGACAGCCGCGCCGGGATCACCTTGGTGTCGTTCAGCACAAGCCGGTCGCCGCGCCGCAAAAACCCGGGCAGATCAACGGCATGGGCGTCGGTCAGCAGGCGGGGCCCGGCCACCAGCAGCCGCGCGGACGAGCGCGGGCGCGCAGGGCGCGTCGCAATCAGACGCTCGGGCAGATCGAAATCGAAATCAGACAGTTTCATTCCGGCCTTCTAGAGCGAAAGGGAATTGGCCTGCAAGAAAGGGCGGCGGGGATTCGGCGCCTTGTTGCGCAACATTCTGTTGACGCGATCCGCGCCCCTCAGCCCCCCGGCGGTGCGGAGCGGAAGATGCGGCGGAACATGCCCGGGGTCAGGATCGACAACGGGTTCACCCCGACCCGGGGGCGGTCGACCGCGCCTGCGACCCGGTAGTTGAAGCCAAACAGCCCCTCGCCGCGCCGGGTGAAGATCTGGCCGATCCCGTTGAGGAAATAGACCGGCGAGATCACCCCGCGCATGTCGATGGATTTGCGGTCGAAATCATAGATCCCGTCGGCGGAAATCCCCATCGAGGGGCCGACGGCGGCGGCCTCGAGGATCTGGATGCGGCGCGGGGTCAGGCGGAACCGCCCATCAAGCGCGTTGAAGCGGATGCCCGGCCCGTTGAGCTGGTCGAGCAGGCCGACGATGCTCATCGCATCCAGAAGGGCGGCCATGATCGGTGCCTGGGTCAGCCGCAGGTTCTCGATCAGGAATTGCCCGTCATAGGTGCCCGAACCCGCGCCAGCCACCGGGGTCAGCACCACATCGAGCGTGCCATCGCGCGCGCCTTCGGCAATGCCTGCATCGCGCAACACCGCTGCGGCGCGGTTCGATTGCAGCCGCACCGCCGTGCCGCCATTGGCCGGGCTCAGCACGCCCCGGATCGGCGCCCCGCCGTTGATCCGGCCCTGAAATTCACCCGAAAGCCCGAACCGCCCCGGCGTGACCTGCCCCCGGAACGGCGCCAGCGCGATCCCCTCGGAGACCACAACCCGGTCCAGCGCGATGTCGATGCGGCTCTGAGCACCGCCGCCGCCGCGCCCGGAGCCGCGTCCGCCCTCAAACCGGCGCAGATCAAACGTGCCGCCGGTGAGCGCGAGATCCAGCCCGCCGCGCGCGCCGGGCGTCAGCCGCAGGCCAGCGTCCAGCCAATCCTCGACCACCACCTTGTCGAAGGTCGCCCCCTGAAATCCGTCCTCGGTCAGATCGAACCCGCCCGCCAGATCCAGCCCCGGCGCCGAAAGGGAAAAGCCGGTCACCTCGGGCACCTCGCCCAGCACCGCGCTTGCCTGCAACCGTCCCAAGGCACCTGGCCCCTTGCGCCAGTTGATCTCCGGCAGCGCCAGGCTGAGCCCGGCCAGATCGGAGTTGAGCGACAATTCCGGCGCGCCTTCGCGCGGCAGGCGCAGGCTGTAGGCGGCCCGTCCCCGCCCGCCGACCATGCCCTCGGGCAAGGGCAGATCGAAGGCCGCGAGGCTTTCGGGGCTGAGCGTCACTTCCCCCTCGATCAGACCACCGTTTTCGGCGGCGGCCCCGAAGTTTTGCGACCAGCGCGCCGAAAGCGGCACCCCATCCAGGGTCAGATCCCCCGCCATGCGAATGCCGTCGGGATTGGCGGCCAGTTCCATCCGGTCGGCGCGCAGCACCCGGCCCGGCACAAGCTGGTCCGAGCGCAGGTCGAGCAATTCGGCGGTCACGTCATAGACCACCTCGCCTGCCTTGATCCCGTCCTTCAGCGGCAGGGTCACCTTGGCGAAGGCCAGCGCTTCGGCCCGGGCCAGATCGGTCGGGCGCCCGGCGCGCTCCATGATCCTCAGAGGCGCGTTGTTCAGAAGCTCCAGAAGCGATGGCAGGGCACCGCGCGCGGCAATGCCGATCTGCGCGAAGGAGGGTTTCGGGCGGGTGTCGGCCACCCGGAAGACCGAGCCGCCGGCGGAAATCCAGGCGCCGTCGGGGTTGCGCACACCGCCCTTTTCGATGGCCAGGGTAAAATCATGATTGAAGAAACTCGCCCGCCCCGAAAGCGCCTCAAGGGGCGGCATGGTCTTCAGAAAGGCGGCCGCGCCACCGTCGAAATCGAAGCTCAGCGCCAGATCGGGCTTGGCACCCGACACGAAGCGGATCGCGGCGGCCGGGTTCAGCAAGCGGCCCGCCTTGAGGTTCTTCGACAGCCAGCCCCGGGTGATCGGCGAAACCTTGACCGGCCACAATTCCAGCACCCGCTCCGCGCTGATCCCCGGCGTGGTTGCGTCAATCGACGCGCGCCAGGCGCCATCGCGCGCCTCCACTTTCCCCGAGGCCCGCACCGGCACGCCCTGATTGTCGATCACCACCTGGCCGATCTCCACCGTGAACGGATCAAGCCGCAGGCGCAGGTCAGCACGGATGTCCTCGAAACTAACCGGTGCGGGGAAGATCTCGCCGCCCGAATAGCCCAGCCGTTCGGCCCGGAATTGACCGAGGAAGGCGCGCGGCCAGGGCCCGTCGAGCTCGCTCAGATAGGCATGGCCCGCGGCCTGCAATTCGCCCTCGTCGCTTTTGAAGGTGACCTGGGAGAAATCGATGCGCTGGCGGACTGGATGATAGGTGAAATAGGCCTCTGCGGCCTCGAACGGCACCGGTGGAATGTCCTCGGCGGGTTTCAGCGCGCCCTCTTCCACCTCGAACGTGCCGGCAAAGGAATTGAGCCCGCCGTCGATGTCCATCTCGGCCCGGACCGAGCCGGAAATCTCCGCGTCCAGCACCGACAGCCAGGCCAGGATCGGCGATTGCAAGGCGATGTCGGTCGACGGCATGCCGGTCAGCTGGAAGCCCAGCGTCACCCCGCCGCTCACCCGGTTCAGCCCGAGCGAGATCTGCAAACCGGCCAGAGCATCGGTGCCGTTGAACACGTCCGAGACGATGGAGACCGACAGGCCGGTATCGGTGCGCCGCAGGATCGCGGTGGCGTTGCTGGCCTGCCAGATCCGGCCCGAACGGGCATCTTCCAGCGTCGCCACGATGCCGCCTGCCTCGATCTCTTCGAGCGCCGCCAGCGCGGGCGTTGCCAGCACCTGGTCGATCTGGGCCAGAATGTCGGGCAGGCTGCCGGTGTCGGTCTCGGTCAACTGGTCCGACCGGAAGGCAAAGGAGCCGTCGGCGCGCCGCCGGACGGTGATCTGCGCCCCCGCGAGGGCGACGGCAGAGGCGGAAATCTCGCCGCGCAGCAGCCGGTCGAGGGACAGTTCCGCGCCAAGGCTGTTCAACTGCGCCACGCCCCCGCCCGAAGGATCGGCCAGGGTGATGTCACGCATCAGCACCTGGGGCGCACCCTCCCGCGAGATCGCAAAGCGCATATCCCCCAGGGCCAGCGGCGCGCCCGCAAAACCTGCGTTCACCCGCTCTTCGATGGAGGCGCGCAGCATGTCGGGCACCGGCACCGACCGGCCCGACAGCGCCAGCATCGCACAGGCAAAAACCAGCCCCGCCAGCGTCAGCCAGAGGACACGGACCAGCCGAAAGCGCCGTTTGCGCACGGTGAGCTTCACCGGGCGGGGCCTGTAATTCGGTTTGACCTCGACGATCTCGGTCTTAGGTTCCTGCGCGGTGTCTTCGGCCATGGCCTCCTCGATCCCTGAGGCGGTGATAACGCCGATCGCACTGGAAACCCAATGACTTTCTTCTGAAAGGCCCGTTCGTCATGTCCCTGATTGGAACCCCCGCCCCCGATTTCACCCTGCCCCGCGATGGCGGCAGCGATGTCACGCTCTCGGCGCTGCGCCCCGATGCGGTGGTGCTCTATTTTTATCCGCGTGACGACACGCCGGGCTGCACCACCGAGGCGCTGGATTTCACCGCGTCGCTCGACGCCTTCACGGCCGCCGGGGTGCAGGTGATCGGCGTCTCAAAAGACAGCGTGGCGAAACATGACAAGTTCATCGCGAAACACGATCTCGGGGTGATGCTGGTCTCAGATGAGCATGGGACGACCTGCGAAGACTATGGGGTCTGGGTCGAGAAGAACATGTATGGCAAGACCTATATGGGCATCGAACGGGCCACCTTCCTGATCGACGGCGCGGGCGTGGTGCGCGAGGAATGGCGCAAGGTGAAGGTGAAGGGCCATGTGGAGGCGGTGCTGGAGGCCGCCCGCGCGCTCTGATGACCGACACGCTTTGCGATATGGCCTGCGCGGTGCTGACCACGGCGGATGGCCGCGAAAAGACGGCACTCAGCCGCGAGTTTGCCGCCCGCTGGTTTGCCGCCCGCGCGGCAGGCGAGGTGATCGAGATCGGCAAGGGCGCGCCGCCCGACCGGCCCACGCGCCCCGCCTCGCCCGAACTCCTTGACCCGCGCGACGTGCCCAAGCGCAAACCCGGCTCGCCCCAGGGCCGGATCGCGCTGCTCCATGCGGTCGCCCATATCGAGTTGAATGCGGTTGACCTGCACTGGGACATCATCGCCCGTTTCGGTCACCTGCCCCTGCCGCCCGGTTTCTTTGACGACTGGGTCAAGGCGGCGGACGAAGAATCAAAGCATTTCAATCTGGTCAGCGCGTGTCTTGAACGGCTCGGCAGCCATTATGGCGCCCTTCCCGCCCACGCGGGCATGTGGCGCGCCGCCGAAGACACGAAGGACGACATCATGGGCCGGCTTGCCGTCGTCCCGATGGTGCTGGAAGCGCGCGGACTTGATGTGACCCCCGGGATGATCGAGATTTTCCGTCGTGCCGGCGATGACAAAGCCGTCGAAGCGCTCGATGTGATCTATGCCGAAGAGGTCGGCCATGTGGCCTATGGGTCGAAATGGTTCCACTTTCTTTGCGGCCGCGACAACCTTGATCCCAAACCGGAATTTCACCGTCTGGTGCGGCACTATTTCCATTCCACCCTGAAACCGCCCTTCAACGAGGAAAAGCGCGCCGAAGCGGGCCTGCCGCCGGATTTCTACTGGCCGCTTACCGAAACCGTCTGACGATCGGCGGGTTTCTGCCCATATGGCGCCGAAGCGCTGCGCCCCAACCGCCTGACTTGCCTGACTTATCCTCAGGCAGTAACAGAAATGAACAGAGGGTCGGGACAGGGCCCTCGGGGCATTGCCAGGATCGGGATGGCAGATTTGAACAGATACCGCGCGAGTTTTCACCACTGGCTGGAACGGCGATTGCCCGAACAGCGGCTCTTTCTGCGCTCGGACACCGAGACGCGGTTCATCCGGCTGACCTCGGAAACCCAGTTCATCGGCATTGCCGGCTCGGCCCTGGTGCTGGGCTGGACCATCGTTTCCTCGGCCATTCTGGTGATGCATTCGCTGGGTGCCGGCGATCTGCGCGAACAGGCGCTGCGTGATCAGGCGGTCTATGAAAGCCGGCTGAACGAGCTGTCCCTCGAACGGGACGCCCGCGCCGAAGAAGCCGCCGCCGCCCAGAACCGCTTTACCGTGGCGCTGTCGGAAGTCTCCGCCATGCAATCCCGCCTCCTGGCCTCCGAAGACCGCCGCCGCGAGTTGGAAACCGGCATCGATGTGCTGGCCGCTACCCTGCGCGACGCGATGAAGGAACGGGACATGGCGCGCGGCGAGGCCGAGAGCCTGACCGCGCAACTGGCGGAAAACAGCGAAGATCAGCCCGAAGGCGCCAGCCTTGCGGACCGGGAGGTCACGCTTCAGTTCCTGACCACGGCGCTCAGCGATCTGGCCGAGGAGCAGACCGAAATGTCGGCCTATGTGAAGGAGGCCGAGACCCTGCTGGAAGAGGTGGCGCTGGATCAGCGGCTGGAGGCCGAGCGCAACGAACGGATCTTCACCCAGATCGAAGACGCGGTTGACGCCTCGCTCACGCCGATTGACGAGATGTTCTCCGCCGTGGGTCTGCCCACCGACAGCATTCTCGAACAGGTGCGCCGCTCCTATTCCGGGCAAGGAGGTCCGCTCACGCCGATCATCTTTCCCCGTCCCAAGGATGCGCCTCCCGACCCGCTGACCGATCGCGCCAATCAGGTGATCAAGGAGCTGGACCGGCTGAACCTCTACCGGATCGCCGCCGAAAAGCTGCCCTTCGGCTTTCCCGTGCGCGGCACCTACCGCTCGACCAGCGGATTCGGTCCGCGCTGGGGCCGGATGCACAACGGTCACGACTGGGCCGGTCCCACCGGCACGCCGATCCACACAACCGCCGATGGTGTAGTGACCTTCGCGGGCCGGCAGTCAGGATATGGGAATATCATCAAGATCCAGCATGATTTCGGCCATGAGACCCGATACGCACACCTGCACAGAATTCGCGTCAAGGTTGGTCAAAGAGTCTCGCGCGGCGACCGTATCGGTGATATGGGGAACACCGGGCGGTCGACGGGTACGCATCTCCACTACGAGATCCGCGTGAGAGGCAAGGCCCTCGACCCAATGAAATACATCAAGGCAGCGAGAGATGTTTTCTAAAAGCAAAATCAACGAACCCGGCCCGGCGCAAGACCCGGCACCCGTGAAAAAAGAAGAGGCCCCGAAGATGAGCGACCCGACCCCGACCGCGCCGAAGGCCAAGCCGCCGGCGTCCGTTCTGTCTGCCGATATCCAGATCACCGGCGACATCAAGACCACGGGTGACGTGAACATCGAAGGCGCCGTCGAGGGCGATATCCGCGCCCATCTCCTGACCGTGGGCGAAGGCGCCACCGTGCGCGGCGAATGCATCGCCGACGATGTGGTGGTCAATGGCCGCGTGGTCGGCAAGGTGCGTGGTCTCAAGGTGCGCCTGACCTCCACCGCACGGGTCGAGGGCGACATCATCCACAAGACCATCGCCATCGAATCGGGCGCCCATTTCGAGGGCTCGGTCCAGCGTCAGGAAGACCCGCTCAACAACAAGGGCGGTGCCGCCAAACCGGCCGCCCCCGCCCAGCCGGCCAAAAGCTGAGCGCAACCGGCGCCCGTCGGGGCCCGGACAGACAATTCGGAAACGGCGCCCGGTTCGGCGCCGTTTTTTTTGGCGGTGATCTCTTACCGACAAGGCGCCCAAGGGTCTTCGAGGCCTTTTCCAGATCCCGAACCGTCTCGTAGACAAAACCCCCGCCGCAGATGCGACGGGGGCTTCATCTGTCCGGAGGCTCCCGAGGGTCGTCGGGGCACAGGCCGTGAGAGATTGCTCTTCCCCGGCCCCGATACGTCCGGCTCAGACCATCAGCGTGTCGGTGCTGGTGTCGAAGATGAAATCGCTTTCATCCAGTTCGACGTGCCAGCCCTGGATATGGATGCTCTGCTCATCGCTGATCTGCACCTTGGCGCCGAACACCCAGGTGTCGATCGAGGCCAGGAAGTGATCCACATCGGCAATCGGCACGCCCGAGAGGTCGATCTTGTCGTGACCGCTCTCGAACCAGCGGATCACGTCATGGCCATCCCCTTCGTTGAAGATGAACGTGTCCGCCCCTTTGCCGCCGATCATGAGATCGCGCCCGGCGCCGCCGGTGATCATGTCATCGCCGCGCCCACCGGTGATCACGTCCCGGCCCTCGTTGCCCAGAAGCGTGTCATCACCCCGGCCGCCCGAGATCCGGTCATGGCCCGCACCGCCCAGGCCCACGTCATCGCCGCTGCCCAGATAGATCCGGTCATTGCCGCCATTGCCATCGACGAGATCATTGTCGCGCCCGGTATGGACCCGATCCGCGCCATCGCCCTTGATCAGGAAATCGACGTCATTCGACCCGTCCGATTGCAAGAGATCAGCCGGCAGAAGCACCCCGTCCAGCACATGGGCGATGCCATTGCTCGCCTCCAGATTGGTGTCGATCAGCATCGGGTTCGGCACATCCGGATCGGCATCGACAAGGGTGACCCCGTCGACCCCGAGGCTCGCCCCGCCCAGCAGCGTGGCAATCTCGCTTGAGCCAAGCACAGCCGCATCATCCAGCGTGCCCGGTGCCACGTGATAGAGCAGCACCGTCTTCAGAAGCGGGATCGCATCGCCGCCGTTCAGAAGTGCGAGCGCCTCGACCAGATAGGCAAAGGCCTCGCCCTCGTCGCTGCCCTCAAAGCCCAGGGTCTGGCTCAGCCCGACAAAGGCGCCGTCGGTGGGGGCAAAGACGGTCAGATCCGCGCCCGCCGCATCCAGCGCGCCCGCCAGCCCCGCCGCCTGCACCGCATTGAGCAGCAGGTCGAAATCACCGGCATTGTCGTCAAAGGCACCGCCGCTTGCCGCCACCAGACCGGTGAGCGTCGGCGCAGGCGTGTTGCCCGGAATGTCGATGGGCAGGAGCACCCGGTCGATCACCTGAATGGTGCCGTTGGCGGCTTCCAGATCGGGCAGCACGATGTTCGGGTTGGCAATGTCGGGCTCGTTGTCCACCAGTTCGGACCCTTCCGACCCGAAGGTCGCACCGGCCAGAAGCGTGGTGATCTCATCGGCGGCATCCACCTCGGCTGCGGTCTTCTCGCCGGGTGAGACGTGATAGGTCAGCACATTCTGCAAAAGCGGGATCGGGTCGCCATCGGGGGCCAGCCCCGCCAGCGCTTCGGCGATGAAGCCAAAGACCGCGTCTTCGTCGCTTTCATCGCCCTCGAAGCCCAGATCCAGCGCCAGTTGGGTGAAGGCCGCATCCGTCGGCGCGAAAACGGTGATGTCGGTGGCATCCCGCACCACCCCGTCGAGACCGGCGGTCTGGAGCGCCTTCACCAGGATGTTGAAGTCATCCGATCCGGCGGCGATGTCGACGATGTTGGGCGCAGGCGCGGCAATTTCCCCGGCCCCGAGATGGTCATAGGCCAGCCCCGCGCCGCTCACATTGGCCGGATGGCCCACGGTCAGAACCGCGCCCGCCGGGGGGACCTGACCGAAAAAGGTAAAGCTGTCAGGCAGATGGCCCGGCTGCTCCACTTCGACCAGCTTGTAGTGATTGCCCTCGCTGTCGGTCACATTCCAGATCCGCTCGGCATAGATGCGACCCTCGATGCCCACCGCTTCGCCATCGGCAACGCGGGTCAGGCGCCCGGTCTGGCCGGAGAAATCATCGCCATATTCATTGGCCCGGGCATCGCCCGACAGCCTGGGGTCGTCATCCTCCAGAGTGATCTCCAGCGTCGGCCCGGCGGGAAGCACGAATGTCGCATGGGATTTGATCGACCCATGGCCGAACAGATCCGCATTCTCGAACCCCGTAAAATTGTAAGTCGTCATCATCGTACCTCCTGAAAATACGCCGCAAGGCGTGTGCATTTTTCACACTGATACGGGGCAAAATGTCGCCCGGATCACTCGCGGCAAGAGATTTCGTGGAATTTTTTCACACAGCGCCCTATCTTTAACTCATGAGTGATCGGGACCCCCTCACCAAATCGGCCCTGTTCGAACAGGCTATCAAGGCGCTTCTGCGCCCGCTGACCCGCGCACTGATCGCTCAGGGGGTCACCGCGCCTCAGCTTTATCAACTGATCAAGGAAACCTATGTGGAAACGGCGGTCGAGGAACTGGGACCACGGGCGACTGACAGCGGGGTCAGCGTGGCCACCGGGGTGCACCGGCGGGACGTGAAGGCCCTGCGCCAGGCAGAACGCGCCGATCTCAGCCCCCTTCAGCGCCGGGTCTCCACCCTGGCCACCGTGGTCGGCCGCTGGATGAGCGACCCGAAACTGACCGAGGACACGGGCCGCCCCCGCGCCCTGGCGCGTGCCGAATTCGACGGGCTTGTGGCCCATGTCAGCCGCGACATCCGCCCGCGCAGCCTGCTTGATGAATTGCAACGCCAGGGGATGGTGACGGTGGAAAACGGGATGCTCCGCCTTGATCCCAGTGCCGTCTTCGGGCCCGAGGATCTGGATCAGAAGCTGGATTTCTTCGCCCGCAACCTTGGCGATCACATGGACGCGGCGGTGCATAACCTGCTGGGCGAAACCCCGCCCCGTTTCGAACGGGCCACATTCTACAATTATCTGACGGCGCCCTCGGTCGACGCAATCGAACGGGAGGTGCATGATGCCGGCATGCAGGCGCTGCGCCGCATCGCGCGGGAGGCCGCGCGCCATCAGGATGAAGACCGCGACAGGCAGGCGGCCACCCACCGGTTCCGCTTTGGCGTCTATTTCCATCGCGAAGATGAAAGAGAGTGAGTTTCAGATGACCTCGGGTTCCCCCAATCGCCGCGCCTTTCTTGCCACCGGGGCCAGCGCCGCTCTCTTTCCGGCGGCGGGCTGGGGGCAATCCCGCGACCGCGATGTGGAAGGCGGGCTGGGCGGCACCGGGATCGTGGGCATTCTGACCGAGACCGGCAGTCTGGTCCTCGCGGGCCGCCGGGTGGAGCTTGATGAGCGAACCCGGATCACCTCCCCCTTCGGTCGGCTGAGCCCGGATCGACTCATGATTGGCGACAGCCTGACCGTGGAAGCGGCCAGCCGCCGGGACGGCACGCTCATTGCCCGGCGCATCGCCCTGACCTGGCCCCTGGTCGGCCGGATTGCCGCCCGCGATGTCGGCGGCCAGCGTCTGGTGATCAACGGGGTGACGATCCGCTCCCGAAGTGCCGCCCCGGAGTTGGGCACGCGCGTTGCCGTCTCCGGTCTCTGGCGCGGCAACGAAGTGATCGCCAGCCGTCTCGCCCCTGCCCCGACATCTGCGGATCTCATCTCCGGCACCGTCGCGGGCCGTACGGGCCGCCGCACCATCGGCCCGGTGCCCCTGCGCCGCTCTGCCGCGAACCTCACATCCGGCGGTCGCTTTGCCACGGCGACCGGCCGGTTTGACCCCGCCACCGGTGAGTTGACCACAGGCAACACCGAATTCGACCGGTTCACCGGTGCTGCAGGCCCGCTCAAGCGGCTGGCCATCGAAGGCTGGCTGGAACCCGCCCGCGAAGCGCCCGGCTTCCGGATCTCCGGGCTTGGCCATTCCTTTGCGCGCAATCTCGATCTGGCCCGGTTCCAGGACCAGCGCATGCTGTTCCTCGGCCCCTACACCGGCCGGTTCGCCGCCGATCAGGTGGTCCGGCTGCCCGACGATGTCAGCGCCCGGCGCCGCCTGCTCCGGCAGATCAGCGGCTGAACTTCACGCCACCGGTTCGTAAAGTGCGCGGCGGTAGAGATGCCAGGTGGCATGGCCCAGCACCGGCAGTGCCACGAACAGACCCAGAAACACCGGCACCATCGCCGCCAGCAGCAGCCCCGCGACCACCACGGCCCAGATGAACATCACCAGCTTGTTCTTTGCCACGGTTTCAAGGCTGACCAGCATGGCGGTGACGAAGTCGATTTCCTTGTCCACCAGAAGCGGGATCGCCACCACGGTCAGCCCGAAGACCAGAAAGGCCACACCGGCCCCCACCGCGGCCTGAATGGCGGCCATCATCAGCCCTTCGGGCGTGGCGTAGAATTCCCAGCTGTGGGGCACATTGAGCGAGGCCACCCCCATGATCAGCGCGAAGGTCATATGGGCGAAAAACGACCAGAACAGAAAGATGATCGCCAGGATCACCCCGATCCAGGGCAATTGCCGCCGCCGCTCCTGCCAAACCACGCTCATCACCTCGCCCCAATCGAGGCCCTCGTCGGCCTCGATCCGCCGGCTCACCTCGTAAAGCCCGACCGCCGCAAAGGGCGCGATCAGCGGAAAGCCCAGCGCGAAGGCCAGGGTCCACAGAAAGGTGCTCGCCCCCAGCCACAAGAGCACGAGCCCGGCCACCACATAGAAGGCCGAAAACACCAGCCCGAAGAGCGGCGCACGCCTGAAGTCCCAAAGCCCCATTTTCAGCGAGGTCCAGAGCTCATGGAGCGTCACATGGGCAATCTCGGGGATCGGCGATGGCGCGAGATCCTCGGCGTCATAGCTGGGTTGGTCTGTCATATTCCTGCCTCCTCGCGCGCGAGCCTAGCACAGCCTCCGCTTGAAGCCATGCCTAAGCGTTGCTATCACCCGCCAGCAGCTTAGACCCGGAGGATACCCCATGCGCGCCGAGACCGAAAACACGCTCGCCGCCATCGAAAAATCGCTCGAACTTCTCGCCCAGCGGCTGGATTGGGAAACCGCCCCGCACCGGCTCGAGGAATTCAACGCGATGGTGGAGGATCCGAACCTCTGGGATGACCCGGAAAAGGCCCAGAAGCTGATGCGCGACCGGCAGATGCTGGTCGATGCCATGGACCGGTACACGGGCATGAAGCAGGAAGCGGCCGACAATGTCGAGCTGATAGAACTGGGCGAGATGGAAGACGATGCCGAGGTGGTGACCGAGGCCGAAGAGGCGCTGAAAGCGCTCCGCGAACGCGCCGCTGCGGCCGAGATCGAAGCCCTTCTCGATGGCGAGGCCGATGGCAACGACACCTTCCTCGAAATCAACTCGGGCGCAGGTGGCACCGAAAGCTGCGACTGGGCCTCGATGCTGGCGCGCATGTATGTCCGCTGGGCCGAGGCCAAGGGCTACAAGGTTGAATTGCAATCGGAAAGTGCCGGCGAAGAGGCAGGCATCAAATCGGCCGCCTACAAAATCTCCGGGCCCAACGCCTACGGTTGGCTCAAATCCGAATCCGGCGTGCACCGCCTTGTCCGCATCTCGCCCTATGACAGCGCGGCCCGCCGCCACACCTCGTTTTCCAGCGTTTGGGTCTACCCGGTGGTCGACGACAATATCGAAATCGAAGTGAACCCCGCCGACATCCGCATCGACACCTACCGGTCTTCCGGTGCTGGCGGTCAGCACGTCAACACCACCGACTCGGCGGTGCGGATCACCCACGAACCCACCGGCATCGTGGTGACAAGCTCGGAAAAATCCCAGCACCAGAACCGCGACATCGCCATGAAGGCGCTGAAATCGCGGCTCTACCAGATGGAGCTGGACAAACGGAACGCCGCGATCAACGAGGCCCATGAAAACAAGGGCGATGCGGGCTGGGGCAACCAGATCCGGTCCTACGTGTTGCAGCCCTATCAGATGGTCAAGGACCTGCGGACGGGGCATGAGACCTCGGACACTTCGGGCGTGCTTGACGGCGATCTTGACGGGTTCATGGCCGCGACGCTCGCCATGGGTGTGTCGGGCATGAAACGCGGCGAGGCCCAGGGCGAGGACTGAGCCCGAGCCACCGGAACCGGGAGGTTTCCTTGAACCGGGCGGCCATCCGCACCAGGACGGGCGCAGCACCATGGGCGGGGGCCAAACCACCGGGCATGTCCCGGGCAAAGGAGTGGCAGTATGAAAGGCACGACCGAAACGACGCCGTCCGACACGCTGCAGGTCCCCGGACCGCAGCAGCTTTACAAGACCTTCGGCCATCTCTCGATGATGAACCGGCGGCGCTTTGTGAAAAACCTCAAGCTTGCCGCCGCGATCAAGCTGCCGATGGCCGACCACGCGATCGTCGAATGCGGGGTCTGGCGCGGGGGTGCGTCGCTGGCGATGCTGGCGCAGTTTCCGCACTGCCCCGAGGTCCATCTGTTCGACAGTTTCGAAGGCCTGCCCGAACCCGATGCCCGTGATGGCGAACGGGCGCTGCGGTTCTCCGAGGAGGATCTCTTCGTCGAAGGCCGCAATTACGCCGATGTGGAAGCTGTCCGCGAGGAGGTGGCCCGCCATGGGTTCGACCACCGCGCGACGCTTCACAAGGGCTGGTTCGAGGACACCGTCCATGCAGACAAGATCGACCGCCCCATCGGCATCCTGCGGCTTGACGGCGATTGGTACGCCTCCACCAAGGTCGTGCTGGAGCGGCTCTATGACAAGGTGGCCGTGGGCGGGCTGATCATCGTCGATGATTATTTCGACTGGCCCGGCTGCAGCCAGGCGGTCCATGATTTCCTTTCGGAACGCAAGGCGCCCGAGGTGATCCGCACCCATGATGCGCTGGTGGCCTATCTGGTCAAACGCCCCGCCGATGCGCTGGCCAAGGGCCCGACCGAGGCGGAACTCTCTAAACGCCGCCGGGCGCAGAATAAGGCCTGACCGCCCGGCCCCGCGCACCACTGGCACATATTTCCCGACCCCATATCGCACCCGTGCAAGAATTGTACGATTTGGATCATTGGAGATCGAAGTGTTCGGTTGATAAGGTGTTCATGTGACTTTTGAGGGGGTTTTGATGAAATCGGTAATTGTAACGGCCGCACTTTTTGCCGCGGCCACACCGGCGCTGTCTGCGACGGTTCTGGAATACACGTCAGCGTCCAGCCAGAATAACCCGGCACTTGCACCCAGCGATGTGGGCGCAGGGGTCAGCGGCTACAGCATGTTTGCCGGAGCCGGAGTCATGGTGCGTCCGGGCACCACCTGGGTTTGGAACAACTGGCTTTACGGCTCGACGCCGAACACCAATGTCAATGAGGCGCTCGGGTCCGGCCACAGCTGGACCTGGGGCTTTGACAGCACCCAGGCCTATGACCTGACCGACTTTGACATCCGTCTCGACCGGTCAGGCACGGGGCCGAATGCCTTTTCCATCGGATTTACCACCGGCAGCACCTTCACCACGGTGCTCAGCGACAACTTCGGAACCGGCACGGTCGGGAAGGAGTACAACGTCGACATGTCGGCTTTCACCGGCGTGACCGGCGGCACGTTCCTCCTCGCCGCCTGGGGCGGTACGAGCAATAGCGGAACCTTCGATCTGGAGAACCTCGATCCGGAGGGCTACGGCTTCCAGCTGCGTGGCACTGTCTCGAGTGGCTCCGGCTCTTCGGGCAACCCGAATGTGGTGCCGCTGCCTGCCGCACTCCCGATGCTGCTTGCCGGGCTTGGCGGGCTTGGCCTGATGCGCCGCCGCCGCACGGGCTGATCTGCTAAAATCGCGCGGGGGCCACACCGGCCCCTGCGCCCTCAGACGGTGTCCAGCAGGAACTTGCGGAACCGCTCCCCGTCATGTTCCACCACGCCCACGGGCACCGCCCCCGCCCGGTCAAAGACACCGAGGCTGGGACGTTTGGGATCCATATAGAAACTGACCTTCTCGATACGGGGATCCTCGCGCGCAAATGCCAGCGCCTTGCGCACCACGGCAAAGCCCAGCCCGAACGCCTCGGGCTTCAGCACCAGCCCGAATTCCCAGGCGCCCTCGTCCTTCTCGAACCCGCCCCAGCCCGCATAGGCCCCGTCCGACAGCACTGCCCAATGGCCCAACCCGTCGCGCGCCCAGCCCGCTTCCTTGGCCGCGATGAACTCGACCACACGGTCCTCGGTCCAGCAGGAGATCATCAGGGGCAGATATTCCGCCACCTTCGGGTCGGACATATGGGCCAGCACCTCGGCCCGGTCGACCTCGGTCAACCGCACGAAGGTGATCTCGCCCGTGGCTAGTAAAGCCCGCCCGAGGAAATCTCTCCCGCCGTGGCCTGGCGCGGGATCGTCACGATCTCGCCCGACCCGGTTTCGATCGTCGTGGTGTTGCCCAGTTCCGCATCGGTGAAGAGCGGCAGGTTCGCCCCCATGGCAAAGCCGCCGTCAAAGGCGATGCCGAAGACCGGCTCCTCGCCCTCGCGGAAATACTCCGCCACCACATGATCGCCCTCGGCATAATCGGGCAGCCGCGCGCCATTGTAGCGGTCGATCTTGATGAAGCGTCCGCCCGGCGGGATGGCAAAGCGCCCGCCGCCGTATTTCTTGATCGCTTCCTTCATGAAGGATTGAAACACCGGCCCGCACATACCGCCGCCCGAGGCACCCCGCCCCAGCGGTTTCGGCTGGTCATAGCCAATGTAGCAGCCCGCCGCGATGGTCGAGGTGAAGCCCACGAACCAGACGTCACGGGCATCATTGGTGGTGCCGGTCTTGCCGGCGGTGGGAATGCCCAGATTGACCGTCTTCGAGGCGGTTCCGCGCTCCACCACACCGCGCATCATCGAGGTCAGCTGATAGGCGGTGATCGGGTTCATCACCTGTTTGCGGTTGCTGCGGATCTGCGGAAGCTCGCCTGCGGCCAAATCGCGATTGGCGCATTCCAGACATTCGCGCTGGTCGTGGCGATAGATCGTCGTGCCCCAGCGGTCCTGCACCCGGTCCACGAGCGTCGGCTCCACCCGCTCGCCGCCATTGGCGAACATCGCATAGGCCGACACCATCTTGAACAGCGAGGTCTCCTGCGAGCCCAGCGAATTGGCCAGATAGGGCGCCATCCGGTCATAGACGCCAAAGCGCTCCGCATAGCCCGCGACCACCGGCATGCCGACCTCTTCGGCCAGCCGCACGGTCATCAGGTTCCGCGAGCGTTCGATGCCGGTGCGCAGGGGCGTCGGCCCGTAGAACTGGTTCGAGGCGTTCTTCGGTCGCCAGACCCGGCCGCCGCCCACATCCACCTCGATCGGCGCATCGATCACCACCGTGGCGGGCGTGAACCCGCTGTCGAGGGCGGCGGCATAGACGAAGGGTTTGAAGGATGAGCCGGGCTGGCGCAGGCCCTGCGTCGCCCGGTTGAAATTCGACACCTGGTAGGAAAACCCGCCCTGCATCGCCAGCACCCGGCCGGTGTTCACATCCATCGCCATGAAGCCGCCCTGGACGCCGGGCACCTGGCGCAGGGAAAAGACCGGATCGCCCGCATTGCCGCCCTCATGGCGCACATGGACCACGTCACCGACGCTCAGAATATCGCCGGCCACCCGGGCGCCCTTGATCCATTTCAGATCCTCGGGCGTGATGAAATGGCCGTCCACCCCATCGTCCCAGCCTTCGACACCGATGCGGGCGGAACTGCTGCCCACCTCCAGCACCACCGCCGGATACCAATTGGCCACATCCCGGGCGAGGTTCGGCACCCGCGCGAGCCCCTCGCGCCAATCGGCGGCCAGATCCTCGGGCGCCACCTGCCCCGAGACACCGCGCCATTCGCCCTGAGACCGGTCATAGGCCTCCAGCGCATCGCGCAGGGCGGCGGCGGCGATTTCCTGCATGTCCGGGTCGACCGTGGCCCGGATGGTGAGACCGGCGGCCTTGAACCCGTCCTGACCGAAATCCCGGCTCAGCTGACGGCTGATTTCCTCGGTGAAGTAATCCCGCGACGGCAGCTTGGTGGCAAAGGCCTCCCGGTCGCCCGCCTGCACGGTCAACAAGGGCGCCACCCGGGCCTCGTCATAGGAGGCGTCTTCGAGAAACCCGTTCTGCCACATTTCGCGCAGCACGTAGTTGCGCCGCGCCACCGCGCGCTCTTCCTGCCGCACCGGATGATAGGTTGACGGCGCCTTGGGCAGGGCCGCCAGATAGGCCGCCTCCTGCGGGTTCAGTTCCGACAGGGTCTTGTTGAAATAGGTCTGGGCGGCGGCGGCCACCCCATAGGCGTTCTGGCCCAGGAAAATCTCGTTGAGATAGATCTCGAGGATCTTCTCGCGGCCGATGACATCCACCATCCGCGTGGCCTGGATCACCTCCTTGATCTTCCGCTCGATGGCCCTTTCGCCACCGAAATAGATGATCTTCGCCACCTGCTGGGGAATGGTCGAGGCACCGCGCACGCTTTCGCCGCGGCTTTGCACCGCCTCGTAGAGCGCGGCCCCGATGCCGCGCACATCAAAGCCGAAATGGTCGTAGAACCTTTTGTCCTCCGCCGAGATGAAGGCGTTCTTCACCATGTCGGGGATCTCGTCGAAGGGCACATAGATCCGCCGCTGTTCGGCATATTCGTCGATGATCCGGCCTGCGGGCGAATAGATCCGGGTCAGGGTCGGCGGCTGGTAATTCGCCAGCGGCGCCACATCGGGCAGATTGCGCCCGTAGACATAGAACACCGCCCCCACGGTCAATGCGCCCAACACCAGACCAAGGGTCAGGGTGCTGAAAAGCGCGCCCAAGATCGACAAGAAAAACCGGGTCACTGTGTCCTACCTCTGCCTGTCCCGTCCTTATATGGGCACGGGCCTGCGCCGTCAAAAGGCACGCGCGGCAATTGGCCGGTTCAGTTCCCCAAGCCCTCGCGCAACAGCCGGTCCTCTTCGGCCCAGAGCAGCAGACCGTCGCGCAGGGCATCCGCCGCCTGCCGGTGCCATTCGGGCGAGGTGAGCCGGGCAAGATCTTCCTTGGACGACAGAAACCCCAGTTCCACCAGAACCGACGGAATGTCAGCGGCCTTCAGCACCGCGAATTCCGCCTGCCGCTCGGGCCGGGAATTCACCGCAATATCAGAGGCTTGCACCGCGCCCAGCAGGTTGCGCGACAAGGCCGCCGTGCGCGGCGCCGTGGTCTGCCCCTGCAACCCCGCGAGCGCCAGCGCCACCTGATCCTCCGCCGTTTCCAGATCCACCTCCTTGAGAATGTCGTCCCCGGCCCCGCGCGCCACGCTGCGCGCCCCCGGCACCGCATCCGCAGCGAGGGTGTAAAGCGTCAGACCCGACGCTGCCCCACTGCCCTTGGCCAGATCATCGGCATGGAGCGACAGGAACACATCCGCATTCGCCGCCCGCGCGAGGCTCATCCGCGCATCGAGCGGCACGAACACATCCTTCGAGCGGGTCAGATGCACCTCGAACTGTCCGGTTTCCTCCAGCACCTCCTTGAGAAGCAGGGAAAATTCCAGCATCAGCGTCGCTTCGTTCACCGCGCCCGCCTCGGCGCCGGGATCGCGGCCCCCATGGCCGGGATCCAGCACCACGACACAGCAGGTTTTCTCCGTCTCTGCCACCGGCTCGGTGAGCGCCCGCGCCTCTTCCTTGAAGGCCCCGCCGGTGGTCGTGCCCAGCACCAGATCAAGCTGCGCACCGGTCTCCGTGCCGTGCATTTCCGCCTCGATCACCGTCAGGGGTTCGCGCAGATAGGCCACCAGGCGGGTCCAATCGCCCTCGGCCCGTTCCAGCCGCAGATCGGCGATCGAGCCCGAGCGCAGCACTGGCGGCTCATCGAATGCAAGCCCTTGGAAATCAACGATCAATCGCGGTGGTTCATCGGCCAGCCAGACCTTCCAGGGCACCGGCGCCGTCACCGGCACGGTCAGATGCACCCCGCCCGCCTCGTCCAGGATCTCGGCCTCACCCGCCAGACGCGCCACAGGCTCCGCCTGCCCCACCAATCCAAACAGAGCAAAAAACAAACCAAAAAGAGCTGCTACAGCTTTTATCATCCCACCGCCAGGTCTTCCCCCAAAGACTGAAACGAATCGCAACAGGCAAGGGAAGTTTTATCGTTATTTTTCTCGGCTTTCCATGAAAGTCTTCAGACGGGCAAGCCCCTCTTCGACATCCGCCGTCGCCCGGGCATAGGAAAACCGCAGGGTTCCATGGCCGCGCCCTTTGTCGAAATCCAGCCCCGGTGTCACCGCAACGCCCGCCTTTTCAAGGATTTGCGCGGCAAAGGCCCGGCTGTCATCGGTCAGGTCCGACACATCCGCATAGACATAGAAGGCCCCATCGGGCGGCGCGATCCTGGTGAAGCCCGCCGCGCGCAACCCGTCGAGCATCAAGGCGCGGTTGCGCGCATAGACCGCCACATTGGCATCCAGTTCCTCGGCGCATTCCATCGCCGCCAGTGCGGCCACCTGGCTCGCGTGCGGCGCACAGATGAACATGTTCTGCGCCAGCCGCTCGATCACGCGCACATGATCCTCGGGCACCACCATCCAGCCCACCCGCCAGCCGGTCATGGAATAATATTTCGAGAAGGAATTGATCACATAGGCCTCGTCCGACACTTCCAGCGCGGTCACCGCCCGGCCCTCGTATTCCAGCCCGTGATAGATCTCGTCCGACACGAAGGCCGCGCCGCGTGCACGCGCCGTCTCCATCAGCGCGCCCATGGCGGGCAGATCCAACATCGTGCCCGTGGGATTGCCCGGAGAGGCCACGATAAGCCCCTGAATGTCTTCTGGAATATTGCCCGGCACCGGCTGGAACCGATCCTCCGCGCGGGTTTCGATATCGACCGGCTGCAGGCTGAGCGCGCTCAGGATCTGCCGGTAGGAGGGATAGCCAGGCGCGCCCAGCGCCACCCTGTCGCCCGCATCGAAAAGCGCGGTGAAGGCCAACAGAAACGCCCCCGACGACCCGGCGGTCACGATCACCCGTTCGGGCGACAGATCGACCCCATAGCGGGTGCCGTAGAGCCCTGCGATCTTCTCGCGCAGGGCAGGCAGGCCGAGGGCCACCGTATAGCCCAAAGCGCCTTCCCCCATCGCAGCGGTCAGGGCCCGCCGGGCGCCTTCGGGTGCTGCCATGCCGGGCTGGCCGACCTCCATATGGATGATGTGGCGCCCGGCCGCCTCGGCCCGTGCCGCCGCCGCCATGACATCCATGACGATGAAGGGATCCACCTCGGAGCGTTGCGATTTGCGCATGACCAATCCTCGTTCTGCCGCGTTCACATGCACCCGCGCGCGGCCCGCGTCAATCGCGCGCATGTCCGGACACTTTGCCGTGAGCACCTTGCCTTTCGGCCCCCATCTGCGATGGTTTCGCCAACTTCTGAAAAGGTGCTTCCATGATCCGCAACACCCTGATCGCTCTCGCGCTCTCCGCCACGGCCACCGCCGCGCCCGGCTTCGACATCGAAAGCATGTCGGACGCCGACCGCGCCATTTTCCGCTCGGAGATCCGCGACTACCTTCTGGAAAATCCCGAGGTTCTGCAGGAAGCCATCGCCGTGCTCGAAGAACGGCAGAAGGCCCAGGCCGCGAACAAGGAACAGGTCATGCTCGAAACCCACCGGGCGGAGATCTTCGACGATGGTTATTCCTACATCGGCGGCAACCCCGATGGCGACATCACCATTGTCGAATTCCTCGACTACCGCTGCGGCTATTGCAAACGCGCCTTCCCGGCGGTCGAGAAACTGATCGAGACCGATCCCAACATCAAGCTGATCATCAAGGAATTCCCGATCCTCGGCGCCGACTCGATGCTCGCCTCGCGCTATGCGATCGCGACCAAGATCGCGCTGGGTGACGCGGCTTACAAGGCGGTCCATGACGCGCTGATGGCCCATCGTGGCGGCATCAACATCGCCGCCCTTCAGCGCATCGGCGACGATCTCGGTCTCGACCAGATTGCCATCAGCAACGTGATCGAAAGCGCCGAAGTCTCGGATGTGATCGAACAGAACCGTGGACTGGCCCAGGCGCTGGAAATCGGCGGCACGCCCAGCTTCATCATGGACAGCATCTTCGTGCGTGGCTTTATCGAACTGGACCAGATGCGCGCCGTGGTCGCCGAGTTGCGCGCCGAAAAGGGCTGAGCCGACCGGGGTGCGCAGGCCGCACCCCGCGTCACCGGCTCACCGGTGCTCCAGATAGTACCGCACGCAATCCTGCACCCGCCGGAACCGGTCACCGCCCAGCTTGGTGCCGCCATACCAGCGGGTGACCACCACGATCTCGCCGGTGACACCTTCGCGCTCCAGCATCCGCAGGATCACCATCCCGGCGCCACTTTCCCCATCGTCATTTTTCAGGGGCGTGCCATCGGGCAGAAGCACCGCCCAGGTGTTATGGGTCGCTTTCGCGAATTTCTTGTTCCGGCACAGGGACTTGATGAAACCCTGTGCCGCAGTCTTACTGTCGCAGACCCCGCCCGAAACCGCGTATTTCGAGCCCCGATCACTCAGCACCGCCTCAAAGATCTTCATGGGGCGCAAGAAACCACAAAGGGGTTTGCGCGCAAGCGAAATCCCCGCCACAAGCGCGCACATGAGCTATGATGCGATCATCCTTGGTGCCGGTGCTGCCGGCCTAATGGCTGCGGCCACCGCAGGCCAGGCGGGCGCGCGCGTCCTGGTGATCGACCATGCGGACAAGCCCGGCAAAAAGATCCTGATCTCCGGCGGCGGGCGCTGCAATTTCACCAATATGGGCACCGAGCCCGGAAATTTCCTCTCCGAAAACCCCCATTTCGCCAAATCCGCGCTGGCCCGCTACACCCAGTGGGATTTCCTCGCCCTGGTCGAAAAACACGGCATCTCCTGGCACGAAAAAACCCTGGGCCAGCTTTTCTGCGACGGTTCCGCCCGCCAGATCGTCGCCATGCTGATGGAAGAATGCGCGAAAGGCGGCGTCGATTTCCACTTTTCCACCACACCCGGCAAGATCACCCATCGCGACGGGCATTTCCATCTGGCAGGCACATCCGCCCCGCAACTGGTGCTCGCCACCGGCGGGCCGTCGATCCCCAAGATGGGCGCCACTGACCTCGCCTATGAGATCGCCGAACGCTTCGACCTGCCGCTCGTGACCCCGCGCCCCGGCCTTGTCCCCTTCACCCTGGGCGAGGATGGCGCGGCGTTCAAAGCAATCTCCGGCACCGCCTGCCCCGCCAGCGCCACCACCGGCACAACCACGTTTGAAGAAGCCGTGCTTTGCACCCATCGCGGCCTCTCGGGCCCCGCGATCCTGCAAATCTCATCCTATTGGCACCCGGGCGATCCGGTGCATGTGAACTTCCTGCAGAACGCGGCCGACAAACTCCGCGCCGCCCGCAGATCCGCCCCCCGCGCCCATCTGCGCGCCGCCCTTTCCGAACACCTCCCCAACCGCCTGGCCGAGGTGCTGGCAAGCCAGATCAACCTGAGAACCGAGTTGGGCAACGCGCCCGACGCGGAACTCGACCGCGCCGCAAACCTCCTCACCGCCTGGGCGTTCCACCCCAATGGCACCGAAGGCTATGCCAAGGCCGAAGTCACCCTGGGCGGCATCTCCACCGCCGCGCTCTCGTCAAAAACCATGGAGGCCAAAACCGTCCCCGGCCTTTACGCCATCGGCGAATGCGTCGATGTCACCGGCTGGCTGGGGGGCTACAATTTCCAATGGGCCTGGGCCTCCGCCGTCGCCGCAGGGCAAGCCATCGCCGCCCGCTGACCGCCACCGGCTTTCACCCTTTCAAAAATACGCAAATCCGGCGGCTTACTCTGCCGCCTGCTCCGCCGCGTCGATCTGGGCGGCGCGCTTCTCCACCTCTTCGACGATGTGATCCACCATTCTGTCATTCGACATCTTGTGGCTCGCAGCGCCCGCCAGATAGACCATGCCCGACCCGGCGCCGCCGCCGGTGAAGCCCACATCGGTCATCAGCGCCTCGCCCGGCCCGTTCACCACGCAGCCGATGATCGAGAGGCTCATGGGGGTCTTGATATGCTCCAGCCGTTTTTCCAGCGTCTCGACAGTCTTGATCACGTCGAACCCCTGCCGCGCGCAGGACGGGCAGGAAATGATATTCACGCCGCGATGACGCAGGCCGAGGGATTTCAGGATCTCATAGCCGACCTTCACCTCTTCGACGGGATCGGCAGAAAGGCTCACCCGGATCGTGTCGCCGATCCCCATCCACAACAAGTTCCCCAGACCGATGGCGCTTTTGATGGTGCCGGAGGTCAGGCCACCGGCCTCGGTGATGCCAAGATGGATCGGCGCGTCGGTCGCTTCGGCCAGAGCCTGATAGGCGGCCGCCGCCATGAAGACATCCGAGGCTTTGCAGGAGATCTTGAATTCGTGGAAATCGTTGTCCTGCAAGACCTTGATGTGGTCGAGCCCGCTTTCCACCATCGCATCAGGGCAGGGCTCGCCGTATTTCTCCAAAAGGTGCTTTTCCAGCGATCCCGCATTCACCCCGATCCGGATCGAACAATTATGGTCGCGGGCGGCCTTGATCACCTCGCGCACCCGATCCTGCGATCCGATATTGCCCGGGTTGATCCGCAGGCAGGCGGCCCCCGCCTCGGCCGCCTCGATGCCGCGCTGATAGTGGAAATGGATATCCGCCACGATCGGCACCGGGCTTTCGCGGATGATCTCTTTCAGCGCTTTTGAGCTGTCCTTGTCCGGCACCGAAATGCGGACGATATCGGCGCCCGCCTCGGCGGCGGCCTGCACCTGCGCGATGGTGCCCGGAATATCGGTGGTGACCGTGTTGGTCATGGTCTGCACGGAAATCGGCGCATCGCCGCCCACGGGCACCGGTCCCACCATGATCTGACGGGAGGCGCGCCGGTAGATATTGCGCCAGGGACGAACATGGTTCAGCGACATCGCGCCACTCCCCTCCACCAATGGACCGAAGCATAGGCGCGCAAAGGCGCCCCGTCCATCACTCGCCAGTGCCGGCCTCGGCCACCGCGATAAAGCGTTCCAGATCGGAATCGGCCGTGGGGTCGGCCAGCGCGTAGCTTTCGCGCAGATCCTCGGGCGCCAGCACCACCTTGCGGACCACCACCGGCCCCTTGCCCGCTGGCCCGTAGGTCTGGCCATTCACCAGGAAATAGAGCGATCCGGCATTGCCCGCACGCAAGGTTGCGGGCTCCTCGGTCAGCGGCACGTCGAATTCTTCGCCCGCATCAAGGATCTTTTCGAAAATCACCGTGCCATCGGCGCCGCGCACCCGCACCCAGGAGGGGCGCACGGCCAGAAGCGCCACCGAAGGCGCCTGCGGTCCGACGATCTGCACCTCGGCCAGCAAAGGCTCCCCGTCCAGACGGCTGACCTCCGCCTCTTCCGCCGGAACCGCCGCCGGGGCGGGCACCGCGAAGGGCAGATTGTCGGGGCGCGCGGGCCGCGCGGCAATGAAGCGTTCGCCCGGGTCGGGGGCAAAGGTGCCCACCGTGTCGGGATCGATGGCGGCAATCGGGCCGTCGCGGGCGACCAGCACCGGCACATCCAGCGCCTCGGGCCGCGCCAGACGGTCGAAGGTTTCGGTCACCGGGGCCACCGGGGCGCTGTCGGCGACGGTAATATCGGTTTCGGGCAGGATGGCCGTGCTCAGCGGATCGAGATCGGCCAGCACCTCGGGCGTCTGATCCACCGGGGTCAGCCGCACCTTCTGCACTTCCTGCAGCACCGACCAGCCGCCGTAGCCGATGCCCGCCAGCAGCACCAGCAGCACTGCGATGGAGCCCAGCGCGCGGGGTTCAAACCCGGACATCAGCGCCTCCCCCTTGGGCAGGTAGCTGACCGACGGATCGGTGAACATGTCGCGCTCATGGGCCGGTTTGGCGGTCGCCTTGGAGCTTTTCTTGACCCCCGGCATCTTGTCGGTCTTCACGCTGGCCGCAGGCGACATGCCATGGGCGACGGTGAAATTGCCCTCTTCGCAGAAGGTCTCAAACGCCCATTCGGGATCCAGCCCCAAGTAGCGCGCATAGGAGCGCACGTAGCCCGCCACGAAGCCGGGCGTGTCGAAGGCCGCCGGATCGGTGTTTTCGATGGCGGAGATATAGGTGGCCTTGATCTTGAGTTCGCGCTGCACATCAAGGAGCGACTTGCCCATGGTGGCCCGTTCGCCGCGCATGATGTCGCCAAGACTCAGCTCGAAGTCGTCAAAGCCCTTCAGCTTTGCCGGTTCTTCGGCTTCCGGAGACGTCTTGCGACGCCCACTCATATGTCCTGCCCCAAATAACGCATCGATGTCCCCAGGAACGGGCGACAGAATCGCCCGAAGCACGTGTGTTAATCTTTAACACACAGATGGTTGACGGTCACGAAGACGTTTCTATGCGGAGAGTTCGGCGCGATTAAGCGCGCAATGGGACCAAAGTGCGTCCATTGCCTTAATAAGCGCGTCCAATTCCTTCGGCCCATGGACCGGCGAGGGCGTGAACCGAAGCCGTTCGGTGCCGCGCGGCACGGTCGGGAAATTGATCGGCTGCACATAGATCCCGTGTTCGTCCAGCAGCATGTCCGACAGGATTTTCGTATGCACCGGATCGCCCACGATCACCGGCACGATATGGCTGCCGTGGTCGATCAGCGGCAGGCCCAGCGCCCGGAACCGGGTCTTGAGGATCGCCGCGCGTTCCTGATGGGCATCGCGCCGCGCCTGATCGTGCTTCAGGATCCGCACCGAGGTGGCCGCCCCCGCTGCCACCGCGGGCGCCAGCGAGGTGGTGAAGATGAAACCCGGCGCATAAGATCTTATGGCATCGACCATTTTCGCGCTGGCGGTGATATAGCCGCCCATCACCCCATAGGCCTTGGCCAGGGTGCCATTGATGATGTCGATCCGATGGGCCAGCCGGTCGCGTTCGGACACGCCGGCCCCGCGCGGGCCATACATGCCCACCGCGTGAACCTCGTCGATATAGGTCAGCGCGCCGAATTCATCGGCCAGATCGCAGATCTCGGCGATGGGCCCGAAATCCCCATCCATGGAATAGACGCTTTCGAAGGCAATGAGTTTCGGCGCATTGGGATCGTCGGCGGCCAGAAGCTCGCGCAGATGGTTCACGTCATTGTGCCGGAAAATCCGCTTCGCACCGCCGTTGCGGCGCACCCCTTCGATCATCGAAGCGTGGTTAAGCTCGTCGGAATAGATGATCAGACCGGGAAAGAGCTTCGGCAGCGTCGAAAGCGTCGCGTCATTGGCGATATAAGCAGAGGTGAAGAGAAGTGCCGCTTCCTTGCCATGCAGATCGGCCAGCTCGTCTTCCAGCGTCTTGTGATAGGCGGTGGTGCCGGAAATGTTCCGCGTGCCGCCCGAGCCTGCGCCGGTGGCATCCAGCGCATCATGCATGGCGGCCAGCACCTCGGGATGTTGCCCCATCCCCAGATAATCATTGCCGCACCAGACCGTGACCGGACGCTCGGAGCCGTCGGGATGACGCCAGGTGGCATGGGGAAACTGACCGCGCGCGCGCACGATGTCGATGAAGGTCCGGTAGCGGCCTTCGTCATGGAGCTTCTGGATCGCTTCGTCCAGTTTCGCGGTATAGTCCAACACACTCTCCTCAAAGCGCATTTCGGTCGTTCAAGCGGTCTAGGATATTAGACCGATTCCAGACAGAGCACAAAATGCCGCGCCTGTTATTGATCTCGGACAATAACCCGGCAGTCGCCGGGTGTGCCATTCAACTCGCAATTCTTCAAGGCCTGGGCGTCGCTCGCCCCCATGCCCCAGTTTCCCGCCGAGGCGGAGACCGCAAAACTCTTTGCGCCCCGCGCCTTCAGATAGGTGGTCTGGAACCCCACGGTCGCATCCAGCGACAGGGTCAGATCGCGGGTCTTGAACCGTTTCGGCACCACCCGCGCCGCCACCCGGCAGGACTGGGCGCCCTTTGATTTCAATCCGTTGCAGGCCTTCACCGCTGCCGCATCGGAAGCCGCATAGGAATGATGGTTCATGGCCGCCTGCAGGCTGTCATGGACCATGCCGTCATCGGGGGAAAAGGCAATGGACGCATAATAGCGCACCGGCTGGCGCAATTGCTTGGCCATCAACGGGATCACGCCGCGCACGATCTTCTTTTGCAGATCGGTCAGCCGGTCGGACACCTGCACCACATGGCCCTTGCGGGAAAACAGCTGCTTTTTGGCCTCCGCCCCGGTCATCACCTCTGCCGAAACCGGTGTTGCCAGTAGCCCGCTCAGGGCCAGGACACACAGTCTTTTCATGCCACCACTCCTTTCCTTCTCTTAGCGCGCGGGACACCAAAGCGCCAGCGCTCTGGACCCTGCCGGGAAGATCGCTACCTTGCGCCAAAAGACCAAAGGAGCCCCCATGTCTCTCGACGCCGTCCTCGCCCATATCGATGAAGATCTCGACAATGCCGTCGAACGTCTCTTCGACCTTCTGCGCATCCCCTCGATCTCCACCGATCCCGCCTACAAGGCCGAGTGCCAGAGTGCCGCCGACTGGCTGGTGAAAGACCTCGAAAGCCTCGGCGTCGCGGCCGAGGCGCGCCCCACCCCGGGCCATCCGATGGTGATCGGCCATGTGGGCGAAGGCAGCCCGCATCTGATGTTCTACGGCCATTACGACGTGCAACCGGTCGACCCCCTGAACCTCTGGAACCGCGAGCCTTTCGATCCCGCCATCGAGGAGACCCCGAACGGCAAGGTGATCCGCGCTCGCGGCGCCTGCGACGACAAGGGCCAGTTGATGACGTTCGTCGAAGCCTTCCGCGCCTGGAGGGCGGTCCACGGGGAATGGCCCTGCAAGATCACCTTCATTTTCGAAGGCGAAGAGGAATCGGGTTCACCGTCGCTGGTGCCCTTCCTTGAGGCCAACAAAGACGAGCTCAGCCAGCCCGACATGGCGATGATCTGCGACACCGGCATGTTCGACCGCGACACGCCGGCGATCACCACCATGCTGCGCGGTCTTCTGGGCGAGGAGCTGACCATCAAGGCCGCCGACAAGGATCTCCATTCCGGCTTTTTCGGCGGCGCCGCCCAGAACCCGATCCGGGTGCTGTCAAAGATCATCGCCAGCCTCCATGACGACGACGGGCGGATCACCGTGCCGGGCTTTTATGACGGGGTGCCGGAGCTTTCGGAGGCCCAGAAGGCGCAATGGGACAATCTCGGTTTTGATGCGACCGGTTTCCTCGCCCAGGTCGATCTCTCGGAGCCCGCAGGTGAGACGGGCCGGAGCGTGCTGGAAATGGTCTGGTCGCGCCCGACCTGCGAGGCCAACGGCATCACCGGCGGCTACACCGGTGACGGGTTCAAGACCGTGCTGCCCGCCGAAGCCTCGGCCAAGATCAGCTTCCGCCTTGTGGGCAGCCAGGATCCGATGGCGATCCGCGAAAACTTCCGCAAGATGGTCCGCGACGCCCTGCCCGCCGATTGCACGGTGGACTTCGCCGATCACAGCGCCTCGCCCGCCGCGGTCATGTCCATCGATGACCCGATCTTTGAAGACGCGCGGCAGGCGCTCACCGATGAATGGCCCCGGGAAGCCGCCTTCATCGGCTGCGGCGGCTCGATCCCGATCGCGGGTGATTTTCAGGAGATCCTCGGCCTGCCCTCGATGCTGATCGGCTTCGGCCTTGATGACGATGCGCTGCATTCGCCGAACGAGAAATACGACCTGAGAAGCTTCCGCAAGGGCATCCGCTCCTGGGCCCGCGTGCTCGATGCGGTGACCCGGAAAAGCTGATCCGTCAGGCTGCGCCCGGCCCCGCCCGGCGCAGCCGCCACAAGGCCCATAAGCTGATCAGGATCGCGCTGCCCGACACCAGCGTCATCACCGTGCCGGGGAAGAAATGCACATAGCCCGGCAGATCGACGAAGATCAGATAGCCCAGATCCGCCAGCCCGCCGATCATGGCCGTCACCCAGATCGCCGTCAGATTGCCGCGCCAGATGAACCCTGCGCCGATCAATGTCGCAACACCAAACCAGCCCAGGTTCCAGCCATGCTGGTTCAGAATGCCGCCCACCGCCGGGGCATAGGCGGCTTCAAGTTCCGCCCCCGGCACCGCGTCGGCAATGGCCTGAAACCCGCCCGTGGCGTCGCTGCTCAGGACGATGACGCCCGCCAGCAGATGCACCAGCCCCCAGATCACCCAAAGCAGCGCGGCCAGTCGCAACGCGGTTTTCACGTTCGTCTCCATGCAGATTGCCCCCCGGCTTGATGTCCTTTAAGTGGACAGGATCCACCATCTGCAGATTCGTGGACAATGTCAACCATCGAGACCATGACCCAGACCGACACCGACCTCGCGCTCCTCATCGACCGCTTCATGCGCCGCATCCATGCGGGCCTGCAACTCACCGCCCCCGGCCATGACCCCGAAAATGTCGGCCCCGGCGGCGGCATCGTTCTGCTGACCCTGGCGGAGACCGGCGAAATCGGCCTTCATGAGCTGACCCAAAGGGTGGCGCGGGACAAATCCCAGATGACCCGGATGATCCGCAGCCTTGAGGGCAAGGGGCTGGTCACCCGCCGCCCCTGCCCCGCAGATGGCCGGGTCAGCCGCATCCAACTGACCGACCGGGGCCGGAACGCGGTCGACGGGCTTGCCGTTGCGCTGGCGGAAACCATCGGCGGCATCCTGAGTGCGGCCAGCGAAAGCGACCGCGCCGCCCTGCATCGCATTCTGGCCCGGGTGCTGGGCTGACCACGGCCGATTGCGCGATTTCCGCAAACCAGCCTTCCCTTCATCTCAGAATGATTTATTCTGACGCCAAAAGAACGGGAAGCGTGATGAGCGACACTATCGACTACGGCAACCTGATGCATCACGCGATGCGCGGCCTGATCAAGAAAGTGCTGCGGGACGTGGCCCAGAACGGCCTGCCCGGACAGCACCATTTCTTCATCACATTCGACACGATGCATCCGGATGTGGAAATCGCCGATTGGCTCTCGGATCGTTATCCCGACGAAATGACCATCGTCATGCAGCATTGGTTCGACGGGCTTGACGTGACCGATGAAGGCTTCTCGGTCACGCTGAATTTCGGCGATGCGCCCGAGCCGCTCTATGTGCCCTATGATTCGATCCGCACCTTCGTCGACCCCTCGGTCGAATTCGGTCTGCGCTTCGAGATCCAGGATGACGAAGACGCCGCCCCGGCCGAAGCCGACAATGACCCGGACGAGGTCGCCGAAAAGCCCGCAGGCGACGGCGAGGTGGTCAGCCTGGATTCCTTCCGCAAATAGACCCTATTTCCGGTAGGCTTTGTGGCAGCCGCTGCAGGCTGCCCCGATCTGCCCGAATGTGCCGCGCAACGCCTCCAGGCTTGCCACGTCACCCCCGGCGGCCTCTTCCAGCGCGCGGGCCTTGAGGGTGAACTCCGTGAACTGGTCCCAGATCGCAGGCAGCGCTTCCGATTTCGGATCCTGCTCCGGCGCCTCGAACAGTTCCACGACCCGCGCCGCCTCGGCCCGGATCACCTCGCGCGCCGCTTGCGCCTTGGCGGCATCAAACGCCGTTTGGCCCTTGGCCATCTGGCCCAGCACCTTGGTCGCCGCACCCAAATCGCTCATGCCTTCCATCCGGGCCATCACGCCCGGGTTCGTCACCCCCTGATGGGCCATGGCCGCCCCGGCTGCGAAAACCGCCGCCAGAACCGCGGCCCGCCTCACAGGGTCACGCCCTTCCGGCCCGCCAGATCGGTGAAATACTGCCATGCCACCCGGCCCGAACGCGCCCCCCGCGTCGCCTGCCATTCGATGGCCTCGGCCCGCAGGGTGTCATCGTCGATCTCCACCCCATGGGCATCGCAATAGCCCCGGATCATCGCCAGATACTGGTCCTGATCACAGGGGTGGAAGCCCAGCCACAGCCCGAAGCGATCAGAGAGAGAGACCTTCTCCTCCACCGCCTCCGACGGGTTGATCGCGCTTGAACGTTCATTCTCGATCATATCGCGCGGCATCAGGTGGCGCCGGTTCGAGGTGGCATAGAACAGCACATTCTCGGGCCGTCCTTCGATCCCGCCATCCAGCACCGCCTTCAGGCTTTTGTAATGCTGGTCGTCATGGCTGAACGACAGATCATCGCAGAACAGCAGGAAGCGCGCATCCGCGCCCCGCAGATGGTTCAGCAAACGCGCCACACTCTCCAGATCTTCCCGTTGAATTTCAACGATTTTCAACCCGTGGCCTTCCGCCACCACCGCCGCATGAGCCGCCTTCACGAGGCTCGACTTGCCCATCCCGCGCGCGCCCCACAGGAGCGCGTTATTGGCCGGAAACCCCTTGGCGAACTGGCGGGTGTTCTCCAGCAGGATGTCCCGCGACCGGTCGATGCCGACCAGCAGATCCACCTCCACCCGGTTGACCTTGGCCACCGGTTCAAGCCGGTCCGGGGCCACTTGCCAGACATAGGCATCGGCGGCGGAAAAATCCGGGGCCGCGAGCGGCGCGGGCGACATCCGTTCCAGAGCATCCGCGATCCGGGCGAGGCTCTCCGCCTCGCCCAATTGCGTCAGGTCAGCCGAAATCGTCACGGTCTTTCGTCCTCGGGGTCTTCGTCTTCATCATCATCGAACTCGGAATAGAGGTCTTCATCCTCGCCCAGAATGCCTTCCTCGCGAAGCTGCTCCACCCGCTTTTTCTCGACCATCCGCACCAGCTGAATGGAAATCTCATAGAGGCCGTAGACCACAACGAAAAGAATGAGCTGGGTGATCACATCGGGCGGGGTCACGAGTGCAGCCAGCACCAGAATGCCGACCATGGCGTATTTGCGCACCTGCGCGAGGCCACGGGCCGAGACCAGCCCGGCCTTGCCCATCAGCGTCAGCAGCACCGGCAATTGGAAGCAGAGGCCGAAGGCCATGATGAATTTGAGCGTCAGATCGAGCGACTCGTTGACCTTGCCCAGGAAGGTGATCTGCAAGCCGCTGTCGGCGGTCGGCACCACCGCACCGCCGCCCTCGACTTCGATCCCCACGGCCCCTGCAAGGCTGCTGAGTGCGCCGGAGAAGGAGAAATCGGCAAAGCCCAGAAGGAACTGCATCGCCAGCGGAATGACCACGAAGAGCGCAAAGGAGGCGCCCAGGAGGAACATCACCGGCGAGGCGATGATGAAGGGCAAAAACGCTGCCTTTTCCGTGCGATAAAGACCGGGAGCCACAAAGCGCCACAGCTGATGCGCGATCACCGGGAAGGCCAGCGCAAAACCGAAGACCATGGAGATCCGAAAGAGCGTGAACAGATATTCCTGCGGTGCCGTGAACTGCAAAACCGGCGCCGGATCGCCAAGATCGCGCAGGGTCGTCTCGATGGGGCGGAGCAGCACCTGAAGGATCGGCTCGGCCACCGCAAAGGCCACGACAATGCCGACGATGAAGGCCAGAACCGAGCGGATCAGCCGCGTGCGCAGCTCCGCCAGATGTTCCATCAGCGGGGCCGAGCTATCCTCGATCTCGTCTTCGGGCCGGGCCGCGCCGTCGCTCATGCTTTGTCCTCGGGTTTGTCCTCGGGTGCCGGCGTTTCTGCCTCGGCGGCCTCGGCTTCGGCCTCTGCGGCGCGCTTTTCAGCGGCCTTCTGGGCCGAATATTCGTGGATCTTCTTCGCCGCCTCGGCCCGCTCTTCCGACAGTTTCGCCGTGTTCGGCCCCGTCTCGGTCGCCTTTTTCGACGGTTTCGTCGGATCCCATTTGTCGAACTTGTCAGCCGCCTCATTGAGCTTGTCCAAGCCCATCTTCGACGGGTTGGTCATGCCTTTGAGGTTCTGCGCGGTCTCCTTGATCCCGGCCTCGTCGGCGGCATCTTCCATGGCGCGCTGAAATTCGCGCGCCATCCGCCGCACCTTGCCGGTCATCCGGCCCAGAGTGCGGAACATGCCCACCAGATCGCGCGGACCAAGAATGATCAGGGCGACCACACCAATGATAAGGAGCTCGCCCCAGGAAAGATCGAACATGTCAGCTCAAGCCTTTGTCAGACTTTGTCTTTTTCCTCTTCGGGCGTCACGTCACGCGCCACTTCGGAGACTTCGTTTTCGATCTCTGCCTTGCCTTCATCGACGCCTTTCTTGAAGGCGGTGATGCCCTTGCCCACTTCGCCCATGAGCGAGGAAATCTTGCCGCGCCCAAAGAGCACGAGCACCACAACGGCGATGAGAAGAAGGCCGGGAAGGCCGATGTTGTTCAGCATGGGGGTCACTCCCTTAATCAGTCCCAGCCTGTCTAGGTCAGCCATGGGGGGAGGAAAAGCGGCAAAGAAACCGGCCCCGGCAAAAGCCCGGAAATTCAGACTTCTGTCAGCCCAACTGACAGGTTAATGTCAGTTGCTGACCACCCCTTGCCTCGAATCACGCCCATGTCCCGCGCCGACCGCCTTGTTGACCTGATCCAGATCCTCCGCGACGGACGGCTGCACAGGGGCCGCGACCTGGCCGCCGCCCTCGGCATTTCGCTGCGCACGCTTTACCGCGACATGGACACGCTCATCGCCTCACGCATCCCGATCGAAGGCGAACGGGGGCTGGGCTATGTGATGACGGCGCCCATCACCCTGCCCCCCCTGAACCTGACGCTGCAGGAACTCGAAGCGCTGCACCTGGGTCTCTCTGTCGTCGCCAAGGCCTCCGACCCCGAGATGCAAGGCGCGGCCGAAACCCTCTCTGCCAAGATCGACGCGGCCCTTCCCGAAGACCGCTCCGCGCCGGCCGCAGGCCTCGGTTTCGCCGTCTATCCCTTCGCCGAAGCCGCCCGAGGCTTTGCCCATATGGCGCCCCTGCGTGGCGCGATCAGGGCGCGGCGCAAGCTTGACCTGACCACGCTCGACGATCCCGCCCCCCTGCGCATCCGGCCCTTGCAGATGGAATATTGGGGCCGGGTCTGGACCCTGACCGCCTGGTGCGAAACCACCGAAGATTTCCGCGCCCTCCGGGTCGACCGGATCGACACGCTCGACGTCAGTTTCGACACGTTCGAGGAAGAACCGGGAAAGACCCTCGCCGATCATCTCGCGGCCATGGAAAGCGGCGCCGAAACACCCTAGATTGCCCCCATGAGCGCCAAGACACATCTGCCGGACGACACCACCCTGACCCATGCGGGCCTGACCGCCCGGGGCGAGGGACGCATCCTGCTGCTGGCCTGCGGGGCGTTGGCGCGCGAATGCCTTGCGCTGAGCCGGCAGCTTGACCATGTGGATCTGCACTGCCTGCCGGCGATCTACCACAACCACCCCGAGAAGATCGCCCCCGCCGTCCGCGAAACCGTCGCAAATTCAAAAGGCTATGAACGGATCTTTCTGGTCTATGCCGATTGCGGCACCGGTGGGAAGTTGCAGGAGGTGGCCCGCGACCTTGGCATCGAGATGATGCCCGGCCCCCATTGCTATGCGTTCTTTCAGGGCACCGAGGATTTCCTTGCCCGCGCCGATGAGGAATTCACCGCCTTCTACCTGACCGATTTTCTGGTCCGCCAGTTCGACGCTTTCGTCTGGAAACCCCTCGGGCTCGACCGGCATCCGGAGTTGCGCGAGATGTATTTCGGCCATTACGAGAAACTCGTCCATCAGGCCCAGGTCGAAGATGACGCGCTGAAAGCCAAGGCCGAAGATTGCGCAAGGCGCCTCGGGCTGGCCTTCGAATATCGGTTCACCGGCTATGGTGATCTGGAAACCGCGCTGGCGCCGCTGAGCTGATCAACCGGGGCCCGACCCGAAGGCCGGACCCCAGCTCGTCGCGGCTCAGGTTTCTGCCCCCGTGAGGCCGGTTTGCTCCAAGAGTCCGGCGAGAACAGCCCCCACAAGCGGCGCGACAAGGAAAAGCCAGAGGTCGGCCAGCGCCTCTCCCCCGGCAAACAAGGCGGGTCCGATGGACCGCGCAGGATTGACCGACACCCCGGTGATGTTGATGCCGACCAGATGAATGGCCGCCAGCGTCAACCCGATCGCCAGCCCGGCAAAGGCGCCCGCCCCGCCGACATCACGGGTGGCACAGAGGATCACGGTCACGAAAAGGAAGGTCGCCAGCATCTCGAAGACAAAAGCCGACAGCCAGCCATATTCGCCCAGATAGCCCATGCCGAAGCCGTTCTGCCCCAGCCCGTTCTCGGCCAGATTATAGGCGGGGCTGCCCGAGGCAATGATATAGATCATGAACGCCGCCGCGATGGCGCCCAGCACCTGGGCGATGGCATAGCGGAAGAAATCGCTTGCGGGCATCCGCCCGGTGACCAGCATGCCCAGCGACACCGCCGGATTGAGATGGGCCCCCGACACCGGCCCGATGGAATAGGCCGCCGCCACGATCGAAAGGCCAAAGGCCAGCGAAATGCCCAGCATCCCGATCTCGGCACCCATGAACACCGCCGAGCCGCAGCCGAAAAACACCAAGATGAAGGTCCCAAGACCTTCCGCCACCATCTTCCGCGCCATGGAGTCCTCCCGAATTTTTCGAAAACGCGGCCTGTCGCCGCCTGCGCCGGTGGTATCAGGTGCGGTCCGATCCATCAGGGGGAAAGATGGGGCGCGGGTCTCCCCCAACCGCGCCCCGGCCGCTCATCCGATCAGCGGCGACCAGTTGCCGCTGTCGGCGTCATAATGTTTCTTCAACCGGGTCAGCGCGATCCGCAGCACGATCTTGCCCGACCGCGCCGACCAGCCCATATGGGCCTCCACCGCTTCCATCCCTTCGAGAAAACAGCAGCAGCGCAGCACCACATCGCCAAGGCCCGGGCCAAGATCGGCCAGCGCCGCATTGACCCGGCGGCGCGCCTGTTCCGAGCCGCCGGTCTCACCGCCGCCGCCATTGAACGTCCCGCGCGCACCAGCCGCCAGAAAGCGCTCCCAGTTCTGGGTGATCCGCGGCCCCATCTGCGACAGTTCGAAATCCTCCCGCAGCCGCTCGCCCGCCGCCACCAGATCGGCGCTCAGAAAGGGTTTGCCATGGCGGTCCTTGCGCCGGGACAGAGCCGCGATCGGGCTTTCGCTCGCCGTGTACCGGATGCCGCGCCGCTTGTTGCGATCGCTGGACCGGTTGCGCGTCACCCAATCGCGATGCTGTTCGGAATAGGGATCGGCACCGGCGCCCAGATCGGCCCGCAGCGCCTCATCCTCGGCCAGAAGTCGCTTCAGCGCCATCCGGCCCGCAGGGGTGATCCGGTAGCGCGTGATCCGGCCCGCGACCGCCACCGCGATCCAGTCCTTCAGCGCCATCGCCTCCGCATAGGCGCGTTCGATTACGGCCGTCTTCAGGGTGCGGCCGTCGGGCGTCTCGCGTGCGACCACGCCATTGTCCATATCGGCGGCAATCGCCAGCACGGCGCCGGGTTCATTCAATCGCCGGAGCACCTTGAGGGCCGCGCGGTTGAGCGCGCCGTCCTCGGGAATGCCCGGTTGGTTTCTGTCGGGGGAAAGGGCAGCTTGCATGGTCACGTGTCTGGCTCCCGCTGGATGTGAAACTTCGACCCGGGCGGCCTGTTCCGCCTGCCCCAGCCGTCTCAGGGCAAGATCGACCAGAAGATCGTCCCGCCGGGCTTCAAATCGGCGCACCATCCGCAGAATGGTCGAAGCGTGGCATCCTGCCTCGCGCGCCAGAGATCGGAGCGAGCGCCCGGTTTCCACATGCGCCAGATAGGTCAGCGCAGGGTCGGGCACCCATTCGGGAAAGGGAAACATGCAATCCTGACGTGCCGTCCTGGACATCTGCCGTCCCCGTTTCCCCAAAAGCGCCGCCTGCATGGCACACAACCTGAAAGTGTAATGGTTACCGGAAAGTTAACGCAGCGCGTGGGGATTGAGAATTCGGTAACTTCGTAAACGAAGGAAAATCAAGCAGAACGGACTTACCGGGATAAAGGCAACACAATTCAGGGGTGTTTACCCTGTTCGCAGACCGAACAAGGAGAGCCCGGATGCACGACCCGAAAACCTATCTTGCGAGCCTGCGCCGCCCCCGTCTTCTGGTACATGCCGCGCGCCATGGCGCCCAGGATTATCGGCGCAACCTTTGTCTGCGCCGACTTTTTCCCGGCGAAGCCCTGCCCCGGCCCGGATGCGCCTTTGAAACCCTGGTGGAGCGCGAAGCGGCGATGAACCACCTG
>JAOXSD010000144.1 GCA_025800205.1 Silicimonas sp. | reverse complement strand
AGAAGCCCACATTGACCGGACGCTTGAGCATATCGGCGTCGATCTTGAGCGATTTGGCCTTTTCGCGCACCAGTTTGAGAAAATCGGCGGCGCTGATTTCCTCTTCGCCGCGTGCCTTGCGCTGCGCGTTGAGCGCGGTGCGCAGGAAGGTCATGTTGCCGACGCCGGGGATTTCCACCGGGTACTGGAACGCGAGGAACAGACCGGCTGCGGCGCGTTCTTCGGGTTCGAGATCGAGCAGGTCTTCGCCCTCCAGCGTCGCCTCGCCACCGGTGACCTCATAGCCGTCGCGGCCCGAGAGCACATAGGACAGCGTCGATTTGCCCGAGCCATTGGGGCCCATGATCGCGTGCACGGCGCCGGCGGGCACTTCGAGGTCGACCCCTTTCAGGATCTGCTTGTCTTCTTCCTCAAGCTTGACCTGCAGGTTATTGATTTTCAGCATTTTTATCCCCTTGAATCGCAAGCGAGGGCACCGCCTGCACGGCGGTCCCCACGGGTGGATGTCTGATTGTGTGTTGGGTTCAGGCGGCGAAAAGCGTGGATTTCGGCATTTCCTTCACCGTTTCCACATAGCCTTTCGAGAAGAATTTGACGAAGAGCCCCGGCGCGCCCTGCACCATGTTGGTGTGGAACTCGACCATGCAGAAAACGCCCGCCGCCGCCGCGGCCAGCCGCAGAATTGAGGTCAGGCGGAAGGTCCAGCAGAACATCAGCGCCAGCACGCCGCCGATGGCCAGTGCTGCGAACTGAAGATAGGGGCCGACCGGTGTTTCGCTCAGGTCGATGGGCGCCAGCCCGCCTTCGTTGAAGAGGTGAAAATCGGCCACCTGCCCCACGAACATCGACAAGGCACCGAAGACAAAAGCGATGAAAATCAGGGAGATCGCCGATCCCCGCCCGATTTCCCGGGATTTGGTCTTCTTTTTCTTGATGCGCACGGTGTTGGTCGGCTTGGCGCTCTTGTCGCCTGCCCGCACCTCTTCGCGCGGGCCCAGATGCACCTCGCCCATCGTGTTGGCGCCGCCCTTCTTGATCCGCGCCAGCCGATCCTCGAACCCGTCGCGTTGGTCGCGCGCTTTCATCCGTGCCATAATTTCGACCCCGAGTTGCCTTTACCTCAGGGCATGACAGGGGAACGTGGTAAAAAAAGGGCAATGATGCGGAGAATTCCGCGCGATTGTTGACCATATCGGCGGATGTCATGATGCGCCTCCCGATCGTCCGCGCAGCACCAGCGAGGCGAAGAGCGAGCCGAGAAAGCCGCTGACGAAGCTCAGCAGCAGCACCCGGTTCTGCGCCAGCATTTCGGTCAGAACATCGATCACCAGCGCGAAGCCGGCGCAGAAGGCGCCGGTCAGCGTGGCAGACAGAAGAATCTGACGGATCATGGGCGCTCAAAGCTCCGCAACAGGCGTGGCATCAGCCCACGCTGCCCTCAAGCGAGATCGCCACAAGCTGTTGCGCTTCCATGGCAAATTCCATCGGCAGGGCCTGCAGCACCTCCTTGCAGAAGCCGTTCACCACAAGCGCCACGGCTTCTTCCTCATCCATGCCGCGCTGGCGGCAATAAAAGAGCTGATCGTCATCCACCTTGGAGGTGGTGGCTTCGTGTTCGACCCGGGAAGAATTGTTCTTCACCTCGATATAGGGCACCGTATGCGCCCCGCATTTATCGCCGATGAGCAGGCTGTCGCATTGGGTGTAATTGCGGCTGTCCTTGGCCTTCTGGTGCATCGACACGAGGCCGCGATAGGTGTTCTGCGCCTTGCCGGCACTGATCCCCTTGGAGACGATCCGCGATTTGGTGTTCTTGCCCAGATGGACCATCTTGGTGCCGGTGTCGGCCTGCTGCATGTTGTTGGCGATGGCGATCGAATAGAACTCGCCCTGGCTGTCATCGCCGCGCAGGATGCAGGACGGGTATTTCCAGGTCACCGCCGAGCCGGTCTCCACCTGGGTCCACATCACCTTCGACCGATCCCCCCGGCAATCGGCCCGCTTGGTGACGAAATTGTAGATCCCGCCCTTGCCGTTCTCATCGCCCGGGAACCAGTTCTGCACCGTGGAATACTTGATTTCCGCATCCTCCAGCAGCACCAGTTCCACCACGGCGGCGTGCAATTGCGCCGTGTCCCGCTGGGGCGCGGTGCAGCCTTCCAGATAGGACACATAAGCGCCCTTGTCGGCGATGATCAGCGTGCGTTCAAACTGGCCGGTATTTTCGGCATTGATCCGGAAATAGGTCGAAAGTTCCATCGGGCAGCGCACGCCGGGGGGCACATAGACGAAAGACCCGTCCGAAAAGACCGCCGAATTGAGCGTGGCGTAGAAGTTGTCCGACTGCGGAACGACCGAGCCGATGTATTTCTTCACCAGCTCCGGATGGTCCTGAATGGCCTCGGAAATCGAACAGAAGATCACGCCGGCCTTGGCGAGCTCTTCCTTGAAGGTCGTGCCCACCGAGACAGAATCGAACACCGCATCCACGGCCACCTTGCGGCCCTCGGATGGCGCGTCCTCGGCCCCTTCGACACCGGCGAGGATCATCTGCTCCTTCAGCGGAATGCCAAGTTTTGCGTAGGTTTCCAACAGCTTGGGGTCCACCTCGTCGAGCGACTTCGGCTTTTCCTGCATGCTTTTCGGCTTGGCGTAATAATACTGTTCCTGAAAGTCGATCTCGGGATACTCGACCATCGCCCAGTCGGGCTCTTTCATCTGCAGCCAGCGCTGATAGGCCTGAAGACGCCATTCCAGCATCCATTCGGGCTCGTTGTTCTTTTCCGAGATCAGGCGCACGATGTCTTCGGTCAGACCCTTCGGCGCGTATTCCATCTCGATCTCGGTTTCCCAACCGTATTTATAGGTGTCGAGCTGGCGCACCGCGTCGACCGTTTCCTGGTCGACACCTTCTTTCACGTCCGGGTTCGTATCCAAAGCCGCCATTCTCTTTCCCCGCTTTCAAGCCGCCCTTTGGCGGTGTTTCCGTGCCTGCGCCGCCCAAGCCTCGGCAAAGCGCAATATGTCGTCTTCCTGCGTGGTCGGGCCGATCGAGACCCGCAACGCCGATTCCGCCGCTTTCGCGTCGAGCCCCATGGCCCGCAAAACCCGCGGCACTTTCACCTTGCCCGAGGAACAGGCCGAGCCCGCGGAGACCGCGAACCCCGCCAGATCCATCGCCATCACCTGGGTTTCCCCCTTCCAGCCCGGAAGTGCGAAACACGAGGTATTGGGCAGGCGTTCCTGCGTATTCCCGACAAAAATAATATCATTTTCCGCCGCGACCAGAGCCTTTTCTAGAATATTTCTAAGTTTCGCAACCTCAGACCAGACGCCCGCGTTCAATTCTTCGAGTGCCGCTGCGGCAGCCGCGCCGAAACCGGCGATCCCGGCGGCGTTTTCGGTGCCCGACCGGCGCCCCAATTCCTGCCCGCCGCCCAGAAGAAGCGCTTCCATATCAAGGCCTTCGCGGAGGATGAGCGCCCCCACGCCTTTCGGTCCGCCGATCTTGTGCGCCGACAGGATGGCAAAATCCGCCCCGGACCAGGCAAAGCTGAACGGCACCCGGCCCACCGCCTGCACCACATCCATGAGCAGGTGATCACAGGCGGTTTCGCCGTGCATCCAGCCGTCGCCCCCCTTCTCCGGCACCGGACTCAGCACCCCGGTTTCCGAATTGGCAAATCCCATGGCCAGCACCGTGCCTGCCGTGCCAGCGCCCGAATGATGCGCCCAGAGGCAATCGTGCGCGGTCTCGTCCACCACCACGCCCCGCCCCGGTGCCAGATGCCGCAGCACCGAAGCCGCCTCGGTCGCGCCCGAAGTGAACACCACCTGCGCCGTGTTCGCGCCGACAAGTTCCGCCACCTGCGCCCGCGCCCGTTCGATCACGCCACGGACCTTGCGTCCCTCACCATGAACCGAAGACGGATTGCCGGTCAGATCGAGCGCCGCGATCATCGCCGTCCGCGCCTCCGGCCTCAGCGGGGCCGAGGCGTTCCAGTCGAGATAGACCCTCGCGCGGCTCACCGCCCCAAATCCCTTCTGAAGGGATTTGGCAAAAGCCTTCTGAAGGCTTTTGCGCCGCTCATGCCTCGTCCACCACGTGAAAGAGCGCCGGCACCGCAGGACAGGGCGCCAATTCATTGGCCACCACATCCGACAGCCGGGTCTGGTGCAGGAAGACATAAACATGGGCCGAGAGCCCTTCCCAAAGCCGGTTGGTCATGCTTTGCGCCCGCGATCCCGACACAGCGCCCGACGCCCCAGCGCCAGTGTGCAGCGCATCCACGGTCTCATCGACGGCGCCCATCACCTCGCTCACCCGGATCTCGGTCGCGGGCCGCGCCAGCCGGTAGCCCCCGCCGGGGCCGCGCACAGACTCCACCAGACCGGCGCGCCTGAGCTTCACGAAAAGCTGCTCCAGATAAGGCAGCGAAATGTCCTGCCGCTTGGAAATTTCCCCAAGCGAGATCAGCGCGCCGTCCTTGGCCAAGGCCAGATCGGCCAGCGCGACCATTGCATATCGTCCCTTGGTGCTGAGTTTCATCTATCCCATCCCGCCCTGAATCATTGACCTTTTGTCGCCCGCGGCTTACCTCCCTGCAAGTCCATCGGTAGGGTGGCCGGAATTTAGAACCATTCTAATATCGCTGACCGCCTGCGTCAACACTCCGGTTCGGCCCAAGGCCAAGAGAAAAAGGTGAAGACGACGCTATGCCCGAGGTGATTTTTCCCGGCCCCGAAGGGCGGCTGGAAGGCCGCTATCATCCGCAGAAGACCAAGGATGCGCCGATCGCGATCATCTTGCATCCCCATCCGCAATTCGGCGGCACGATGAACAACCGGGTGGTCTACAACCTGCACTACGCCTTCCACAACATGGGCTTCAACGTGCTGCGGTTCAACTTCCGCGGCGTCGGTCGGTCCCAGGGCGAATACGACCAGGGCGTGGGCGAGCTCTCCGATGCCGCCTCGGCCCTCGACTACCTGCAATCGATGAACCAGAACGCAAAGCACTGCTGGGTCGCCGGTTTCTCCTTCGGCGCCTGGATCGGCATGCAGCTTCTCATGCGCCGGCCCGAGATCACCGGCTTTATCTCGGTCTCGCCGCCCGCCAACATGTACGATTTTTCGTTCCTTGCCCCCTGCCCGTCGTCGGGCCTGATCATCAATGGCACCGCCGACCGTGTGGCGCCGCCGCGCGACACCCATACGCTGGTGGAAAAGCTGCATGAACAGAAGGGCATCACCATCACCCACACGGAGATCGAGGGCGCAGGCCACTTCTTCGAAGATCCGCATATGGAAGACATGATCGGCAATGTGACCGGCTATGTGGAACGGCGCCTGACCGAAACCACGCGATAAATAAGCCCGCCTGACGGGATTGTTCGGGATTTGAGAAAAATGGTCACAAAAGCGACGCTTTTCGGCCATCTCCCCGCCCGACGCCCCGGGGTAAATACCAATATCCCTCGTGTCGCCTGACATCTGTTTTTGGTTTTAATTCACAGGCAATACCTTCGAGCAAGGCCCGGGCATCCCACCCGGGCCTCTTTCTTTGGGGATCCTGCCGGGGCGGCCTGATCCCTGTTCGAATGTCGGAGTGGCGCCCCTAGCGCACGCTTTGGCGCACGATGCGAATGCGGTCGGCATTGGGCGGATGGGTGCCGAGGAACCGGTCGCCGGGATCGGCGGCATCCTGGAAATAGAGCACCCCGCGCAGGGGATCGTAACCTGCACGTTTGGCAATCTGGGCACCGAGGGAATCGGCCTCCAGTTCAAACCCTTTGGAATAGCGCCGCGCGCCCACCGTGCCGCCGATATTGGTGGCGGTCTGCACCCCGGAGGTATCAAGCCCGGCCAGGGATCCCACCATCATGCCGATCAGCGCGCCCGCCTGGGCGGTGCGTTGGGTCTGGGCGATATGGGCGCGGATGTGATGGGCCGCCTCATGGGAGAGCGCAAAAGCGACCTCGTCCCGGTTGCGCATCTGCCTCAGGAGTGCTGCGGTGAAGGTCAGCTGCGGGCGTCCGCTGCGGTCATAGCTCTGAAACGCATTGGGCGGCTGGCCCCTTCGGGTATCGATGGCGATCCGGAAATCGCAATTCGACGCCGGGCGCAATTGTCGGCAGGTGGCTTCCGCCACCGGCTCGACCCGGCGCACCACGGCGCGGAAATCGGCCACGGTCTGAGGCTGGCCGGTGCGGGTGACCTTGCCGGGCGGCGCCGCAGGTGCGGGTTCGGGTGCCGGCAGATTGCGGCTTGGCGTGTCGCATCCCGTCAGCGCGAGAGCCGCGGCCAAGGAAAGAAGAAGCATTCGATACATGTCTGTGCTTGTCCCTGATCTTTTTGGCCATTCTAAGGCCCGGCGCGCGGGCGGCAAGAAAACTGCCCGTGAGGCCGGGCTTTTCCCTTGCCTCCCCCCGGCCTGCACCGCAGTCTGATCCCATGTTTACCATCGAGCACGATTTCGACGCCACGATCGTCACCCTGGTGGACGAGCCCGCCGCCCATCGCCAGAAGGATGTCACGATCAACGCTTTCGAGGATTGCGTGGTGATCGAGCAGGTCGATGCGCGCAGCGATGAGGTCCAGAGCATCACCCTGTCGCTGGCCCAACTGGCCGATCTGACCGCCGCGCTGAACCTGCCCGAAGGGGTCTACCGGCGCCCGGAGAAAGGCTAGCGCGGCGCCGCCGCCCGGCGCAGCCGGTCATTGATCGCCCGGCCCAGCCCCTGATCGGGAATGGGCGCCACCGCGATCGCGCCCGCGTTGCGGGCATCCGCCTCGTGGAGCAGCGCGAAAAGCCGGGCTGCCGCCTCGCGCAGGTCCCCGGTCGCCGACAGGGTCCGGTCGCCCGCCACCGCCCCGAAACCGATATGCCATTCGCCAGGGCGCGCCTCTTCGGCATCCAGGCGCACGCGGCCCCGGGGCGCATAATGGGAGGCCAGCTGCCCTGGTGCTGCCACCTGACCTGCATCGCCCTTGACCTTGCGCGGCAAGGTCTCAGGCACGTCGAACACCCCTTCGCGCAGGACCACGGGTGCGCCGCCCTCGAAGCCGAGGATCGTCGATTCGAGCCCTGCGGTGGTCGCGCCGCCGTCAAGCACGGCGGCGATCCGCCCCGAAAGACCATCCAGCACATGGGCGGCCGTGGTCGGGCTGATGCGGCCCGACGGGTTGGCCGAAGGGGCCGCCACCGGGCCACCGAACCCCTGCAAAAGCTGGCGGGCAAGCGGGGCCGACGGCACCCGCAGCGCCACGCTATCCGACCCCGCCGTCACCAGAGGCGACAGGCCGGAGCCGTCGCGCAACGGCACCACGAGGGTCAACCCGGCAGGCCAGCCATCCGCCAGAAAGGCGTCTGCCGCCTCCGGCAGAACGCCGTAGCGCGCCGCCTCTTCGCCACAAGACACGTGCACGATCAACGGGTTGAAGGACGGGCGCCCCTTGGCCTCATAGATCGCCGCCACCGCATCGCCCTGCCGCGCATCCGCCCCCAGCCCGTAGACAGTCTCGGTCGGAAATGCCACACATTGCCCGTCCGCCAGCAGGCGGGCCGCCCGGGCGATGCCGTCGGGGGTGGAGGAGAGGATCTCGGTCGTCTGGGCCATGGGTTTCCGTGACGTCGCGTTTGAGTTGCGCAAAGACCTGACGATTGAGAGATTGCACAAAAGGCAGGCAGGGCTATGTGCCCCGCATACGGCGCCAAACGCCCAATGTGAAGGACAGGGTTGAAATGACTTACAGACCACGCACCAACGACCACAGCTTCATCCTGAACGAAGTCGTGGGCTTCTCCCAGGTTTCCGCGACCGAGACATTCGGTGAAGCCACCCCTGATCTGATGGATGCGATCTTTGGTGAAGCGGGCAAGCTCTGTGAAGAAGTGCTGGCGCCCCTCGATGGCAATGGCGATGCCCACCCGGCCAAGCTGGAAAACGGCGTTGTGCGCACCTCGCCCGGGTTCGAAGGCGGGTTCCGCGCCATTGCAGAAGGCGGCTGGATCGGTGTGACCGCCGGGACCGATCACGGCGGCATGGGCCTGCCCATCGCCATCGGCACCTCGGTCAACGAAATGATGTCGGGGGCCTGCCTGTCCCTGCAGCTCTGCCCGCTTCTGACCCAGGGCCAGATCGAGGCGCTTGAGGCCCATGCCAGCGACACGCTGAAGGATCTCTACCTGCCCAAGCTGATTTCGGGCGAATGGTCGGGCACGATGAACCTGACCGAACCGCACGCGGGTTCGGATGTGGGCGCGCTTTCGTCGAAGGCCGAAGACAATGGCGACGGCACCTATGCGGTCTCCGGCCAGAAAATCTTCATCACCTGGGGGGATGCGGATTTCATGGACAACATCTGCCATTTGGTGCTCGCCCGCCTGCCCGGCGCGCCCGCAGGCACCCGGGGCATTTCGCTCTTCCTCGTGCCCAAGTTCCTGCCCAAGGAAGACGGCACGCCGGGCGAACGCAATTCCCTGCGCGTGGTCTCGCTTGAACACAAGCTGGGCATCCACGGCTCGCCCACCGCGGTGATGGAATATGACAATGCGAAGGGCTGGCTTGTCGGGAAAGAAGGCGGCGGCATGGCGGCCATGTTCACCATGATGAACAACGCCCGTCTCGGTGTCGGAGCGCAAGGCATCGGCGTCGCAGAAGCCGCGTTCCAGAAGGCGCTCGCCTATGCGATGGACCGCAAGCAGGGCAAGGTCGGTGGCACCGGCACCATTGTCGAACATGCGGACGTGCGCCGGATGCTGACCGCGATGAAGGCCGACATTTTTGCCGCCCGTTCGATCGCGCTGGCCTGTGCCGTCGCCCTCGACATGGCCCATGCCACCGGTGAGGCCGAATGGTCGGCCCAGGCCGCCCTGCTGACGCCGCTTGCCAAGGCCTTTGGCACCGATGTGGGTTGCGAGGTTGCCCATGAGGCGGTGCAGATCCATGGCGGCATGGGCTTCATCGAGGAAACCGGTATCGCCCAGCACCTGCGCGACGCCCGCATCCTGCCGATCTACGAAGGCACCAACGGTATCCAGTCGATGGATCTGGTGGCGCGCAAGATGATGGACGGCGGCGAAGCCCTGTTCCGCATTCTTGACGAGGTCGAGGCCACCGCCGAAGCCGCCCGCGAAACCCTGCCGGAACTGGCCGAACCCGTGTGGTCGGCGGCCGAAACCCTGCGGGAGACCACCGAATGGCTGGTCGGTCAGGAGATGAACGACCGCTTTGCCGGTGCCGTGCCTTACCTGCGCGCCACCGCCCGCGTCCTTGGCGGCCATTACCACCTGAAGGCAGCACTTGCCGCCCCCGGCACCCCGCGGGTCGGTCTGGCACAGTTCTACATCAAGCGTCTGTTGCCCGAATACACCTCGCTCCTGACCCAGGTGCGCGAAGGCGGCGAAGGGCTCTACGCGCTCTCGACGGACGATCTGGCCGCATGAAGGACGGCAGCGCGCGGGCGATCCGCTATTCGCACGACACCCCTCCCGGTCCCGGTGAAGCGATTGAGCTGGCCGAGGGGGTGCTCTGGATGCGCCTGCCGCTGCCCATGGCGCTCGATCACGTCAACATCTTCGCCCTTGATGATGGCGATGGCTGGACGCTGATCGACAGCGGGATCAATTCCCGCAAATGTCTGGAAGAGCTGAAGGCCCTGATCGCGGGGCCTTTGGCCGCCAAGCCCGTTACCCGGATGCTGGTCACCCATTACCACCCCGATCACATCGGTCTGGCCGGTTGGGTGAAGCGCGAATTGGGCGCGGAGATCTGGACCACACGCACCTCGTGGATCTTTGCTCGCATGCTGTTCCTCGACGTGCAGGACCGGCCCACCGAGGCGGCACAGGCGTTCTACAGATCCGCCGGCATGCCCGCCGATGTGCTGGCAGAACGGATGCAGGAACGGCCCTTCAACTTCGCCGATGCCATTGTCGAACTGCCCATGGGCTATCGCCGCATTGTCGAAGGCGAGCGGCTGACAATCGGCGGCCGGACCTGGCAGGTCCGCATGGGCGAAGGCCATGCGCCGGAACATGCCACGCTCTGGTCCGAAGACGATGAACTGGTGATCGGCGGTGACCAGCTTCTGCCCTCGATCTCCCCCAATCTCGGCATCTACGCCACCGAGCCCGAAGCCGATCCGGTGGGCGATTTTCTCGCCTCCTGCCGCCACTTTGCCGAGATCGCCACACCCGAACACTACGTGCTGCCCGGCCACAAGCTGCCCTATCACGGTCTGCCCACGCGGCTCGATCAGCTGATCGAGAACCACGAGGGCGCGCTCAACCGGCTGGAAGCCGCGCTGGACACACCAAAGACAGCCTGCGATTGCTTCACCCCTGTTTTCAAACGGGAAATCACCGGCAGCCAGTTCGGCCTCGCCATGGTCGAAGCGCTCGCCCATTGTCAGCACCTTTACCACGCGGGCCGCGCGACCCGGACCACGCGAGACGACGGCGCGCTCCTGTTCCAGCGCACGTGACGCAAATGTGAGACCCGGGGCCGCAAATGCCCCTTGAACCGCGCCCACCCGCGCCACCATAATCGCGCACCGGACCAAGGGTGAGGGTTTCATGGACGATCAGATCAGCACGGCGGCAGAGGCCCTGGAATGCGCGGCGGGTGCCGTCCATTCCGATCCCGAACAGACTTCGGTCGAACAGGAACCCCTGCCCGCCGCCGTGGGCAAGAAGCCGGTGGAGCAGAAATCGCCCGCCGAATGGGCCTATCAGCGGCTGATCCTCTATATCCAGAATTTCGAGAAAACCCTCGATGCCGCCGAGGAGGTGGCCATGGGCCTGACCGACACCGGTGCGGGTGTGCTCAGGATCGAAGGCCTCGGCTATTTCGACCCGGACATCGTCACCTTCTATGGCACCGATCAGACCGGCGCCCGGGTGCAATTGGTTCAGCATGTCAGCCAGTTGAACGTGCTGCTGCGCTCGACCCCCAAACCCACCGAAGTGGCGGAACCGCGCCGCATCGGCTTCCGGCTGGCCGAAGCGCTGGATCGGGAGAACGCCTGATGGCCGGGCTGGAGGGGCTTTACACCGCTCTGGCCGAAACCTGCGACGGCCCGCTCGCGATCGAAGCCGTGGCCCGCGCCGCTCTGCTGCAGGCCGCGCCCCTGGCACAGTTTTCCGGAGATGCCGCCGCCCTGCCCGACGGCCTGCTTGCCGAACTCGACGCCCCGGACGCCCATCCCTGCTGCAACCTTATCGCCCATACAGCCCTGCCCTGGGCGCCGCCGCCCACCAGCAGCGACCCGGCCTATGTGGCGCTTGCGCGCTATAAACATCACGTGTCGCTCATCGGCCCCGAGGGGCTGGTGCATTCGGACCGGATCCGCCTTGGGCTCTACGGGCTGGTTCCCGATGCCGATTACGGCATCCGCACCCATCCCGCCGAAGAGGTTTTCATCATGCTGGCAGGCCGGGCGTTTTGGAAACGGGGCACCGGGGACTATGCGGAAAGTCGGCCCGGCGACCGCTCCCATCACCCCTCGATGATGCCCCATGCGACGCGCACGGAATGTCACGGGTTTCTGTCGCTCTATGTCTGGACCGGCGACATTTCCACCGAGCAATACCGCTATCACGGCAGCTAACCGTCACGCCCGCAGGGCATCGGCATGGAAGGCCTTGCGATAGGGGCGCGCCCCCGGCGGCAGGGTCTTTTCGATCCGGTATTCCGGGTCGTTGACCTGCCGCATCAGGGCGCCGAACATCTCCGACCAGGCCTCCCCGATGGAGCGGTTGGGCGGCGGCAGATCATGGGCGATGCGGGCGTGAAGAGCGGGCAGCGCGTGATAGGGCACCATGGGAAACATGTGATGTTCCACGTGGTAATTCATGTTCCAGTAGATGAAGCGGCTCACCGGGTTCATCAGCACCGTGCGGGTGTTCAGCCGGTGATCGATCACATTGTCCGCAAGCCCGGTGTGCTGCAGAAGCCCGGTCATCGCGTAATGCCAGGAGCCATAAAGCACCGGCCCGCCCACCAGCAGCAAGGGCAGGATCGACCCGGTCCAGAGCGCAAGTCCCAGCACGCCCACGTAGATCACGATCCAGATCCGCGCCACCCGGGCAACGCCGGGCTGATCGGGAACGGGAATGAAACTGGCCTCCACCGCATTGGGGCCCTGGCGGGCATAGCGGAACATCTTGAAAAAGCTCGCCACGCTGTCTGAGCCGAGAAACAGCAGAAATGCGCGGGCGATGTCGGGCGGACGCATGGTGATGATCTCGGGATCACGCCCGACGATGATCGTGTCGGTGTGATGGCGCGAATGGCTCCAGCGCCAGACCACCGGATTGCGGATCAGCATGAAACAGGCGATCTGATAGACGACCTTGTTCATCCAGCGGGTCTTGAAGGCGGTCCGGTGCCCGGCCTCATGCCAGCGGCTGTCCGCACCCGAGGCATAAAGCACCCCATAGGCCAGCAGGACCGGCAGAGCCCAGGGGCTGGGCCAGAGCAGGATCACCAGTGCGGCGAGCGCGATCATCGCACCATAGTAGATCGCGGTGTCGCGGATCGCGGGCCCGTCGCGCCGCTCCATCAGCGCCTTCATTTCCGCGCGCGGGATCTCCGTGTGATACCATTCAGCCGCCGCCAGCCCGATCTCCACCGCCCGCGCGCCCCCCGGGCCCAAAAGGTCATAATCCCGTTTCACCATTGACCATCCTCCCCCGCCCAGTCTGCACGAAGCCCCTGCCCTTGGGGAAGCCCCCCGAACCGCTGGCCCGGGCGCGCGACGGGGCGGGGTCTGGAAAACCTCCGAAATCGAAGCATATCCTTGCCAGGCCTTCCCCCTGACGGGCGGAGGTGGCATTCTCAGACAATCCCGCAGGCGTCGGCCCCGTGGGGAGAGATCGAACAGGACGGCAAGGGGGCCCGGCCCATGGGTGGCCGAAGGAACGTGACGCGATGACAGCCAGAGAAAACCGCCCGGTTCCCGGCATGAGACGCAGATCATGAGCGCGGTCCTGATCGTCGCCGCCGGTCGCGGCACCCGGGCGGGCAGCGAATTGCCCAAGCAATATCTGCGCCTTGGCGGTCAGACGATCCTCGCGCGGACCCTGGGGGTCTTTCTGGCGATGGAAGAGGTGACGCGGGTCACCGTGGTGATCGCGCCCGGGGATCAGGCCGCCTACCGCACCGCGCTTGACGGGATTGCCGACCCGCGGCTGACCGCGCCGGTGGAAGGTGGGGCCACGCGGTCCGCCTCCGTGCGCGCCGGGCTGGAGACACTGGCCGAAGACCCGCCGGAGACGGTGCTGATCCATGATGCCGCGCGCCCCTTTGCCGATCCGGACGCGATCCGCGCCCTGCTCGATGTGCTCAAGGTCCATGATGGCGGGTTTCTTGCGGTGCCGGTGATCGACGCGCTCTGGCGCACCGATGGCGGTTTCGCGATCAGCCCACAGGACCGCAGCGCGCTCTGGCGCGCCCAAACCCCCCAGGGGTTTCGTTTCGACAAGATCCTGACCGCCCATCGCGCCCATGGAGGTGTGGCGGCCGATGACGTGGAAGTGGCCCGCGCCTCGGGCCTTCTGGTGCGGATCGTCGAAGGGTCGGAGGCCAATTTCAAGATCACCACACCGGCCGACATTGCCCGCGCCGAAGCGGTTCTGGCGCTCGAATAGCGCCCCATTGCGCGCCATTCCGCCCGGAAACCGGGCAAAACCGCCGTCACACCCCCAAAATCGACCGTGTGCTGCCCGGTCCGGCCCGCAACGGCGGCGCAGCCTCTGTGATACTGGCGCGAGGGAGGCCCCTCGCACTGGAGTTGGCCAGATGACATCCGAATTTCTCTCACTTGTTGTTCTGCATTTCGCCTGCGCGGATCTCTCGGAGACCCGCCCGCTCAATGGTGGCGAAGTGCTTTACTGCAGCACGGTCTATCAGGAGGTGAAGCTGTCCTTCATGCCCGATCTTGACCTTGCCGCCTATCGCGCCCTGCCGCTTGCGGATCAGGGGGCGGTGAATTCCGAGGCCTATCTGCGCTTTGTGGCCTGGCGCGCCGCCCATCCGGAGCTGGTGGCCCATCTCGAACGGGTCGCGCGCGGTGAAGAGGGGCTGAGCGAGGCGACCTGAACGGCGGTTATCGCGCAACACGGCCGTTGATATGGCATGACAGGGCGGTTTGGGGTCTATGGCGCCCATGCGATGCCTGTTTCTGATCCCCGCCTTCGCCCTTCTCGCCGGTTGTGCCACGCTCAACGAATCCCAGTGCCGGAGCGGCAATTGGCATGACATCGGCCTGCGCGACGGCGCCGCCGGGCGCAGCGCCGATTTCATCATCCAGCACGCCAAGGCCTGCAATCGCCACGGCATCGCGCCCAAGGCCAGCCCCTGGCGCAAAGGGCGCAAGGCCGGGCTGAAACACTACTGCACACCCGCCAATGCCTATGAGATCGGCCAGAAAGGGCGCCCGCTGAACCCGGTCTGCACCGCCGATTTCGACGCCCTGCAGACCGCCAATGCCCGGGGCCGAAGCTGGCACCGGATCAGCCAGGAAATCCGCCAGGTGAAATCCGAGATTTCCGACATCAATGCCGAACTGGCCACGCGACCCCTGGATGATCCCGGGCGCGCCAGCCTGATTTCCCAGCGAAGTTTCCTGCGCCTTGATCTGCTGTCCTTGCGCGGACGGCTGGCCCGCTACCGGTTCTGACCGGGCGCCCAGAGGGTCACAGACGTCTCAAAGCCGCCCGAAACGCACTTTCTGTGCCTGGGTCCAGTTGACCGACAGGCGCACGCCCTCTTCGCGCTCTTCCTCGCCGGTCACCACGCCCTGCTGATAAAGCCAGGCCCGGGCCCGGCCCGCCTCATGGGGCAGATCCACCACGGTCTGCTCCCGCTCCGCATCGAGCGCGGCCTCCACCGCGGTCAAAAGGGGCGCCAGCCCCGCCTCGGACAGGGCCGAGGTCACCACGGTGGCCTCCCGCCGTCCGGCGGCCACTTCGAGCGCCGAGCGTGCCTCGCCCTCGACCTGGTCGATCTTGTTCCAGACCTCGATCACCCGGCGGTCCTCGCCAATGCCGAGATCGCCCAGAATCGCCAGAACATCTTCCTTCTGGGCGTCGGTCTCCGGATGCGAGATATCGCGCACATGGAGGATCACATCGGCGGCCAGCACCTCTTCCAGCGTGGCGCGGAAGGCGGCCACAAGCTGGGTCGGCAGGTCCGAGATGAAGCCCACCGTGTCCGACAGGATCACCTCGCGGCCCGATCCGGGCAGGTTGACCGCCCGCATGGTCGGATCGAGCGTGGCGAACAGCATGTCCTTGGCCAGCACCCCTGCCCCGGTCAAGCGGTTGAAGATCGTGGATTTTCCGGCGTTGGTATAGCCCACCAGCGCGATGATCGGATAAGGCACCTTGGCGCGCGCTTCCCGGTGCAGGCTGCGGGTCTTGACCACCTTGTCGAGCTGGCGCTTGAGCCGGGTCAGCTGGTCGTCAATCGCCCGCCGGTCCGCCTCGATCTGGGTTTCGCCCGGGCCACCGACAAAGCCAAGCCCGCCGCGCTGCCGTTCCAGGTGGGTCCAGGCGCGCACCAGCCGGGTGCGCTGGTAGGACAGATGCGCCATCTCCACCTGCAGCACGCCTTCGCGGGTCGCGGCGCGGTCCGAGAAGATCTCCAGGATCAGCCCGGTGCGGTCGAGAAGCTTGACCTTCCATTCCCGTTCGAGATTGCGCTGCTGCACCGGGGTCACCGGCCCGTCGATCAGGACCAGCTCGATGTCCTCGGCCTTGATGCGGGTGGCAATCTCCTCGATCTTGCCCTTGCCGAAGAGCATACCCGGATGGGCGCGCGCGAGGCGCACCACATCCGCGCCTGCCAGATCGAGCCCCGGCAGGGCGGACGCCAGCGAAACAGCCTCGTCCAATGCGAAACCCGGATCGCGCCGGGCCTCGCTGCCTTGGATATCGGGATGCAGCACAAGGGCGCGGGTCCCCGCGCCGCGGTCACGCTCCAAGACTATTCTTCGCCCTCATACAAGGAAATCGGTTGAGCAGGCATGATCGTGGAAATCGCGTGTTTGTAAACGAGTTGCGATTGACCGTCCCTGCGCAGCAAAACGCAGAAATTGTCGAACCAGGTGATCACCCCCTGCAATTTGACCCCATTGATCAGAAAAATAGTAACGGGAACCTTGGTCTTGCGAACATGGTTCAGAAAAGCATCTTGCAAATTTTGTCTGTCGGTCGCCATCAAGCCAGCCTTTTGTTTTTGCGGTCTTTTAAAACCGAAGTATTACCGAAGCTAATATGCAGCCGCGAATCGGGAGTGACCAGCCCTATTTACGCCGGAATCGGTCCTGAGGCGCCTTCTGATTGCGTTATCGCCAGAATTCCGGGTTCAAAAACGCAATAAGTGCCAAAGCTTCGAGCCGGCCGACCACCATGGCGGCGGCCAAAAGGCTGCGCGCGGCGTCCGACAGGCCCGCCAGATGCACCGGCGCGCTGCCGGCCACCTCGGTCAGGGGCCCGGTTGTCGAAAGCGACGCGATGGTGAGAATCATCGCCTCTTCGAAATCGAGCCCGCCGATCAGCGAAAAACCCATCATGACCACGGCAATCGACAGAGCAAATAGCATGAAGAACACCCAGGCGGCAAAAGCGCCCTGACGGCGGAACCGGCGGCCCTGACGCCCGGAACTGCCGATCGACGAGGGCTGCACCAGTTTTTCCATTTCGCGCATGGAATGCTGATAGAGCGCGTGAACCCTGAGCAGCTTCACCCCGCCCGCCGTCGTCGCCACCCCGCCGCCAAAGACCGCAAGCCCCAGAAGCAGCACACCGGGCGCGCCGAGCCCCGACCAGGCCCGCGCCACCTCCCAGTCGCCGGAGACAAAGCCGGTGGTGGTCAGAAAGGACAAGGTGGTGAAGATCGCGCCCCAAAGCGCGCGCAATCCGTCCAGAAGCGGCACCTCCAGCCCTTCCTCGAAGCTCACCATCCAATGGCGCAGGAACAAAAGCCCGGCCACCGCCCCGGTGATCAGCAGGCCAAGGCGCAGTTCCGGGTCATGCCACAGGCTCTCCCAGCCCTCGGGCCGGTCCTCGCGCAGAAAGGTCAGCCGCGACAGGGCGAAAAGCAGAAACAGCGCGATCACCGCCTCGCCGCGCCCGCCCGCGCCGCCCTCCAGCGCACCAAGGGGCGAAATGCCCGAGGTCGACAGGGTCGACATGGCGTGGCAGATGGCGATCAGCGGCGGGTCGCCGACCATGAACAGCGCCAGCCACAGCACCATGGTCAGCCCGACATAGATCGGCAGCAATTGCACGGTGTAGCGGCGCATCCGGTGGGCATTGTCCAATTGCCGGTCGGCCTCGCGCGCCCCCTGGCCGATCTCGCTGTCGGAGGTGACCTCGAACCCGCCCAGGTTCAGGGGCGCCAGGATCGCCACCGCGATCACCCAGATGAAGAACCCGCCCATCCAGCCCACCAGGGCGCGCCACAGATGGACCGAGGGCGGCAGCCGGTCGGGTTCGAACAGCGTCAGCCCGGTGGTGGTCAGGCTCGACACCATTTCCACATAAGCGTTGAAAAACCGCGTGTCGGGCACCGCTTCGGCAAAGGGCACCGCCAGCATCAGCGGCAGGCCCGCAAGGCAGGCGACGATGGAAATCAGATGGGAGCGCCCGGGGCGGCGGATCTTCATGCCGGTGGTGGCCAGGGCGACCATCACGAAGAGGATGAAAAACAGCAGGCAGGGATAAAGAAAGGCCCGCGAGGTCTCGTGATCATTGACCAGCAGCGCATGGACGGCCGGCACGATCATCGCAATCGCCCCCAGCCCCATCAGACTGACGATCAGCGGTGCCTCGGCCAGCCGCTTCATCAGAAGAAATCGATCGAGACCTGGAACAACCGCTCGACCTCGGGCACATCGGCCGAAAGCGCGAAGACCACGATCACATCGCCTTCATCGATCCGGGTCGATCCGGTGGGCTTGACCATCTTGCCGTTCTTTTCGACCGCCCCGACCATGACCCCTTCGGGAAAGTCGATCTCGCGGATCTCGCGGCCCGCCAGCGACGAGGGCGACAGGATCTGCGCCTCGATCACCTCGGCCTCCGCATCGCCCAGGGAATAGACATTGCGCACCCGTCCATGGCGGATGTGGCGCAAAATCGAAGACACGGTGGTGGCGCGCGGGTTGATATAGGCGTCGATGTCGAGGGGTTCCATCAGCGGCACCAGGGTCGGATCATTGACCAGCGCGATCGACATCGGGCAACCGGCCTGTTTGGCGCGCACAGAAGCCAGCAGGTTGGTCTTGTCGTCATCGGTGACCGCAAGGATCGCATCGGCCCGGTCGATGCCCGCCTCGGCCAGAAGATCGCTGTTCATCCCGTCGCCGTGGAGCACGATGGTCCGCTCCAGCGCATCGGCGGCCCGCTCGGCACAGGCCCGGCTCATTTCGATGACGCGCGCGCGCAGGCGTTCGGCGCGCCCCTCCAGCGCCTTGGCCACCGCCAGACCCACATTGCCGCCGCCCAGGATCACTACCCGTTCCTGCCGGTGGATCGTCTTGCCGAAAATCTCGAAGGTGCGGGTGACATCCTCGAAATGGGCCATCACATAGACCTGATCCTCGGCAAACAACTGGTCATTGGGCTCGGGCGCAAAGAGCTTGCCATTGCGCCGGATGCCCACGACCAAAGCTCGGAGCGTCGAAAAGAGATCGGTCAGTTGCTTCAGCGCGGTGTTCAGCACCGGGCAGTCTTCGTCAAGCTGAATGCCCAGAAGCTGCGCCTTGCCGCCCAGAAACAGTTCCGTGTCAAAGGCCGCAGGCGCATTGAGGCGCCTGAGGGCCGCTTCGGCCACTTCGCGCTCGGGGCTGATCACCACGTCGATCGGCATGTGATCGCGCCGGTAAAGATCGGAATAGATCGCCGTGTGATAGCTCTGGGCGCGCAGCCTCGCGATCTTGCGGGGCACTTCGAACACCGAATGGGCCACCTGACAGGTGACCATGTTCACCTCGTCGGAAAAGGTCGCGGCGATGATCATATCCGCATCGCGCGCCCCTGCCCGGTCGAGAATTTCGGGGTAGCTCGCATTGCCCGCAATGCCCTGCACATCCAGGGTATCGGTGGCGCGACGCACCAGATCGGCATTGTTGTCGACCACGGTGACGTCGTTCCTCTCCCCCGAGAGATGCCGCGCGATCTGCCATCCCACCTGGCCCGCGCCGCAAATGATCACCTTCATGCAAAGCCTCTTGGCCGATCCGACTGCGCCTGTCTGGCATGGCGCGGGCGCGGGATCAAGCCAAAGGAAGGGCTTTGCGCCCCCGCGCGGGGCCGCTAGGCTCGCCGCAAAACAGGGAGCATGCGATGAAGATCCTGCGCAGCGGCAGCCAGCCGGTCAAAGCCGGTCCGGCAGAGTATTTCACCGGCGAAGTGACGATGGAAATGGAATTCGCGGCCGAGACCCCGGCCCGCATCGGCGGGCTCACGGTCACCTTTGCCCCCGGCGCGCGCACCGCCTGGCACAGCCACCCGCTGGGCCAGACCGTCTTTGTCACCGAAGGCGAAGGCTGGGCCCAGCTCGACGGCGAGCCGCGCCAGGTGATCCGCCCCGGCGACATCGTCTGGTTTCCCCCGAACCGCCGCCATTGGCACGGCGCCACCGCCACCAGCGCGATGACCCATCTGGCCATCGCGGAAAGTCTCGACGGCAGCCGCGTCACCTGGGAGGACCATGTGAGCGACGCCGACTACCTGGGCGGTTAGGCCGAGGCGGCCTCCTCCGGCTCTTCCTCGGTGGCCACCGTGGCCACCCGGGCGCCGGAGCGGTTCGAGGTCACCACATTGAGCGATTTCAGCTTGCGGTGCAGTGCCGAGCGCTCCATTCCGACGAAATTCGCCGTCCGGCTGATATTGCCGCCAAAGCGGTTGATCTGGGTCAGCAGATATTCCCGTTCGAACAATTCGCGCGCCTCGCGCAGGGGCAGCGTGGCCAGCGAGCCCGACAGCACCACCCGGCTTTCATCTGCCTCTTCGCTCTGGCTTTCGCCGGGGATCTCGCTCGCGGCGATCTCGCCCTTGTCGCCGCCCAGGATCAGCACCCGTTCGATCACGTTCTTCAACTGACGCACATTGCCCGGCCAGGCCATGGTCTGCAGCATCGCCACCGCCTCGTCGGACAAACCCCGCAGCGGCAGGCCCTGGGTCTTGTTGAACGCCTCGATAAAGAAGCGCGCCAGTTCCGGCACATCCTCGCGCCGCTCCGCCAGGCTCGGCACATCGATCGGCACCACGTTCAGACGGTGGAACAATTCCTGCCGGAACGTGCCGTTCTCGACCTCCTGCTCCAGGTTGCGGGTGGTCGAAGAGACGACGCGCAGATCGACCCGCACCTTGTCGCCGCCGCCGACGCGCTGGAACTGTTGTTCGGTCAGCACGCGCAGGATCTTAGACTGGGTGCCGGGCGGCATGTCGGCGATCTCGTCAAAGAAGATCACGCCGCCATGGGCCTGCTCCAGCAGCCCCGGCTCGATCCCGCGCCCGGTGCTTTCGCGGCCAAACAGCACCTCTTCCATGCGCTCGGGCTCGATGGAGGCGGAATTCACCGTCACAAAGGGCCCCTCGGCCCGGTCCGAATTGGCATGGACATAGCGCGCGGCGATCTCCTTGCCGGCCCCCGACGGCCCCGTGAGCATCACCCGGCCATTGGATTTGGTCACCTTGTCGAGCTGGGATTTCAGGGTCCGGAAGGCCGGGGACGAGCCGATCATGTCCGCGGTCGCCACATCCTTGCGCCGCAGTTCCGAGTTTTCCCGGCGCAGGCGCGAGGTTTCCATCGCCCGTGTGATCACAACCATCAACTGATCGATATTGAAGGGTTTTTCGATGAAATCATAGGCGCCCTGCTTGATCGCCGCCACCGCGATTTCGATATTGCCATGGCCCGAAATGATGATGATCGGCACATCGGGATTGTCGCGCTTCACCGCCTTGAGGATGTCGATCCCGTCCATCGAGCTGTCCTTCAGCCAGATATCGAGGATCATCAGCCCCGGCGCTTCCTTGTTCATCTCCGCCATCGCCTCGTCGGAGGTGCCCGCCAGGCGGGTTTCGAACCCTTCATCCTTCAAAATATCCGAAATCAATTCCCGGATATCGCGTTCGTCATCAACAATCAGAATATCGCCCATTCCACAGGTCTCCTTCAATCATTCCGCGACTTGCAGATCGCGTGTTGCTTTCGGTTCAGCCGCAAGCGGCAGGGTAATTTCAGCGCGCGCCCCGATCTGGCCGGAGGCGTCAAGCGGTCTTGCATCGGTGAGGACCAGCGTGCCGCCGTGTTCCTCGATGATCTTCTTCACGATCGGCAGGCCCAGCCCGGTGCCCTCGGACCTTGTGGTCACGTAGGGCTCAAACAGGCGGGAACGATCTTCCGGCAGGCCGATCCCATTGTCGGAAATCGCCAGATGGGCGGCGGTCTCATCGGCCGTCATCTCCACATGGACCCGGGGCGTGTGACCCTCCGGGACACTTCCTTTTTCCACCAAACTATCAATGGCTTCGCCAGCGTTCTTAATCAGGTTTGTCAGGGCCTGACCGATCATCGTGTTGTCCAGATCCGACAGCACCGGATGGCCCGGCAGATCCGAGGTCAGCTCCAGCCGGTCGGTGGTTTCCTGCAAGGTGACCGCATCCTGAACGATCTGGGTCAGATCCTGCAGGCTCCGGTCCGGCTCGGGCATGCGTGCGAATTTCGAAAATTCGTCGACGATCCGTCGCAGATCCTCTGTCTTGCGCACGATCACATCGGTCATCTGGTCCAGGTCTTCCGCCTGATCGCCCACGGCGGCGCGGAATTTCCGCTTGATCCGGCCCGCCGACAGCTGGATCGGCGTCAGCGGGTTCTTGATCTCATGGGCAATGCGGCGCGCCACATCGCCCCAGGCCGCCATGCGCTGCGCGGTGACCAGATCGGTCACATCATCAAAGGCGATGACGAACCCCTCATCTTCGCCCGCATCGCTCTTCCGCGTGGCGATCCGCACCAACAGGTTTTCCGCCACACCGCCCCGCGACACCCGGATTTCATCCTGTTCAGAGACGGTTCCCGAGGTCAGATGCCGTTCGAACAATTCGCCGAATTCCGGCACCGCGACCTTCAGAGGCTGACCCTGATTGTCATCCTCCATCTTCAGAATGCGCTCGGCGGAGCGGTTCACGAAGGTCACGTGCCCCTCCGTATCCAGCCCGATCACCCCGGCGGTCACCGAGGACAGCACGCTGTCAAACAACCGCCGCCGCCGTTCGATCTGCTGAGTGTTGGTCAGAAGCGTGTCGCGCTGGCCCTTCAACTGCCGGGTCATCTGGTTGAAGAGCCGCCCCAACATGGCAATCTCATCATCGCCGGGCTCTTCGCGCACCTGCACATCCAAATCGCCTGCGCCCACCCGCTGAGCCGCGCCCGCAAGCCGCCCCACAGGCCGCGCCAGGCGTTCGGCAAACCAGAGGCCAAGCCAGGTGGCGGCCAGAATGAGGATCACGGCAAAGCCCAGATAGAGCAGGCCGAACTCGAAGACGAGACGGCCGCGTTCACGTTCCAGCTGGGTATAAAGCTGCGCGGTTTCGGCCGCCTCATCAAGGAGGCCAAGGATTTTACCATCCACCGCGCGCGAGATGTACAAATAGCGATCCGGAAAACGTTTTAAAGGGGTTAAGGCACGAAGTTCATCCACCAAAAGATCTTCGATCAGCGCGGTTTCACCCCCTGCTGCGCGGTCCAGAACCGCCGCATCGGGTTTTTCGAAATCAAAGAGATAGGAGCGTTCCCCCCGCGCCTTGATCTCACCTGCCCCATCGATCACGAACGCCTCGCGCAGCCCGCGCTGGATCAGACCCTGCCCTTGCCCGAGCAGCTGCCGCAACTCGCCGTCCGACACGAAAGCCGACCGCTCCCGCGCGCCATCAAGAAACTGCGCAAGCGCCTCCGCATCCTCGGTCAGATCGCGGCGCTGATCTTCCTGATAGGCCTCGGCGGCGGACAGCGAAGCACCGACCACGCCGCTGACCCGTTCTGAAAACCAGCCCTCAAGGCCCACATTGATGGTCAGAGCCGCAAAAACCGCCACCATCACCGTGGGAATGAGCGCAATCACGGCAAAAACGCCCGTGAGCCGCAAATGCAGGCGGGATCCCGCCGAGCGGGCCCGGCGTGCGGCAATCATCGAGGCAATGCGCATCGCCACAAGGGCCGCAATCGCCAAAACGTAAATCAAATCGACCAGAAGAACGAGTCGCAACGCCACCGGAGAGGCCGGGCCTTCCACCGGGCCCAGAACCAGGAATGTGGCCAGAACGAGCACGGGACCAAGCAACACAAGACCCATCGTCCCCGCGTTACGAAATTCCCGTAACTTGCGGATACGATTGGCCTTATCCCAAATCACCGCGCGTGCCTGCTGCGCCACGAGGGCCTCGCTGTTGTTGCGCCGAGCGAAAGCCCGACGACCGCCTTACCAATGGTAGCCTTTTTTCTGAGTCACAGTTTGGCCACTCTTCTGTTGCGGTTTTACGTCAACTTGCGCCGCCGTGTCACGCGGATATCGAGGTCTGTGATCTTTTTTCTTAACGTATTCCGGTTGATGCCCAGCAAATCGGCGCATTTCGCCTGATTTCCGCCCGTGGCATCCAGTGCAATCTCGATCAGCGGCAGTTCCACCTCGCGCAGAATGCGCTGATAAAGCCCCGCGGGCGGCAATTGGCCCCCATGCAGGTCGAAATACCGCTTCAAATGGTTGGAAATCGATGCCGACAGCCGGTCTTCATCATCCCCCGTCAAGGGCTCGATGGCCGGTTGATGGCCCAGCACCTGCTCCACATCGGCGCGGCTCACCTGATCCTCGCCGCCGGTCAGCATCAGCCGCCGCACCGCGTTTTCAAGCTGCCGCACATTGCCCGGCCAGGAATAGGCGCGGATCAGCTCCATGGCGGATTTGTCGATGGCGCGCGTCGGCAGCCCCTCCTTCTCGGCGCGGGCCACGAAATGCTGCGCCAGAAGCTCGATATCGTCGATCCGATCACGCAGGGGCGGCACATTGATCGTCACACCGCCCAGCCGGTAATAGAGATCCTGCCGGAACTTGCCGCGCTCCATCCGGGCGGCCAGATCGGACTGGCTGGTGGCCATGATGCGGGGGCCATTGTCGCCAAAACTGTCCAGCATGCGCACAATGCGGGCCTGGGCTTCCTCGGGCAGATCAGCCACTTCATCGAACAGGATCGTACCATTGCGCGCTTTGGAAATGATCGTAGCGGGGCCTTCCATGGTTGCCAGATCGGCGCCGGTGGCGATGACGAATTGCAACGTCCGCCGGTCGGACAAATCGTGTATGGTCTTTGCAATCAATGACTTACCGGTACCACTTTCACCAGTTATTAAAACTGGAAGATCCGCATTCATCACCCGGGCGATCAGTTGATAAAGCGACTGCATCGCGGGCGTGCGCCCCACCAGAGGCAGGTCTTCGGCCGTGGTTTCGGTGGTTTCGGGTGCGGGTTGCGGCACCCGACGTTTCACCTCAAGCGCACGCCCCGCCCGCTTCATCAGATCGGGCAGATCGAAGGGTTTCGGCAGGTAATCATAGGCCTCGGCCTCGGTCGCCTGGATCGCGGTAACGATGGTGTTCTGGGCCGAAATCACGATCACCGGCAGCCCCGGACGCGCCGCCGAGATCTTCGGCAATTGCTCGATCCCGTTGCCGTCGGGCATGATCACATCCGAAATCACCAGATCGCCCTTGCCCTCCTCGACCCAGCGCATGAGCGTGACCAGCGACGAGGTGGCATGCACCTTGCAGCCCGCCCGGGTGAGCGCCTGGGTCAGGACGGTGCGTATCGTGCGATCGTCATCGGCGACAAGGATTGTGCCATCCATCTGTTTTTAGTCCTTTTCTTGTCCATCCTTCGGCGCCACGGGCAGCGAGATCCGAAACACTGTGCGCCCAGGCACAGAGTCGACGGAGACCCATCCGTTGTGGTCCGAAATGATCTTGGAAACGAGCGCGAGCCCCAGGCCAGTTCCGTTTTCACGTCCGGACACAAAGGGTTCAAAGAGGTCGGCTTCGATCTCGGGCGGCAGCCCCGGCCCGTCATCGATGATCTCGATATTGAGCGGCAGGGCGGCGGAGCCATCCTTGCGCCTGAGCCGCAACGACAGGTCATAAAAGCTGCGCACGGTGATCGTGCCGGGCGTCCCGCCCGAGGCCTCGGCTGCATTTTTCAGAAGGTTCAGAAGCACTTGCAGCATCTGATCCGCATCCACAAAGGTGGGCGGCAGCGACGGATCATATTGCTCGACCAGCTTCATATGGGCGGCAAAGCCCACGGCGGCGGATTTCAGGGCCCGGTCCAGCAGATCGTGAATGTTCACCGGCGCACAGGCAGGCGGGCGCAGATTGCCGAATTGTTCCACCTGTTCCAGCAAGGCGAGAATGCGCCGGGTTTCCGAGACGATCAGATCGGTCAATTCCCGATCCTCGGCCTCCAGGTTCATCGAAAGAAGCTGCGCCGCACCGGTGATCCCCGCCAGCGGGTTCTTGATCTCATGGGCCAGCATCTCGGACATGCCAATGGCGGATTTTGCCGCCGATTTCATCGACATGGAGCGCCCGAGCCGGTCGGCCAGCACGCGCGGCTCAAAAATCATCAACAGATGGCCGGGCATTTCCGAGACTTCGGCCATCTGCACATTGCAATTGATCGGCGCGCTTTGCCCTGTGCCCACATCCACATTGTTCATGAAGAGCGGCGTGCTTTGTTCACGGACGCGCGCTGCCTGCTCATCCACCGGCGCATCGATCACGAAAATATCGAAGACCGGCGCCCCGGCCACCTGTTTGTTCGAGGCATTGAGAAACCCTTCGGCCACCGGGTTCACCGCGACGATCCGGTCCTCGGCATCGAACAGCACCGCCGGGATCGGCAGGGATTGCCAGATATGGGGATGAAAGTCGCTCACGCCGCCACCTCTGCCTTGCCCCAAAGTGCCTCGGGCAGCATCGCGCGCACCTCGGCCGGGGCGCCGGTCAATACCCGTTTGCGCAAGGCCGCGGGCGTGCCCGCGCGGTCCATGTACCAGCCCAGATGCTTGCGGATCACCCGGCGGCCCAGGGCCTCGCCGTAGAAATCAAGGCTGGCGTCATAATGGGCGCGCACCATGTTGACGAAATCCGCGCCTTCGGGGATCTCCGGCGCCGGGCCATATCCCAGCCCATGGGCGATTTCGGCCAGACGCCAGGGCGCCCCTTCGATGCCGCGCCCGACCATCACCCCATCGGCGCCCGAGGCGTCAAGGGCGGCGCGGGCATCGGCCACCGAGCGGATGTCGCCATTGGCCAGAACCGGGATCTCAACCGCGTCCCTGACCGCCCGGATCGCGGCCCAATCTGCGCGCCCCTTGTAGAACTGACAGCGCGTTCGCCCATGAATAGTGACCATTTGCACACCGGCCGCCTCGGCCCGCCGGGCGATCTCGGCGGCGTTCAGGCACTCCTCATCCCAGCCCAGCCGGGTTTTCAGCGTCACCGGCACATCGACGGCCTCCACCACGGCCTCGATCAGCGACAGCGCGTGATCGGGCGTTTTCATCAGCGCCGAGCCGGAGAGCCCGCCGGTCACCTTCTTGGCCGGACAGCCCATGTTGATGTCGATGATCCGCGCCCCGTCACCTGCAACCCGGCGCGCGGCTTCGGCCATCCAATGGGCGTCGCGCCCGGCGATCTGCACCGAGGAGACCCCGCCTGCGTCAAAATAGGCGACGCGCCCCAGACCCAGTTCGGCCCGTTCGCGCACCCCCGGCTTGGCCTGGACCATCTCCTGGCTCGCCACCATTTCCGACACCACCAGCCCCGCGCCGAAGGAGGCCACCAACTGCCGAAACGGCAGATCGGTGATCCCGGCCATCGGGGCCAAAGCCACCGGCGGCGCAAGCGTGATGTCTCCCAGAACGATTCCCATGCTCAAACCTTGTGCGTTGCCTTCTACTTAGTCTTCCGGGCAGGCAGGATCACCACCACGCCCGGGGCCTTTCGCCACCTAAAGCGGCATATGCTCAATTATTAGGCAAAACAACCCACGCACGCCACCATTGTCAGCAGGCGCTTCACCGCCTAGACCCTAGGGAAGCGCAAAAAAGTGAGGGCTGTCATGGACATCCGCATGGGCAATGGCTTTGACGTGCATCGGTTCGGGCCGGGCAATTTCGTAACACTTTGCGGTGTGGATGTGGAGCATGATCAGGCACTTATGGGGCATTCTGATGCGGATGTGGCGCTGCATGCGATCACGGATGCGATCTATGGCGCCCTGGCGGACGGCGACATCGGCCAGCATTTTCCGCCCTCGGATGCGTCATGGTCCGGCGCGGACAGCAAGATCTTTCTCGACCACGCCGCCGACCGGGCCCGCGCCCGGGGCTACCGGATTTCCAATATCGATTGCACGCTGATCTGCGAGCGCCCCAAGATCGGCCCCCATGCGGATGCGATGCGCGCGAAGCTGGGTGATTATCTGGCGCTGGAGATGGACCGGATCAGCCTCAAGGCGACAACGTCGGAGCGGCTGGGTTTCACCGGTCGGGAGGAAGGCATTGCGGCGCTGGCCACCACGGTGCTGGTCAAATCATGATGCGCGGTCTGTTTCTGAGCTTCTTCGGCGCAGGCTGGCTGCGCCCGGCGCCCGGCACCTGGGGATCCCTCGCCGCCCTGCCCGCGGCCTATCTGGCCTATCTCGCGGGCGGGCCGATCCTGCTCACCCTGGGCGCCGCCGCACTTTATTTTGCCGGGATTGCGGCGACCCGGGCGGAAACCGCGACCGGCGATGACCACGACCCGTCCTGGATCGTGATCGACGAGGTGGTCGGCCAGTGGATCGCGCTTCTGCCCGTGGCCATCGGCGCCAGCCATGTGGGGCTGTCGCCCCTGCGGCTCTGGCCCGGCATTGTCGCGGCCTTCCTGCTGTTTCGATTGTTCGACATCTGGAAACCCTGGCTGGTGGGCCGGGCCGACCGGCGCGGCGATGCGGTGGGCGTGATGCTGGATGACGTCTGGGCCGGCATCTTTGCCGCCGTCACCGGCGCGGCGCTGGCAGCCTTTTCCCATCTGGTGCTGATGTGAGCGTCGCCCGGCTTCTGGACCTGGCGCGCGGGAACCGCGTCCGGATCGCCACCGCGGAAAGCTGCACCGGCGGGATGATCGCGGCGGCGCTGACCGATGTGCCCGGCTCCTCCGACGTGGTCGACCGGGGGTTCGTCACCTATTCCAACGGCGCCAAGATCGAGATGCTCGGGGTCTCCGCCGCGCTGCTCGAAGCCCATGGGGCGGTGTCCGAAGAGGTCGCCCGCGCCATGGCCGAAGGGGCGCTGGCGGGATCCGACGCCAGCCTTGCCATCTCGGTCACCGGCATTGCAGGCCCCGGCGGCAGCGACTTCAAGCCGGAGGGCCGGGTCTGTTTCGGGCTGGCCCGGAGCGGCGCGCCGGTGCAGGTGGAAACGGTGGAATTCGGCGCGCTCGGGCGTGACCAGGTGCGTCTGGCGGCGCGGGACCATGCCATTGCGATGATGGCTGCCGCCCTTTCCTGACTGCCGCAAATTCAGGCAGATACCCTCTTTTTCGCCGCTTTATTCATCACTTCACAAACTGCTTGCCTTTTTTGCAGCCCCTCGCCCCTTTGCCACTTTTCCCCGCACCCCGGTTCCGCCACCGGTCGGCCAAACCAAAAGGGGGGAGAAAATGGTCGGAGCCGATACAGCCTGGATCATCGTGGCCACAGCGCTGGTCCTGTTCATGACATTGCCGGGACTGGCGCTGTTCTATGGCGGGCTCGTGCGGTCACGCAACGTGCTCAGCGTCTTCATGCAGTGCTACGCGATTGCCTGTCTGATGAGCGTGTTGTGGCTCGCCTGTGGCTATTCCATCGCCTTCGGGCCCGGCGAAAGCGGGATTTGGGGCGGGCTGGACAAGGCGTTTCTGGCCGGTGTGACCGCCGAGAGCCTGTCGGGCACCCTGCCCGAGGTCCTGTTCTTTGCCTTTCAGATGACCTTTGCGATCATCACGCCGGCACTGATCGTGGGCGCCTATGTGGAGCGGATCACCTTCGCCTTCGTGCTGCTGTTTTCGGGCGCCTGGATGCTGTTGTGCTATGCGCCGGTGGTCCATTGGATCTGGGGCGGCGGGATGCTGGCCGATGGGGGCATCTTCGGCGAGACCGGGGCGCGGGATTTTGCAGGCGGGATCGTGGTGCACCAGACCGCGGGCATCGCGGCACTGATCCTGGCGGTGATGCTAGGGGCCCGGCGCGACCGGATGAAGCCGCCGCACAATCCGGGCTATGTGATGATCGGCGCAGCGATGCTCTGGGTCGGCTGGTTCGGCTTCAATGGCGGCTCGCAACTGGCCGCCGACGGCGGCGCGGCCATGGCGCTGACCGTGACCCATATTTCGGCCGCCACCGCCTCGCTCACCTGGGCGCTGTGGGAGCGGATCAAATATGGCAAGGCCTCGCTTGTGGGCCCGGTCACCGGCACCATTGCCGGGCTTGCCTCGATCACGCCCGCGTCGGGGTTTGTCGGGCCGGTCGCGGCCCTGGTGATCGGCGCAATTGCGGGGATCCTATGTCAGGAGGCGGTGAACCTGGTGCGCAACCGGCTGAAGATCGATGACACGCTCGATGTCTTTGCGGTCCATGGGGTCGGCGGCATTTTCGGCACGATCATGATCGCGGTGCTGGGTCAGGGTACTTGGGTCGCGCAGCTGGGCAGCCTGGCGGTGGTCGGGATCTTCACCTTCGTGGTCACCCTGGCGATTGCCTATGTGGTGCGCGCCCTGGTGGGGCTGCGGGTGGATGCGGAAACCGAGGAAACCGGGCTCGATCTCGCCCAACATGGCGAACGGGCCTATGACGTGACCTCCTGAGGGTCACCGCGGGGTCACGGGCGGGGTCACGGCCCGCCGACAGAAGACCTGCGCCGCCATCGGCGCGGGTCGCGATCAGGAGTGCATCACCATGGAGCGCGGACGCGAGACGACCCGCCGCCTGAGGATCTCGCTGCGCTCTTCTTCGGTGAGGATGCGGCCTGGCAGGGTGACCGAGATCGTGCTGCCGGTGTGATCGGGAAGGCGCCGGGCAGAGATATGCCCGCCGCGGCTTTCGACCAACCGCTGCACCCCGTAGAGCCCGAACCCGCTGCCCCGGCGCACTTCCCCGGTGGCGAGGAAGTTCAACGCCTCATCGGGAATGCCTGAGCCATCATCGGAGACGGTGATCACGACAAAGCCGCGCTCCTGGGTTTTCACCTGAACACGGATCGACAGGGACGTGTCCTGTGCCCCGTGACGGATCGCATTGTCGATCAGATTGCGCAGCACGACCTGGAGCACCGGGCGTTCCAGTTCCAGAACCGCCGGCGCGCTGGTCAGCCGATGCTTGCCCATGGGGTCAAGCGTGGCAAAGACCATGTCGCACAAGGGTTGCAGATCCACCATGCTGTCCGGCGCGGATTTCAGCGCCGCCGCGTGAACCGCGGTGAGAATGTCGTCGGAGAGCGCCAGGGTCTGGTCGGCAATGGCGCGGATCTTGCGCACCAGGTGATTTCTGCCGTCGCCCGGATCCTCGAAATTCACCAGCAGTTCCTCGCAGAGGAAATTGATGTTGCGCAGGGGCGCGCGGGCGTCATGGACCGCCATGCCGATAAAGGTTTCCCGTTCGGCATCCGCTTCCTTGTGGGTGTCGTCGAGCACCGTGCAGACGACCGTGCGCTCCTCCGGCACCGGGTGCAGATGCACCTGTCCGAGACCGCCAATGGTCACCTCCCCCGGGGCCATCAGCCAGTCGGGGGACAAAAGCGGCTCTGCCAATGTCCCCATCGCATCGCTGGGCACCTGACCGACCACGTCCTGACGGGGCAGGCCCATCGCCTTTTCGGCGCGGGCATTCCAGTAGACGATCCGCGGGGGGCCTTCCTGAGGAAAGGTGAAAGCAAAGGCCGGCGTTTCGATGTAATCGAGCAGGGCAAGCGTTTCCATGGCTCCTCGCTAGCCAATAATCCCTAATATTGCCCTAACGCTTTTGCCCCGGCGGCCCTTGCAATGCCCCCGGCGCGCTGTTTAGCTGTGGGGCGGACAGGACAGGACAGATGACCCGGCGCGAAACCTATATTTCCCGGCAGGCCCGACGGCTCTCCCATGGCAAGATCGACCGGCGGCGCTTTGTGATGTCGGCGCTGGCGAGCGGGGTCACCCTGCCCACGGCCATGTCGCTGGCCTCCCGGGCCGAAGCCGCGCGCCCGCGCGCGGGCGGCCATCTGCGCTACGGACTCGCGGCAGAGAGCGCGGCGCCGCTGATGGCGGCACTCACCCGAAACTGGCTGACCCGGATCGACAGCACCGGCGCCGTCACCGGCGATCTGGCCGAAAGCCTCGCCCCGGATGCCGAGGGGCGGCGCTGGCAGATCGCCCTGCGCCCCGACCTGTCGGCCGACCGGGTGGTGCAGGAGATCGAAACCCGCTGGCCTTTGGCGCTGAAAACGCAGCTTGAGCGGATCGACACCGGCCCGGCCCGGCTGTCACTGACCCTCAAGCGCCCGGAGTCGGCCTTTGACCGGCGTCTGGCGCAAGATGACGCGGGGCTGGAGCTGGGCCACGGGCTTTATCGCGCCGCGCAGGACACGCCCCTTCACCTCACCCGCAACCGGGACCACTGGCGCCAGGATGCCGGGCATTTCGACGCGATCACCCTGCAGATGTCGCAGACCGCCCGGGCCCGCCACAATGCGGTGATGACCGGAGAGGTGGATGCGATCGATCAGGTCGATCCGCGCGCCCTGGCGATGATGGGCTCCCTGCCCCATCTGGCCCATGTCACAAGCGCCGGGCCCGGCCATCTGGCCCTCGATGTGGCGGATCCCGAACTTCGCGCCGCCCTGCGCCACGGGCTGGACCGGCAGGTGCTTCTCGACCGGGCCGTGCTGGGTCACGGGGGCGTCGGCGATGACAGCGCCGCGCGTCCGGACAGCGCGCGCCCCGGCCTTTCGACCTTCGACCCGGATCGCGCCCGGGCCCATCTGGAACGCAGCGGATATGCAGGCGCTCCCCTGGGCGTGGCCCATGACGGGACGGCCGAGGCCGAGCGCCTGATGGCGGCCTTGGCGGCGAGTGCGGCGCAAGCGGGGCTGCGGTTTGTCACCGGAGGGGATGAACGCGCACCGATCCGCCTGCATCTGAGCCGCGACATCAAGCCGGGGCACCAGCGACTGATCCCGCTCTGGTGTGATGATCTGGTGGTCCATGCCCAGACCCTGGCCGCCCCGGACGGGCGCAGACGCCCGGCGGATGTGGCGCTGCATTGGTGGTTTGCCTGAAGGAGTGATCGGGCGCCTTTCGCAAGGGCCGGTCGATCTGGAACGGGTTGATCGAAACAGCGCGACAATCGGCCCACACGGCTTTTTCGCAAGTGTTTCAATATCGGACGCGCCAGTCGCGGCGCGCCCCGGATTATGTAGGTGCGTTGCCTGTTCATCCGCCCCGGTGCGAAGACCGGACAGGCGCTGCGCTCAAAGCCCCCGACGCCACCAATTGCGCCAGGCGGTCAGGACGCGTTGACGCCCCGAAGGGCCCTGAAGGGCCATTCTGATCATTTCTGCCATTTTGCTCTTCCTACCTCGGCGCGGGTTTTTCCCACGCTCATGAAGTCCATGTTGTCACGAGGTGAGCTTCGCTCAAGCCCCAGCCCGGCGAAAACCGCCCGCAGAGCCCGTTCTGCGACAGAAATGCAGCGAAAGAATGATCAGACCGGGCGGAAATCCGCCCGTTCCTTGACGTTTCGGAAAAATTTGCAGCAGTTGCTGCGCCGATCAATCCTTGTAGTCGGGCTCTTCCCGGTCGAGCAGGCGCTTCATCTCGTTGAAATGGGCGAATTCGGACTCGCGATAGGCTTCCCATTCCGCCGCGGTGGCCTCGGCCAGTTCGTCCGGCATCACCGCCAGATCCTGCCCGGTGGAATAGGCCAGAAGCAAGGTCTTGGCGGCCCGTTCCAGATGATAGAGCGCATCCCAGGCCTCGGCCACAGTGTCGCCCAGGGTGGTCACCCCGTGGTTCTGCATCATCACCGAACGGTGATTGCCCACGGTGCGGCTGATCCGCTCGCCCTCCTCGCCCTCCGAGGCAATGCCGCCGAAGGCCATGTCATAGGCCATGCGGTTGAAGAACCGCGCGGTGACCTGATCGATGGGTTTGATCGTCGGATCCTTGAGCCCGGCGAGCGCCGTGGCATGGGGCGGGTGAATATGGAGCGCGACCCGCGCCTGCGGCAGATTGCGGTGCAGCGCGGAATGGATCGACCAGGCCGAGGGGTCGGGCGCGTCGGGGCGCTCCATCGTGCTGGGGTCATCGGCATCGCAGAGAAGCAGATCGGAGGCGCGGACCCGCGACCAGTGCACCCAGCGCGGATTGACCAGAAACTTGCGCCCGTCGGCCGAGACGGCGGCGGAGAAATGGTTGGCCACCCCTTCGTGCCAGTCATTGCGGCAGGAGAGCCGGATGGCCGCAGCCAGATCGATGCGGATCTGGGTTTCGTCCATGGTCTTGTCATATTGGGTCATCAGGTCACTCCTCCTTGTCGTCCGGGCCGCGCCGTCCAGGGAAAGCGCGCCGGTGCAGTGAAGGCAAATCCGCACGACTTTGTCCAGAGCGGAGGGAGGCGACGGGGAATGTTGACCATTTGGTCAAATTCGGGCTAGCACAGGAAGAACCGTCAAGCCGCAAAACCGGGAGCCAGTCTTGACCACGGACGTGCCGCAGACGCGCATTCAGCGCAAGAACCGCGAAGCCATCTATGGCGCCGCGCTGGAGGTATTTTCCACCGAAGGGTTCCGGGGCGCAACCCTTGATCAGATCGCCGCGGCCGCCGGGCTGTCGAAACCGAACCTGCTTTACTACTTTCCCTCCAAGGAGGCGATCTACACCGGGCTTCTGTCGGGTCTGCTGGAAACCTGGCTCGATCCCCTGCGCGACATTGACCCGACCGGGGAGCCGATCGAGGAAATGCTGGGCTATCTTTGCCGCAAGCTGGAGATGAGCCGGGATTTTCCCCGTGAAAGCCGCCTGTTTGCCAATGAGATCCTGCGCGGCGCGCCGCATATTCTTGATCAGATCGAGGGACCGTTGCGCACCCTGGTGGATGAAAAGAGCGCGCTTTTGCGGGGCTGGGCGGCTGCGGGCCGGATCGCGCCCCTTGATCCCCACCACCTGATCTTCTCGATCTGGTCCACCACCCAGCATTACGCGGATTTCGGCGCCCAGGTGTCGGGGATTCTCGGCTCCGAGGGGGAGGCGCATTTTAAGGACGCAGAAGATTTTCTTACGATTCTCTTTAGATCGGCGTTAACACCCGTCAACAATTAACGAAACCTTCACCAGTTCACACTTAGTTTGCCTTTGTGGGGGTATGTGAAAGGACCAAGGGCAATGTTCCCCGCTGCAAATGTATCAAGTGCGGCCATAAAGCCGGTGCAACCTGCGCCGCCTGTCACCGCACAGAAAACTTCGCAGCCGCAAGCGCCTGAAACGGCGCGCGCCAGCTCTGGAGAATCCGCTGCGGCCAACGTCAAGGCTGAAACGTCACTCGCCGTTCAGGCCCCCGAGCAAACCTCGGTGGCCCCCCGGCTTCGCGATCAGGAAACCTCTGAGAACACTGACAGAGCCTTGCCAGAAAAGGACGATCCGACAGGACCGCCCCCCACATTCGAGGAAAGCCTGCTGGAACGCCAGGCGCGGGTCGCGTTTGATCCGCCCGAGCTTCCGCCCCGGGCCGACGAGCTGCCACCTCCCGAACCGGTCGCCGCAGCCTCTGACCCATCAGAGGCCGTGACCGAGGTCGAGGAGGCGCCGCCCCCGGCCCCGCAGGATCCTCCGCCAACCCGGACCGATCGGGCCGAGGCCAGTTTCACCGAAACCAAGGCGCTTGCCGAGGCGAGGGAACCGGCCACGGTGGACGTGCGCGGCTAGGTCGGGGCGTCAGACCGGCCTCCTTGCGGATCACATCGGACGCAGCCTCGTGCTGGGCCGACCCCGTGCTGAACGGACCGGCGACCTTATCTCAAAGGACGGCAGGACCGGGGCAACCGGCAAGATCGAGCTCTCACCTCTGCCCGGGCCTCATGCCCGGACATATCGATTGGTGCGCCGCGGTGCCGCTTTCCTGCGGCCTCGATGCTCCCGGACCTGCCATTCTTTCCCCGCACCGCCCCCGGGCGGATGCGACGGCACTGTCGTGCCGCGGCAATCGACGCCAACAGAGCCGTCGATTGTCGCGGCACGGGTGTCGGCGGACAGGGAGGAAACCCACCGACAGGGACCGGCGATGCAAGCCATCGTCCCGATCCCACTGCTCGCCCCAGCCTGACACAAAGCGCAGATCCCCTGACGGCACGGCTGTGCGCGCCCGGGCATCGGCACAATATGCGTTCAAAATGTCAGATTATGCTCAAGCGGAAATCGCCCGACCCCATAGCCATCTGAGATCCCGGGGCAGAACGCGCCATCGGCCTTGTCCGCCCCCGCGCAGGCGCCGTCACTGCGGTGATCCGGCACGCCCTGCGCACCCTTTGGGTATCACAAATCCAGCCGCCTGACCAGAGCCGCCCCGCACCCCGGCGGTCCCGGCGAATTGACGCCCTGCACAATGCGAAGGCGCTTTTCCTTTCTGCGGCCTTTGCTATAAGCTTTCGCCAAGACAACAAGGCACACCGAGGGCGGGCATGACAAAACGATCCCATGACGACGATGTGGAATTTATCAAGGCACTGGCAGAACTTCTGAGCGACAATGATCTCTCGGAATTGCAGGTCAAACGGGACTATCCCGAAGATGGCACGCTGAATGTCCGGGTCAGCCGGGTCAGCGCAAGCGCCGCACCGGTCGCGGTGCAGGTGGCCGCCCCCGCTCCGGTGGCCGCAGCCCCCGCCGCCGCCCCTGCCCCGGTGGCAGAGGCCCCCGCAGGTGACGGCGATCCGGCCAATCTGCCCGGCGCGGTCACCTCGCCCATGGTCGGCACCGCCTATCTGTCGCCCGAACCCGATGCGGCCCCCTTCGTCTCTGTCGGCGACAAGGTTTCCGAAGGCCAGCCGCTGATGATCGTCGAGGCGATGAAGACGATGAACCAGATCCCGTCGCCGCGCGCGGGCACGGTGAAACGCATTCTGGTCGAAGACGGTGCGCCGGTGGAATTCGGCGCGCCCCTGATGGTGGTCGAGTAAGCCCTTGGCCATGTTCGACAAAATCCTGATCGCCAACCGCGGCGAAATCGCGCTGAGGGTGATCCGCGCCTGTCGCGAAATGGGCATCCAGAGCGTCGCGGTCCATTCCACCGCAGATGCCGATGCGATGCATGTGCGCATGGCCGATGAAAGCGTCTGCATCGGCCCGCCGCCGGGCACTGACAGCTATCTTTCGGTCCCTGCCATCATCTCGGCTTGCGAAATCACCGGCGCCCAGGCGATCCACCCGGGCTATGGCTTCCTGTCGGAAAACGCCAAATTCGTGCAGATCCTCGAAGACCACGGGCTGACCTTCATCGGCCCTTCGGCCGAGCATATCCGCATCATGGGCGACAAGATCACCGCCAAGGACACGATGAAGAAACTCGGCGTGCCTTGCGTGCCGGGCTCCGACGGCGGCGTCGACACGGTCGAGGATGCTTTGGCCATCGGCGAGGAATTCGGCTATCCTGTCATCGTCAAGGCGACGGCCGGCGGCGGCGGTCGTGGCATGAAACTGGCGACTTCGGCCGAAGAGATGCCCACCGCCTTTTCCACCGCGCGGTCGGAAGCCAAGGCCGCTTTCGGCAATGACGAGGTCTATATCGAGAAATATCTCGGCCGCCCCCGTCATATCGAGATCCAGGTTTTCGGCGATGGCAAGGGCAATGCGGTCCATCTGGGCGAGCGGGATTGTTCGCTGCAACGTCGCCACCAGAAAGTGTTCGAAGAGGCCCCCGGTCCCGCGATTGATGCGGCAACCCGCGCCGAAATCGGCAAGATCTGCGCCGATGCGGTCGCCAATATCAACTATATCGGTGCCGGCACGATCGAGTTTCTCTATGAGGACGGCGAGTTCTATTTCATCGAAATGAACACCCGCCTGCAGGTGGAACATCCTGTAACGGAAGGGATTTTCGGTGTCGATCTGGTGCGCGAACAGATCCGTGTCGCTGCGGGCGAGCCGATGTCCTTCACCCAGGACGATCTCGAGATCAACGGCCATGCCATCGAGATCCGGATCAATGCCGAGAAACTGCCGAATTTCGCACCTTCGCCGGGCCGGATCACCCAGTATCACGCGCCGGGCGGTCTGGGCGTGCGGATGGATTCGGCGATCTACGACGGTTATTCGATCCCGCCCTATTACGACTCTCTCATCGGCAAGTTGATCGTTCATGGCCGCGACCGGCCCGAGGCGCTCGCCCGTCTCGACCGTGCGCTGTCGGAACTGATCGTCGACGGGATCGACACCACGGTGCCGCTTTTCAATGCGCTTTTGCAGGAACGCGATGTGCTGACCGGGGATTACAATATCCACTGGCTGGAAAACTGGCTCGCCGAAAACATGGAATAAGGGCGCGCGGCGCTTTATCCTCGTGACATGAGCGACCGCAGCCTGACCCCTGACCTGCTGCTCGCCGCCTATGCGGCGGGCGTTTTTCCCATGGCGGAAACACGGGATGATCCCGAGATTTTCTGGGTCGATCCGCAGGAACGTGGCGTCATTCCGTTGAACGGCTTTCACATCTCGCGGTCGCTTGCCCGGCGGATGCGCGGCGGGGCCTATCATGCCACTTTGGATCACGGCTTTGAAAACGTCATCGACGGTTGCGCTGACCGCGACGAGACCTGGATCAACGACACGATCCGGGGCTTGATGACCCAGCTGCACGCCCTGGGCGCCGCCCATGCCTTTGCAATCTGGCGCGACGACGCGCTTGTGGGTGGGATGTATGGGCTGGCGCTGGGGGGCGCGTTTTTCGGCGAAAGCATGTTCTCGCGGGAGACGGACGGCTCAAAAATGGCGCTGACCTGGGCGGTGGATCACCTGCGGCGCTGCGGGTTCACGCTCTTTGATACCCAGTTCCTCACGCCCCATCTCGCGAGCCTTGGCGCCATCGAGATCCCGCGCGCCATGTACCGCGCGCAACTGGCCCGCGCGCTGGACCAACGCGCTGATATTCATCGATTTTCTTTGGAAAGCGACCCTCAGGCCGTGGTGCAGCGGATCACCCAGACATCATAACGCGGATGGTCGAGCGCGTTGAGCCCGGGGCTTGAGGCGGACATCCAACCTTCGAAAAGCGTGGTCTGGCGGCTTGGATCGGTGATCGTCAGCCAGGCATAGCCTTCACCGGCCGGGTTGTCCTCGGGGTAGCGGCATTCGCCCAGCGTCACCTCGATCCGGCCCATGCGGCCGGTTTCCCCCAGCGCCAGTTCGATGTCCTGCGCATCGCCAGACACCTTGTCGAGCCCCTTGAGCCGCACCCCGTCGCCGGTCTTGGCGCGCACCTGATCGGCCATCACATCGGGGATCACCGTCACCGTGCCGTCGATGGGCGACACGATCGTCGCCTCCTGCGCCAGCGCCGGTGTGGCAAGGATGAGAGCCGCGAGTGCTGCGCGGATCATTCATTGCCTCCGGAAACGAATTTCAGCAGAAGATCGATGATCGATACCGAGCCTTGGGTGTCTTCGATCTCGGATCCCGGCTCCAGGTTAAACTCGGACCCGCCGGGCAGAATTTCCACGAAAGACCCGCCCAGCAGACCTTCGGAGGAGATCACAACCGCCGTGTCTTCGGGCAGGGTCACGTCATTTTGCACGCTGAAGGTGGTTTCGGCGCGGAACGTCTGCGGGTCCAGTTCCATATCCAGGATCGCGCCCACTTTGACCCCGGCGATGCGCACATCGGTGCCGATGCCAATGCCTTCGGCGGTGCGGAAGGAGGCTGAATAACTGTCCATCCCCGCAGGCGCGAGCCCGACGCCGCCCACCTGACCGAGGTAGATCAAAAACCCGGCCGCCAGCGCCAGAACGCCCGCGCCGGTCAGCACTTCTGCAGGATGATGAGCCATCAGTTTACTCCGGCACCCAGGCCTCGTAATCCTTGCGCTCCACAGGCGCCGCCTGGCGGATCGAACCTGCGGGTGCATAGGCCGCGGGCGTGCCGGTCAGGTTTTCCTGATGGGGCTTTTCCCACTCCTTGTGCACCAGCGGCCGTTCGGTGGGCGGTTCATCATAGGTGTAATGGAGCCAGCCGTGCCAGTCGGGATCCACGCGCGACGCCTCGGCCTCGCCATTGTAAATCACCCAGCGGCGGCCTTCCTTGGACTGGTAGAACACATTGCCCTGGTTGTCTTCGCCCACCTTTTGCCCATGGCGCCAGGTGAAGAATTGCGTGCCCCAGGTCTGGCTGTTCCACCAGGTGACCGCGCGCAAAGCTGTATCAAGAATGCCCATCTGTGGACCTTTCGCCTGTTTGACCCTCTATGGCCTGTTCCGGCGGGGAAATCCAGACGTTGCCGCCGGGATCGGCGGAAAGGCCGCGCGGGATTATCCCGCGCTGGCCGGTTCCGATTTCTGGTCCGAATGGATCATCAGCGGTTTGGACTCGGCGGCAACCGCCTCCTCGTTCACAACCACCTCTTCGACCGAGTCGAGGCCCGGGAGATCGAACATGGTATCCAAGAGGATATTCTCCATGATCGAGCGCAGGCCCCGCGCGCCGGTCTTCCGTTCGATCGCCTTGCGGGCAATGGCCGCGAGCGCATCCTCGGTGAAGGTGAGCTGCGCATCTTCCAGTTCAAAGAGGCGCTGGTACTGCTTGACCAGCGCATTCTTCGGCTCGGTCAGAATGGTGATCAGCGCATCGGCATCCAGATCCTCGAGCGTCGCGATGACCGGCAGACGACCGACGAATTCCGGGATCAGACCGAATTTCAGCAGATCCTCGGGTTCGAGATCCTTGAAATGCTCGCCCACGGATTTTTCGTCCGGGTTGCGCACATCGGCGCCAAAGCCCATGGCCGAGCCCTTGCCGCGCTGCGCGATGATCTTGTCGAGACCGGCAAAGGCGCCGCCGCAGATGAAGAGGATATTCGTGGTGTCCACCTGCAGGAATTCCTGCTGCGGGTGTTTCCGGCCACCCTGGGGCGGAACCGAGGCCACGGTGCCCTCCATGATCTTCAGAAGCGCCTGCTGCACGCCCTCGCCCGACACATCGCGGGTGATCGAGGGATTGTCGGACTTGCGGGTGATCTTGTCGACCTCGTCGATATAGACGATGCCGCGCTGCGCCCGTTCCACATTGTATTCGCTGGCCTGCAGGAGCTTGAGGATGATGTTCTCCACATCCTCACCCACGTAACCGGCCTCAGTAAGGGTGGTCGCATCGGCCATGGTGAAGGGCACGTCGAGAATCCGCGCCAGCGTCTGGGCCAGCAAGGTCTTGCCGCAGCCGGTGGGGCCGATCAGCAGAATGTTCGATTTGGCCAGTTCGATGTCGGATTTGCCCGCGTGGTTCAGCCGTTTGTAGTGGTTGTGAACCGCGACCGAGAGCACGCGTTTCGCGTGGGCCTGGCCGATCACGTAATCGTCCAGAACCTCGCAGATATCCTTGGGCGACGGCACCCCGTCGGAGGATTTCAGCCCCGCCGACTTGGTTTCCTCGCGGATGATGTCCATGCACAATTCGACGCATTCGTCGCAGATGAACACCGTGGGGCCAGCAATCAGCTTGCGCACCTCATGCTGACTTTTGCCACAGAAGGAGCAATAAAGCGTGTTTTTGCTGTCGCCGGAGTTATTCGCCATGATCAAACCTTTCGGACCGGGTCCGCGCTGCTCGTAATTCGGGGGCCCGTTGAACGGACTCTAAGTGAGTGCGCCATAGGGTACAACGCAAAAGTCGCCTTTCGCTTAATGCGCTCACTCACCGTCACCTTCGGGCTTCGACCGGCTGTCGACGATCTCGTCAATCAGGCCCCAATCCTTGGCCTCTTCGGGGGTCATGAAATTGTCGCGTTCCAGCGCATCTTCCACCTTCTTCAGGCTCTGACCGGTGTGTTTCACGTAGATTTCATTGAGCTGACGCTTCAGCCGCTCGGTGTGCTGGGCGTGGATCATGATATCCGTCGCCTGACCCTGATAACCGCCCGAGGGCTGGTGCACCATGATCGAGGAATTCGGCAGCGACAGGCGCATGCCCTTGTCGCCGGCGGCCAGCAGGAGCGAGCCCATCGAGGCCGCCTGCCCCACCACCAGGGTGGCGATCTTGGGCCGGATGTATTGCATCGTGTCGTAGATCGACAGGCCCGCGGTGACCACACCACCGGGCGAGTTGATATACATCGAGATTTCCTTCGACGGGTTTTCCGCTTCCAGATGAAGGAGTTGCGCCACGACCAACTGGCTCATCCCGTCATGGACCGGACCGTTCACGAAAACGATCCGCTCCTTCAGGAGGCGCGAGAAGATGTCATAGGCCCGTTCACCGCGGCTGGTCTGTTCGACCACCATCGGCACGAGATTCATATAGGTTTCTACCGGATCGTTCATAAGCCTTGCCTGCCTTTGCTCGCGTCTTCATACGCTCTGGATCTTGCCAGAGTCTTAGTGGCCGGTGACGGGGGCTTCAAGGGCGCCCGACACCTCAGTTGGCCTTATGGTTTACGGAAGTCAGCCCCAACCCCCTTGGTTTCAGGACAGCTCTTTGGTCCAGCGGTCGAAATACCGCTCCGCCAGCCGGTCCCGCTCCCCCTGCCCGCGCGCCGCGCCCAGACGCCTTGCCAGAGGATCGGCCACCACGGGCCACAGCAGCCAAACAGACACGATACCAAGCAACAGAACAGGGAGTGCAGCCAGAATGCTCATCATTTGTCCCCACGGATGATCGGCCCGGCAGATGGGCCATAATAGTTTGTTCTGAGGGGAAAAGATGGCGAAAGAATGACCCGTGATAATTTTGGTGCCGCAAATTTTAATGATCCCGCCGCCGGGTCGGCCCATCCCCCTTGCGGGCCGGGTTTTGAGAGAGGGCGCGCCCTTAACATCTGAGGCAGCGGCGCAGGGCCGTGGCGGCTGTTGCGCGCGGCTTCGCCGATCCCTGCCCCGGCACCGCCCCACATCTGCCCGGTTTTCCATCGCAGCCGCGAAATTCCGCCTTGAAACGAAGCACCCCAGACGTCACTCTTCGCCCCATGAATATCGCACCCAGACTGCCCCGCAATGAGACCGGCATCAAAGCCGCCCTGGACATCCTGAAGCAACGCTTCGGCGACCGGATGCAGACCGGCCAGTCGATCCGCGAACAGCATGGCCACACCACCTCCTGGATCGAGAACCAGGCCCCCGATGCGGTGATCTTCGCGCAATCGACCGAAGAGGTCGCGGAGATCGTGAAAACCGCAGGCCAGCACAATGTGCCTGTGGTCCCCTTTGGCGCCGGCACCTCGCTCGAAGGCCATGTGAACGCGCCTGCGGGGGGCATTTCGGTTGACCTTTCGCAGATGGACAAGGTGCTGGAGGTCCACGAGGAAGACCTTGATGCGGTGGTGCAGCCCGGGGTCACCCGCATGGCGCTGAATGAACATCTGCGCGCCACTGGCCTCTTTTTCCCCATTGATCCCGGCGCCAATGCCTCCCTCGGCGGCATGGCGGCCACGGGGGCTTCGGGCACCAATGCGGTGCGCTATGGCACGATGCGCGAAAACGTGCTCAGCCTTGAAGCGGTGCTGCCCTCGGGCGAGATCATCCGCACCGGGCGGCGGGCCCGGAAAAGCTCGGCCGGCTATGACCTCACCCGGTTGATGATCGGCTCCGAGGGCACGCTGGGGCTGATCACCGAACTGACCGTGCGGCTGCAGGGCATCCCTGAGGCGATGTCTTCGGCCCATTGCACCTTTCCCAGCGTCGATGCCGCCTGCAATGCGGTGATCATGACGATCCAGATGGGGGTGCCGGTGGCGCGGATCGAACTGCTGGATGCCGATTGCGTCAGGGCGATGAACGCCTATGGCAAGTTGGACCTGCCCGTGAGCCCGCTTTTGCTGCTGGAATTTCATGGCACCGAGGCGGGTGTGGCCGAACAGGCGGAAACCTTTGGCGAAATTGCCGAAGATGCGGGCGGCATCGGGTTTGCCTGGACCAGCAACGCGGAAGAACGCACCCGCATCTGGCAGGCGCGTCACGATCTTTACTGGGCGCTCTGCCAGGCCAATCCGGGGCTCGAAGGGGTGGCGACCGATGTCTGCGTGCCGATTTCCAACCTGGCAGAAGCGGTGCGCCGGGCCTCGGAAAAGGCGGCTGAACTGAACCTCATCGCGCCGATCCTCGGCCATGTGGGCGACGGCAATTTCCACGCTTCGGTCTTTGTCGACAAATCCGACCCCCAGGCGATGGAAAATTCCGCGATCTACACGGCCTGGATGGGCGAAATGGCGATCGCGCTCGATGGCACCTGCACCGGCGAACACGGGATCGGCCAGGGCAAGGTTGAGACGCTGGTCAAGGAAATGGGCGGTGCGACCGATGTGATGGCGGCGATCAAGGCCGCCATTGACCCGCAGGGCATCATGAACCCGGGCAAGGTGTTCAAAAGCTAGGCCGCATCACCGGGCGCGCCCATGGCGGCGCGGGTCATCTGGTCGGTGGTGTTGAAACTTGCCCCGCCGCCATATCCCAGCATGTCGCCAAGCGCCCGGCGCCCCCGGTTGATCCGGCTTTTCACCGTGCCCAGGGACACGCCGCAGATCTCGGCCGCCTCATCGTAGGAAAAGCCCGAGGCACCCACCAGCAGCAACACCTCGCGCTGTTCGGCGGTCAGTTGTTCGAACGCGGCCAGAACCTCGCCCAGCATCAGCCGCCCGTCATGGGACGGCGAGACCGCAAGCCGGGCCGCATGAAGGCCGTCCACATCCTCGATCTCGCGCCGGGCGCGGCGGTGGTGGGAGTAAAAATTGTTGCGCAGAATGGTAAAGAGCCAGGCGCGCAGCTTTGTCCCCTGTTGAAAGGCCTCAAAGCCGGTCCAGGCCTTGATCACCGTATCCTGCACGATGTCATCGGCCAGGGCCCGATTCCGGGTCAGCGACAGGGCAAATGCCCTAAGTGCTGGCAAATGTTCAACAATCTCCTCGCGTGGATCGGCGTCGTCCATCAGGCATCCCCATCATCCGAAGGCGAAAGCGCCGGGGCTGGCAGCGACCCGGAGCGCAGCATGTCGATCAGCGTCTGGAAACGTTCTGGTAAGACTTCGTTAAAATTCAGTTGATAGCCGTGGCGCAGCCTGGCATCGATCTGCGCCTGCATGGTTTTTTGCGCGTCTTTTCCCGCCATCGTCACATTCCTTCCGAACATCGGCGCATGGACGCGGCCTCAACGGTCGGACGGTCACGCATGGTCCCGAAAGGAAAGACAAAGGCGGGGGGCCGGGCCCGCCCGGATCAGTTGGGCGGCGTCTTCTGCACCGAAACCCGCCCGTCCTTGAACTCGATCTCCAGCGCCCGGGCGCCCTCGGCGCGCGCCGCCTCGGTGATCACCGCCCCCTCGGCGCGCACCACCGCATAGCCGCGCGCCAGTGTCGCCTCATAGCCCAGCGTGCGGCGGGTGCGCTCCAGGGCGGCCAGTTGATCAGAGAGGCGCGCCAGCCGTGTTTTCGCGGCACTGTCCAGTCGGGGGGCGATCCGGTCCAGCGCCTCGCCCTGCCGGGACACTTGCGCGACCAGCCCCTCCGGGCGCAGCCGCCCCGCAAGAGCGCTGAACCGTTCGCCTTTGCGCTCGCCCGCGCGCGCCAGCCCCGCGCCCAGCCGGTCCTCAAGCCGGTCGAGCCGGGCCCGCGCCTGATCGATCCCTGTCTGCAAGAGCCGGGGCCGCAGCCCGGCCGCCGCATTCTGCAGGGTCGCGCGCTTGCGCTCCACCATCAGGCCAAGCGCGCGCGGCAGGTGGTCGGCGGCCCGGTCGAGCCGCTGGCTCGGGTCCGCAAGAAGCGTTTCCGGGCGCGGCAGCACCCGCGCCAGTCCCTGAAAGCGTGCGCCCCGTTCCTCGATCCCGCGCCGGACCCCGCGCAAGAGCCGCCCCTCCTGCGCGTCGAGCCAGCCCATCAGGTCAAGCCGCACCGGCACCGCCATTTCGGCCGCCGCCGTGGGCGTGGGCGCACGTTTGTCGGCGGCAAAGTCGATCAGCGTCGTGTCGGTCTCATGGCCCACCGCCGAAATCAGCGGGATGTTGGATGCCGCCGCCGCCCGCGCCACGATTTCCTCGTTGAACCCCCAGAGGTCTTCGATCGACCCGCCACCGCGTGCGACGATCAGCAGATCCGGACGCGGCAGCGCACCGCCGGGTGTCAGCGCGTTGAATCCTTCGATGGCGCGGGCCACCTCGGGCGCGCAGGCCTCGCCCTGCACGGCGACCGGCCAGATAAGCACCTTGCGGGGAAAGCGGTCGCGCAAACGGTGCAGAATATCGCGGATCACCGCTCCCTGCGGGCTGGTCACAACCCCAATGATTTCAGGCAGATAGGGCAGCGGCTTCTTGCGCCCCTCGTCAAACAGCCCCTCAGCCGCCAGCTTCTTCTTGCGCTTCTCCAGCATCGCCATCAGCGCGCCCTCGCCCGCCACGGCAATCCGCTGGGCGTTCAGCCCGAATTTCGACGAAAACCCGCTGGCGGTCATCTTGCCCTCGACCACCACTTCCATGCCTTCCTCGGGCATCAGCTCCAGCCCCCGCACCTGACCTTTCCAGGTCATGCAGGAAAGCACCGATTTCTCGTCCTTCAAATCGAAATAGAGGTGACCCGACCGCGCCAGCACCACGCGCCCCACCTCGCCCTTGACCCGGACCCAGCCCATTTCGCCCTCCAGAAGCTTGCGGACGGTGCCCGCGATTTCGGAGACGGAAAATTCCGGGGTGTTGTCCCCGGGGGTATCTTCAAAGAGGTCCATGGGCGCGCCTTGTGCTTCACTGGCCGCGACCCTAGAACGCCGGGCAAGCAGAGTGAAGCGGGGCCAGCGATGAATATTCTGATCTTGGGCAGCGGCGGGCGCGAACATGCGCTGGCCTGGGCGGTGAAACAGAACCCGAAATGCGACCGGCTGATCGTGGCACCGGGCAATGCCGGGATCGCGGACATCGCCTGGTGTGCCGCGCTCGACATTCTCGACGGCGCCGCCGTGGTGGCCTTTGCCGAAGAACACGCCATCGATTTCGTCATCGTCGGCCCCGAAGCGCCGCTGGCCGCTGGCGTGGCTGACGATCTCCGTGCCGCCGGTTTCACCACTTTCGGCCCCTCGAAAGACGCCGCCCAGCTTGAAACCTCAAAAGGTTTCACCAAGGAAATCTGCGACGCCGCAGGCGCGCCCACCGCCGCATGGGCGCGGTTCACCGAAGTCGAGCCCGCCAAGGCCTACCTGCAGGACAAAGGCGCCCCCATCGTGGTCAAGGCCGACGGGCTCGCCGCCGGCAAGGGGGTGGTCGTGGCGATGACGCTCGATGAAGCCGAAGCCGCCGTTGATGACATGCTGGGCGGGGCCTTCGGCGAAGCCGGTGCCGAAGTGGTGATCGAGGAGTTCATGAGAGGCGAAGAAGCCTCGTTCTTCGTTCTCTGCGACGGGGAACACGCCCTGCCCTTCGGCACCGCTCAGGACCACAAACGCGTGGGCGAAGGCGACACCGGGCCCAATACCGGCGGCATGGGGGCCTATTCGCCCGCCCCTGTCCTGACCGATGCCGTGGCGGATCGCGCCATGGAAGAGATCATCAAACCGACGCTGGCCGAGATGGCCAAACGCGGCATGCCCTATCAGGGTGTGCTCTATGCGGGGTTCATGATCGAAGAGGGCGCGCCGCGTCTGGTGGAATACAACGTCCGCTTTGGTGACCCGGAATGCCAGGTGCTGATGATGCGGCTCGGCGCCCAGGCGCTCGACCTGATGCAGGCCGCCGCTGAAGGCCGGTTGGCGGACGCCCGCGTCAACTGGGCCGACGACCATGCCATGACCGTGGTTTTGGCCGCCGAGGGCTATCCCGGCACTTACGAAAAAGGCAGCGTGATCCACGGGCTCGATGATCTGCCCGAAACCTCCACCCAGATGGTCTTTCACGCAGGCACCGGCACCCAGGACGGCAAGACCGTGGCCACCGGCGGTCGCGTTCTGAACGCCACCGCGCGTGGTGCCTCGCTCAAAGAGGCCCGTGACGCCGCCTATTCCCTTGTCGACGCGGTGGATTGGCCGCAGGGCTTCCACCGCCGCGATATCGGCTGGCGGGCCTTGGAGAGCGATTGAAATTCGCCTATACTCCGCTGAAGGAACGGAGGTTTTATGGTCCTTGTAACGCCCCTCCGGGCCCGGCAGCGCTGATCCAGCCGCCCGGCCCGCGATGATGACACCGCGCAGCAGAGGCCGCGCGGCCCGTTTCCTTTTTCTGGGCTTCTCACAATGACCAACCTCACCTATGCCGAACTCGGCTGGACCCGCCATTTCGCCACGCGCGCCGATGCCGAAACCCTCCACCCCCTGCGCGTCTCCCATGTGCACCGCAACGGGGTCACAGCACATTCACCCGAAGGCCCCCAACGGCTCGACACACCGGACACGCTCCCGCAACTCGCCGTGGGCGACTGGGTCACCGCAGAGAATGGCGCGGTCACAGCACTTCTCGACCGCGAAACCCTGCTCAAGCGCCGCGCGCCCGGCGAAGACGCCCGCGAACAGGTGATCGCCGCCAATGTCACCACCATGGCGATCACCAGCTCGTGTAACGCCGACTTCAACATCCGCCGGCTGGAACGCTATCTGGTGCTGGCCGCCGAAACCGGATGCCTGCCGCTGATCCTCTTGACCAAGGCCGATCAATGCAACGACCCGGAGGCTTACGTCAAAGAGGCCGAAGCGCTCTCCCCCATGGTCACGGCCCTTGCCATCGACGCCACCGATCCCCTTGAAATCAAACGTCTCCACCCCTGGTGCCGCGCGGGCGACACCCTGGCGCTGGTGGGATCCTCCGGCGTCGGCAAGACCACGATCCGCAACGCTCTGACCGATGATCAGGCAGCCACCCAGGGGATCCGCGAGGACGATGCCCACGGTCGCCACACCACCACCAGCCGCGCGATGCTGCGCACCCATGCGGGCGGCTGGCTGATCGACACGCCGGGGATGCGCGCCCTGCGCCTCTTTGATGCCACCGAGGGTATCGAGACGATCTTTGCCGATATCGAGGACCTCACCCACGCCTGCCGCTTCCGCGACTGTGCCCATGACACGGAACCCGGCTGCGCCGTCCGCGCCGCGGTCGAAACAGGTGCGCTGACCGCTGACCGGCTTGCCCGCTGGCAAAAGCTCAAGGCCGAGGACATCCGCAACAGCGAAACCCTCGCCCAAGCCCGGGCCCGCGACAAGGGGTTCGGCAAGATGGTCAAACGGGCCATGGCGGAAAAAGAAGGGCGCAAAGGCAAAGGCTGACACCCGCGCTTTCTTCCTGTCGGAAATACCTTGGGGGTGTGGGGGCAAAGCCCCCACGTGCACACCCGCACGGGGTTGCGCGCGCGCCTGCGCTCGCATAGATACCCCGGAAACCCGAACCCAGCCGAGGCCAGCGCCCTTATGGAAAACGTCATTCTCATCGTCCATCTGATCCTGGCGCTCTGCCTTATCGGCGTGGTGCTTCTGCAGCGCTCGGAAGGCGGCGGTCTGGGGCTTGGCGGCGGTGGCGGCGGCGGGCTGGTGTCGGCGCGCGGTGCGGCGACCGCACTGGGCAAGGTCACCTGGGCCTTTGCCATCGGCTTTATCATCACCTCGATTACGCTCACGATCATCGCAGCGCAAAAGGCGGGCGGCAATTCGGTGCTCGACCGGCTGGGCATCGAAGCCCCCGCGAGCACGGCGCCGGGCGACATCCCCGCGGGCGATCTGCTGCTGCCGCCGAGTGCGGGGGCTGCGGATGGCAGCCTCTTGCCCCGCGCCGAAGAATGAGCGCGCCCGGGGCCTAAAGCCCCGGCAGCCCTTTGAGACAAAGATCGGTCACCAGACCGGCATAATGGCGGCGTTCGGGTTCCCCGGCGCCGCCATTCCACATGTAGAACCAGTTGAGCATGCCGAAGACCGACATGGTCGTGGCGCGCAGCTTCTCGGGCGCCTCAGCGAACACCCCGGGCGCCACATCCGAAAGCAGCCCGCTCATATGGGTCACCAGATCGCGCTGATAGCCCACCAGTACAATACGCCGGTCTTTTGACAGATGACCGATCGAGCCCGATTGCAGCCGGTGCGCATCATCGGCCCCCTGATAGGCCAGAAGCACCTCGGTCAGCGCCGCGCGCAGCCGCGCCTCCGGCGTGCCCTGAGCGTCAAAGCCGCAGATCCGGTCCCGCAGGCTGCGCAGATGAAGATCAAGGATGTCGAACAGGATATCATCCTTGGCGCCATAGTAGTGATAGACATTCGCCTTGGAGATCCCCGCCGCCCGCGCCACTTCCGCCACCGACACCCGGTCGAACCCGGCTTCGGCGAAAAGGGCGGCCGCGCGCGCCCGGATCAGCGCGCGCTTTTCGTCGTGGTCCTTGGCGATGGGGCGCGCCATCAGCGCTGACCGCGCTTGTCGACCACCCGTTTCGCCTTGCCCTGGGACCGCTCGACCGAGCCGGGACCGCCCACCGACACCTCGGCAGATATGCCGATGACGCCCTTGATCCGCTGGGCCAGGTCGCGCCCCAGATCCGCATCTTCGCCGCCGGGCAGGGTCTCCACCAGCACCCGCATCCGGTCCATCACCCCCTCGCGGGTCAGTTCGATCTGGAAATGGGGCGCAAGCCCCGGCACCGCCATCAGTTGTTCCTCGATCTGGGTCGGAAAGACATTCACGCCGCGCAGAATGATCATGTCATCCGCCCGTCCGGTGATCTTCTCCATCCGCCGCATCGACCGTGCGGTGCCCGGCATCAACCGGGTCAGATCGCGGGTGCGATAGCGGATCATCGGCATGGCCTCCTTGGTGAGCGTGGTGAAGACAAGCTCCCCCTGCTCCCCATCCGCCACCGGCTCCAGGGTCTCGGGGTTCACGATCTCGGGATAGAAATGATCTTCCCAGATATGCAGCCCGTCCTTGGTCTCGACGCATTCATTGGCCACCCCCGGCCCCATGATTTCAGAAAGCCCGTAGATATCCACCGCATGCATGTCGAAGGCGGCTTCGATCTCGCGGCGCATGGAATTGGTCCAGGGCTCTGCCCCGAAGATGCCCACATCCAGCGAGCTTTGGCGCGGATCGATGCCACGGGCGGCATATTCTTCGAGAATGTTCAGGGCATAGGACGGCGTGACCGTGATCGCCTGAGGCTGGAAATCCTCGATCAGGGTCACCTGGCGCTGGGTCATCCCGCCCGAGACCGGCACCACGGTGGCGCCCAGCCGTTCGATCCCGTGATGGGCGCCGAGCCCGCCGGTGAACAGCCCGTAGCCATAGGCATTATGCACCATGTCGCCGGGTTTCACGCCCGAGGCGCGCAAGGAGCGTGCCACCATGTCTGCAAAGACCTCGCAATCGGCGTCCGTATAGCCGACCACCGTGGGTTTGCCGGTGGTGCCGCTGGAGGCATGGATGCGCCGGATCTGCGCTTTCGGCACCGCAAAGAGGCCGAACGGGTAATTGTCGCGCAGGTCGGTCTTTTCGGTGAAGGGAAATTTCGCCAGATCCGACAGGGATTGAAGATCGTCGGGATGCACGCCCTTCTCGTCAAACCGCGCCCGATACATCGGCACATTGTCATAGGCGTGTTTCAGCGACCATTTCAGCCGCTCCAGCTGAAGTGCTGCAATCTCATCGCGCGAGGCGATTTCGATCGGGTCCATCTCCAGATCGGAAAGCGTCGTGTAGGGAAAGAGTGTGAGGCTCCTAGTGTAG
>JAOXSD010000177.1 GCA_025800205.1 Silicimonas sp. | reverse complement strand
AGCGGAAATTCCTCCAGACAGATCGCGAACCCGGTGCTGTCGGCCTGCGGCACAATCGCGGTCGCGTCCCCATTGATCCCCCAATACATCGGCCGGATATAGACGGCGGCGTCCCAGTCGAACTGCCGCAAACCGTCCCAGACGATCTGCACCATCTCTTCGGCGCTGACCGTCGGCGTCAGCATCAGCGCCTCGGCCGAGCGGTTCACCCTCTCGCAATGGGCCAGAAGATCGGGCGCCGCCCTATCCACATAGCGCGCCCCGTCAAAGACCGGGCTGCCCAGCCAGGCGCCGTGATCGGCCGCCCGCATGATCGGCACATCACCCTCATGCCATGTGCCATCGAAATAGGTGCGGATCGTGCTGCCGAATGCCATGATGCTCTCCCTCTCGCCGAAGCCTAGGCCCGCGCGCCCCTTTGGTCCATGACCAAAAAAGCCCCGGCAGGGGCGCTGCCGGGGCGCCGCCGTTTGCGGGACGGCGGACAGGGGGAAACCGGCTGGTCAAATTCCTGAAAGGAACATGCCGTCGGGACGAGGATTGACCGGTCTCCTGTGCGGGCTGGGAACCCGTGCGGCCTGTCTAGCGCCGCATTGAATCGATTCCGTGACAGGCTCAGTAATGGGGCGGCGTCTCGTCGCCAAAGACCACGCCGCCGCCGCCCTCGGCCTCGCGCGCCGCTTCGCGTTCCATCAGCATCCGCACCCGCGCTTCCAGCACATCGATGCGTCCCGCCTGATCCGCGACCACGGTGTTCAACTCATCCGTCAGGCGCTCCAGATGCGCCAATCTCTCTTCGATTTCGATGCTCATGCACCCTCTCCTTGCCCCGTCCCCGGTGAGCGGCTAAACCCCGCGCGACTGCACCAGAGGACCGGCCCATGGCCAAACAGAAAAAGACCCCGCGCCCCAAGGCGATCACGCCGAAGGGCTTCCGCGACTATTTCGGCGCTGAGGTGACCGAACGCAAGGCGATGCTCGATGCGATTGCCCGGGTGTACCATTTGTACGGGTTCGAGGCACTGGAAAGTTC
>JAOXSD010000122.1 GCA_025800205.1 Silicimonas sp. | reverse complement strand
GCCGTCACACCACGTTCGAATTCACGGGTTTCCGAGAGGAGTTCGTGGCCGCAGGTGATGTGATCATTGGGCCAGACCTCGCGCGCAATCTCGGTGGCGCGGCGCTCGTGGGCCGGGTTGGCATAGGCGTGAAGGAAGTGGATGACGAGGGCTTCGGTGCCGGCATCGAGCAGGGTTTGCAGGCCCGCGCGCAGGGCGGTTTCGTCGAGCGGCGTGACGATCTCGCCTGCCGCATCCATCCGCTCGGGCACTTCGAGGCGCAGATCGCGGGGAATGATGGGGCGGAATTCGCCTTTCATCCCATAGGCTTGCGGGCGGGTGCGGCGACCGAGTTCCAGCACGTCCCGGAACCCTCGGGTGGTGATCAGGCCGGTGCGCGACAATTTGCGTTCCAGCACCGCATTGGTGGTCGTGGTGGTGCCGTGGACGATCAGATCCACCTCGGCCAGATCAGCTTCGGCGCTTTCCAGCGCAGACAGCACGCCATATGCCTGATTGTCGAGCGTGGTGGGCACCTTGGCCAGTCGGATCGCGCCGGTCTCAGGCTCGACCATCACCAAATCGGTGAAGGTGCCGCCGACGTCGACGCCGATAATGCTTCCTTTTGTCAATGCGTCTCTGCCTCGGATCGCTTGTATACATTCAAAATGTCAGGGATTGTTTTCCTGTCAATAGGAGGTGTCGGCGTGGCGCGGCTGATTGGAATTCTGGGATTGGCGCTGGTCTGGCCGGAACTGGCGCTGGCCCATGCGGGCGATCAGGGGTTCGTGCTGCTGTTGCCGACCGATGTCTACGCGGGTGCCGGCGTGGCGGTGGTGGCACTGACGGTGGTGGCGCTTTTTGCGCTGCCGGACCGGGTGAGCCTTGCCATGTTCGCGGCCCGCGCAGGCAAGGCGCGGCGCGATTGGCAGGGCGCGCGGGATGTCACCTCGGTCCTGAGCTTTCTGATGCTCGCCGGGATCGTGGCTCTCGGCATGGCCGGACCGCGCGACCCGTTGTCGAACCTGATGCCTTTGACGTTCTGGACTTTGGGCTGGGTCGGTGTGGTGACCCTTTCGGGTCTGATCCCCGGCCTCTGGCACTGGGTCAATCCTTGGACCGGGCTCTATCACTGGCTGGCGCCGGGCTGGCGCATCCGCCCCCTGCCCGCCCGGTGGGGCCTCTGGCCTGCGGTGCTGATGCTGATCGGCTTTGCCGCCTTCCTGCTGGCCGATATCGCGCCCGATGATCCGGAGCGACTCGCGGTGTTTGTCGCCTGCTACTGGGCCGCGATCATGGGGGCGGTGCTGATCTCGGGGGAAAGCGTGCTCAATCAGGTGGAGCTGGGACACGCGATCATGGGGGCCTTTGGCAAGCTGACATGGGGCAAATCCGAGGCGCGCGGATGGCCCGGCTGGCAGATCACACGGGCGGATCCCATGGCGGCCTCGGGCGCCTTTGCGCTGACGCTTCTGGCGGTGGGCAGTTTCGACGGGATCAACGAGACCTTCTGGTGGCTGGCGCAGATCGGGGTGAACCCGCTGGAATTTCCCGGACGCTCGGCGGTGGTCACGCAAACGCTGATCGGGTTGGCGCTGTCGATTGCTGGTTTGTTGGCAGTCTTTCTGCTCACCCTTTGGCTGGGGGTAAAGATCGCAAGCGCCCAGGTGGATTTCCCCCGGCTTGTCGGCCATATGGCGCTGAGCCTGCTGCCCATCGCCTTTGTCTATCACATCGCCCATTACCTGACCTCGTTTCTGGTGATGATCCAGTACACGGTGGCCGCCCTCAACGACCCGCTGAACACCGGCGCGGATCTCTTTGGCATCGAGCCCTTTCGCGTCACCACCGGATTCTTCAACCGCCTCGACTGGGTGCGGGTGATCTGGCTGACCCAGGCCGGGCTGGTGGTGCTGGGCCATGTCTGGTCGGTGCTTCTGGCGCATCGGATCGCGCTGGATCATTTCGAGCGCGGGCGGCGCGCAGCCCTCGCCACCCTGCCGCTGTCGCTTTTCATGATTGCCTATACTTTGCTCGGCCTGTGGCTGCTTGCGGCACCGCGCGGCGCCTGAACCCCCTGAAATCACGCGGTTTTCAGAAAAATCTGGACAAGCTGCTTGTATGCCAACAACAATCGGGGGCGAAGAGCGTCCGAAAACGAGGCGCCGCGCATAGGGAGATTGTCATGTCGAAACTCATCACATCGCGTCGCGGATTGCTCAAAGGGGCGGCGGCGGGCGGTCTGCTGGCCGCCTCACCTCTGGTGTCGCGCTATGCGCAGGCGCAATCCTCGGCCCCGATCCGGATCGGGTTTCAACAGCATTCCACCGGCATCGGCGCGGCCTACGGGCGCTGGTACGGGCGCACGACGGAAGCCGCCGCAAAGGCGATCAACGATGCGGGCGGGATCAACGGACGGCCCCTGGAGATCGTCGCCGAGGATGACGGGACCGACCCCAAGCGCGGCGCGGAAGTGGTGGAGAAGTTTGCCAATCAGCATGAATGCGACGTGGCTTTCGGCACCTTGTTCAGCCATGTGGTCTTTGGCTCCGCCCCTGCGGCGGGCGAATTGAAAATCCCTTATTTCGTGGTCTCGGAAGGTCATCACGTGGCTTCGGGCGCGCTCAATCGCTACACGCTGCAACCGGGCATCACGGATGTGAAAAGCCAGGTGCAGGCGATGGCGCCCTATGTGTCGCAGAACCTCGGCAAGAAGGTCACCATGATCTTCCCCGATTTCGCCTTCGGCCATGACCACCGGGATTTCTTCACCCAAGCGATCGAGGCCCAGGGCGGCGAGGTGCTGGAGCATATCGCCATCCCGCCCACGGAAACCTCCTTCACCAAGTATTTCCCGAAGATCCCGCGCGACACGGAAGTGCTCTATCACGTGATGGTCGGCCCTGCGGTGCTGACCTTCGTGAAGGAGCTGGGCGAGTTCTTCGGCCCCTCGGCGCCGGCGATCTTCGGCTTCATCGACAGTCTCGAGGCGGTGGACATGTCTTCGCCCGGCCTCGAATTCCTTGACGGAACCTATTTCTGGGAAGGCATGCCGCGCTATGCGCAGGCGGACCAGACCGAGTATGACAAGGCCTTCCGCGCCGCCGTCGGCGTCGATGAAAACGGTGCTTCGGTGAGTGATGCCAAGGATGTCTCGACCTATGCCCATATGTTCGGCTGCTGGGAGACGCTTTACATCATCAAGCGCGGCATGGAGGCGTCGGGCTATGCCGGGCCGCAAGACCGCGCCAAGCTGATCGAGGCGGTCGAGGCGATGTCGGCGATGGACGAAGGGTTCGAACATCCGCAGGGGCCGAAGATCTTCAACGGCAAGACCCACCAGACCTTCGGCAAGCAATACATCAGCCGGGTCGAGAACGGACGCATGGTGCGGGTGCATTCGACGAGCATCGAGGATACGTTCTATCCCGATGAGGTGGATTACACGGCACAGAGCTTCTGATTTGGGGGGCCAGCCCCCCAATCCCGCGCAAGTATTTTTGACAGGAAGAAGAACAGGCTAGATGGAATTCGGGCCGCATTTGATGCTTGCCATCCTGGAAGGGGCGGTCGGGGCGGCGGTGCTGTCGCTGACCGCGCTGGGGCTGTCGCTGGTCTTTGGCGTGATGCGCGTGGTCAACGTCGCGCACGGGGAATTCTTCATGCTGGGCGCGGTGCTGGCGTGGTTCGTGGCGACCGCATTGGGCGGGCATCCGGCGGTTGGTTTTGTGGCCGCTTTGGTGGTGGCACCGCTGATCGCGGGCGTGATCGCGGCGGCGGCGGATTGGCTGATCCTGAAGCGGGTGGAATACGACCCCGAGGCGACCATCGTGGCGACCATCGGGATCCTCTACATCATGCAGCAATCGGCACTGATGCTCTATGGGCCGGAGGCACGGCCGGTGGAACCGCCGTTCAATTCGCGCATTGCCCTGCCCTGGGTGGAATGGGGCGAAAACGGGCTGGCACTGTTCTATCCCTGGGGCTTCGGGACGACGACCTACAAGCTCTTCGTGATCGTAGCGGCGGCGGCGCTGCTTGTCGCCTTCTGGCTGTTCCTGACCCGTTCGCGCTTTGGCCTGATCATGCGGGCGACGCAGTTGGACCGGGAAACAGCACTCGCCTTCGGCATTCCGGTCGAACGGGTCTATGCGCTGGTTTTCGGCCTCGGCGCGGCACTGGCCGCCTTTGCAGCCGTGCTGATCGTGCCCATCTCGCAGGCCCATTACCTGATGGGGGGTGATCCGCTGCTGCTGTCCTTCATCGTGGTGATCATCGGCGGGCTAGGCTCGATCCGGGGAACGATTTTGGCCGCCCTCCTCATCGGTCTTTCGGACGGGATCATCTCCGTCTTCTTCTCGCCGACGCTGGCGAAGATCCTCGCCACGCTGCTGGTCGCCCTTGTGCTGGTGTTCCGCCCTCAGGGGCTTTTCGGAAAGAAACCGGCATGAGCGAGACGGGAAAGATCTGGGCGCTGCATCTGGCGCTGATTGCCGCGCTGATCGTCGCAGGGCTGGTGCTGCCCGCCTATCATCAGGGCAACCTTGCGCGGATCCTCGTGCTGGCGACCTATGCGGTCGGGTACAACCTGCTCTTTGGTTACACCGGTCTTCTGTCGCTGGGACACGCCATGTTCTTTGGCGCGGGCATGTACGGGCTCGGCCTTGCCATGCAGCATGGGGACGTGTCCGCCCTGCCCGCCTTTGTCATCGGGTTGATCTGCGCCGCCGTCCTCGCTGCCGTCGTGGCGCTGCTGGCGCTCCGGACCATTGGCGTGGCCTTCATGATCGTGACCCTGATGTTTGCCCAATCCGCCTTTCTGACGGTGCTCTATTTCGGGGAATGGACCCGGGGCGATGAAGGCTTTGTCTTGCAACAGGCGACGCGGCAGATCGCGGGCGTCGATCTGTCGGAGCCGACCAACCGCTATTATGCCGCGCTGATCCTGTTTTCCGCCGCGCTTCTGATCACGCTGAAGCTGGTGCGGGCGCGGTTCGGCCGGGTGCTGGTCGCGATCCGCGAGAACGAGGAACGCACGCGGATGCTGGGCTATGATTGCTTTCGCCACAAGTTTCTGGCGGTGGTCCTGTCGGGCACGCTTTCAGGCGCGGCGGGCGCGGCCTACGGGCTCCTCTTCGGTTACGTGGGCGCCAGTTTCACCGGGGTGCAATATTCGATCTTTCCGCTCCTCTGGGTGTTGCTGGGGGGTGCCGGCACGGTGATCGGGCCCTTCGTGGGTGCGCTTTTCATGTTCTATCTCATTGATTACGCAAGCGGATGGACCAGCGCCTATATGCTAATCGCAGGGGCGGTGCTGGTCGCCCTGACGCTCTTTGCGCCGCTCGGCCTGATGGGGGAATTGCGCAAGCGCTGGCTGAGGTGGTTGCCATGAGCCTGTTGCAGACCCAAGGACTGACCAAGACCTTCGCCGGGCTGACGGCGGTGGAGGATGTGGCGCTCAGGGTGGCGCCGGGCGAGGTCCATGCGCTGATCGGGCCCAACGGCGCCGGGAAATCGACGCTGGTGGGGATGATCGCCGGGCGGATCGAGGCGACGCGCGGGCAGGTTGTCTTTGACGGACGTGACGTGACCGCCCTGCCCGCCCACAAACGCATTCGCATGGGGCTGGCCTATACGTTCCAGATCACCGCGATCTATGCGCGGCTGTCGCTTGCCGACAATATCGCCCTCGCCCTCGGCTCGCCCGACCGGGGGGCGGCGCGCGCCGCCCTGGATCGCGTCGGTCTGACCGAGTGCGAAGACCAGTTGGCGGGCGATCTTTCCTACGGCCATCAGCGGCTTCTGGAGATCGCCATGGGTGTGGCGCAATCGCCGCGTCTGCTGATCCTCGATGAACCGACCCAGGGGCTCGCCGAAAGCGAGATCGCCAATTTCAACCGGCTGATCCGGGAACTGGCGGGCGACACGACGATCCTTCTGATCGAGCACAATATGAATGTGGTGATGGAACTGGCCGAACGGATCACGGTGCTGGACATGGGGCGGGTTCTGGCCACGGGTCTGCCTGCCGAGATCCAGAGTGACGCGCGCGTGCAGGCCGCTTATCTGGGGGTGAGCGATGCTGAGGCTTGAGGGGGTCTCCTGCGGCTATGGACCGGTGCAGGTGCTCTATGACCTGAGTTTCGAGGCGCGCCCGGGCGAGGTGCTTTGCCTTCTGGGTCGCAACGGCGCGGGCAAGACCACGACGATGAAGGCGATCATGGGGCTTTTGCCGCTCACCTCGGGCCGGGTCATGCTGGATGACACCTGTCTGAACGAGCGCCCCGCCCATCAGGTGCCGGGTCTGGGCGTGGGGTACATCCCCCAGGGGCGACGGCTTTTCACCGAGATGTCGGTGGCGGAAAATCTTGAGATCGGGCTGATGGCGGGCGGCAAGGGGCGCACCACCCGCGAGCGGGTGCTGGAGATGTTTCCGCGCCTGCGAGAGCGATTGTCGCAACGGGCCGAGACGCTTTCGGGCGGTGAGCAGCAGATGCTGGCCACGGCGCGGGCGCTTTGCCTGGAGCCGAAGGTGCTGTTGCTGGATGAACCAACCGAAGGGTTGCAACCATCGATGATCCAGCTCATTCGCGAGACGGTGGAAACTCTGCGGGATCAGGGCGTTGCCGTGGTTCTGGTGGAGCAGCGGATCGAGGCGGTGCTGAGCCTCGCGGACCGGGTGAAGTTCATCGAGAACGGTCAGGGGCGCGAGATGGTGGCAACCGAGGAATTGCGCGCGGACCGGAGCTTGATCCACACCTACGTGGGCGTCTGAGCTAGAGCATGTTGCACCAAACTGAATTCAAAACACGCTGCCTTTCGGCCATGCCTCAAACGCGTGTTTTGAATGCTCCGATTCCGATCGGGCGCAACACGCTTTAGACCAGTTTGGCGAGCAGCATTTCGAGAAGGGCGGCTTCTTCCGCGCTGAGCGGTTCCAGAGTTTCGCGGCGCGCCTCCATGGCGCCCTGATGGGCGGTCTCGAACAGGCTGCGGCCCGCAGGCGTCAATTCGACCTGCCGCAACCGGCGGTCTTCGGTGTCCTGACGGGTGGTCACCAGCCCCTTGGTGCCGAGCCGCTCGACCACGCCCTTGATCGTCGCACTGTCCATCGCCGTCAGCCGGCCAAGCAGGTTCTGCGACAGCGCGCCCCGCTCATAGAGCCGCGCCAGAACGGCGAATTGGGTCGGCGTCAACCCGGCCACATGGCGGGCAAAGATCGCCACATGGCGCTGGTTGGCGCGGCGCAGGTTGAACCCGACCTGGTCGGACAGGCGATAGTCTTTCGGCCCCCGTGTCATAGGCTTTCATTGACAGCTTGTGGGCGCTGCCGCAACATACTGCTTGTATACCAGCGATCTCGGAGCCATGGCAGAGGCCAACAGCTACATCCGTCCCGACACTTTGCAGGCCGCGCTCGAGGCGCGGGCGGCAGGCGACGTGGTGGTGGCGGCGGGCTGCACCGATCTCTTTCCGGCAACCGAGCGCAAGGTATTGCCGGGGCCGGTGCTGGACATCACCGGCATTGCGGATCTGGCGCGGATCGAGCCCCGTGACGACGGCGTGCACATCGGCGCGACGGCAACCTGGGGCGATGTGATCGCGGCGCCCCTGCCCCCGGCCTTCGACGGGTTGAAGGCGGCAGCGGCGCAGGTCGGCGCGAAACAGATCCAGAACCGGGGGACTGTGGCGGGCAATCTCTGCAATGCCTCGCCTGCGGCGGATGGGGTGCCGCCCTTGCTGACGCTTCACGCGGAGGTGGAACTGGCCTCTGCGGGCGGGATGCGGCGTCTGCCTTTGGCGGAATTTTTGACCGGACCACGGGCGACGGCGCTGCGGGCGGATGAGCTGGTGACCGGGCTGTTCGTGCCACTGGAAGCCACCCACGGGCAGAGCGATTTTCTGAAGCTCGGCGCACGGGACTCGCTGGTGATTTCCATCACCATGGTGGCAGCGCGGGTGGTGATCGAGGGCGGTTTGGTGACCGAGGCCGCGCTTGCGGTCGGCGCGGCGGGGCCGGTTGCGACCCGCATCGGCACGGCGGAACGGGCGCTGATCGGGGCGCATCTGGACCCCAATGCGGTGACCGACGAGATGGTGGCGGCCCATCTGGCGCCGATTGATGATGTGCGGGCGGATGCCGGGTATCGGGCTACGGCAGCGGGTGAATTGCTGCGCCGCTCACTGAGCCGAGTGGCGGCAAAGGGGGCGCCATGAAACTGCGGTTCACCCTGGGCGCGCGCCGCCAAGAGGTCGAGGTGGCACCGGGACGGCGGTTGTCGGAGCTGCTGCGTGATCTGGGGCAGACCAGTGTGAAGGTCGGCTGCGACGCGGGCGATTGCGGGGCCTGCACGGTGCTGGTGGACGGGGCGCAGAGCTGCGCCTGTCTGATGCCCGCCGCCCAGGTCGAGGGCCGGGTTGTCGAAACCTTGCAGGCCACGGAAGACGAATTGCGGGCGCGATTGCAGGCGTCCTTCCTCGCCCATGGGGCAGCGCAATGCGGGATCTGCACCCCCGGCGTGATGATGGCCGCACTGGAGCTCTTGCGCGAACGTCCTACGCCTTCGGGTGACGAGATCGACGCGGCGCTGGCGGGCGTTCTCTGCCGTTGCACGGGCTATGCCAAGATCAAATCGGCGATTGGCGATCTGGGGGCAGTGCCCGTCCCGGCGCCCGAGGCGGGGCACGCGGTGGGCGCACCGGTGGCCCGGCTCGACGGGGCGCGCAAGGTGGACGGGACGGAGCTGTTTGGCGCCGATGTAGGCCCAGCTGAGGCGCTTTTGGTGCGCGCGATCCGCTCACCCCATTTTCATGCGAGATTTCACTTTTCCGACATTGCGGCCTGGGCCGAGGCGCACGGGGTGACGGTGCTGACCGCCGCCGACATTCCCGGCGAGAACCGGTTCGGGGTGATCCCGCCCCTGGCCGATCAGCCTGCGCTGGCCGAAGAATGTGCCCGGCATCTGGGCGAGGCGGTGGCCCTCGTGGTGGGTGGGTTCGAAGTGGTGGAACCGTTGGATTTGGACGACTTCCCAGTCACTTGGGAAGTTCTGGAGCATTCTCTGACCGAAGAAGCGGGCGGCACGGGCGCCGCACCGCAGCTTCATGAACACCGGCTGGACAATACGCTGATCCGGGGGCGGGTCGCGTCAGGGGATGCGGAGACAGCACTTGATGCGGCGGCGCATCTGGCCGAGGGCGCGTTTCAGACCTCCTATGTCGAACATGCCTATATCGAACCTGAGGCGGGTCTGGCCTATCTGGACGGGAACACGCTGGTGATCGAGGCCTGCACACAGGCCCCGGTCATGGATCAGGAGGATACAGCACGGGTTCTGGGCCTGCCGATGAACCGCGTGCGGATCATCCCCACGGCGGCGGGTGGCGGCTTTGGGGCGAAGCTCGATCTCTCGGTGCAGCCGCTGATCGGGCTTGCGGCGCTGGCGACCGGCGAGCCCTGCCGCATGGTCTTCACCCGGCGTGAAAGCATGGCAGCGAGCACCAAGCGGCATCCCGGCACCATGCGCGCGCGGATCGGTGCGGATGCCGAGGGGCGGATCACCGGCATGGCGTTTCACGGGGACTTCAACACCGGGGCCTATGCCTCCTGGGGGCCGACCGTGGCGACCCGCGTGCCGGTCCATGCCTCGGGGCCCTATCTCACGCCGAACTATCTGGCGACCAGCCGGGCGATCCACACCAACGGGCCGACGGCGGGTGCGTTTCGCGGCTTTGGCGTGCCCCAGGCGGCCATCGTGCAGGAGAGCCTTTATGATGATCTGGCTGCCTCGCTCGATATGGACCGGTTGGCCTTTCGGCGGCTGAATGCGTTGCGGGACGGAGACCGGACGCCCTGTGGTCAGGTGTTGGCAACGGTGGGGCTGGTGGAATGCCTCGACGCCCTTGCGCCTCATTGGGAGGCTGCGCTGGAGCGGGCCGAAGCGCAAAATGCGGAAGGCGGCGTGATCCGGCGCGGGGTCGGCATCGCCTCCTGTTGGTATGGCTGCGGCAACACTGCGCTGCCGAACCCCTCTACCATTCGGATCGGGGTGACGGCGTCGGGCACCTTGCGGCTCCATCAGGGGGCAACCGACATCGGTCAGGGGGCCAATACGGTGATCGCGCAGATCGCGGCGGATGCGCTTGGCGTGCCGGTCGATGCGTTCGAACTGGTGGGGCCGGACACGGCCCTGACGCCCGATTGCGGCAAAACCTCGGCCTCGCGCCAGACCTTCATCACCGGCCGCGCTGCAGAGGCGGCGGGCAAGGCGCTGCGCGACGTGATCCTACGGCAGAGCAATCTGGGCGGCGCGGCGCGGATTTCCTTTGAAGGGGGCCGCATTGTGGTGCGCGACGGCGAGACCACGCGGGAGATCGATCCCGGTGCCATGGCGCCCGATGAAAACGGCTACGTTCTTACCGCCGAGGAGAGCTACGACCCGCCCACCACGATGCTGGACGAGGACGGTCAGGGCACGCCCTATGTGCTCTATGGCTATGGGGCGCAACTGGCCGAGGTGGACGTCGATATGGCGCTTGGCACGGTGAAGGTGCGCCGCATGGTGGCGGCCCATGATCTGGGGCGGGTGATCAATCCGGTGCTGGCCGAGGGGCAGATCGAGGGCGGCATTGCGCAGGGATTGGGTCTGGCGCTGATGGAGGAGTTCATTCCGGGCCGCACCGAGAACCTGCATGATTACCTGATCCCGACCATTGGCGACATGCCCGAGATCACCTCGATCCTGATCGAGAAACCCGACCCCGAAGGACCGATGGGCGCGCGGGGGCTGGGGGAGCATGTGCTGATCCCCACCGCCCCCGCGATCCTGAACGCCATCCGCCATGCCTCGGGCGCGCGGATCACACGGGTGCCCGCCCTGCCCCATCGGGTGCTGGCGGCGATCAGGGAGGCCGGCTGAGATGACGCGCAAACGCGGTACCAACCTGCCTGCGCCTTTCCTCAGGCGGCTGACTCTGATTGCGGACCGGATGGGCGACCGCAAAGACTATCCGATGAACCTGCCCTGGCTTGATCCGGAAGCGTTCGAGATCGGTTTCGAGAGCCCGGTCACGATCCTCGTGGGCGAGAACGGCTCGGGCAAATCCACCCTTATCGAGGCCATCGCGGCGCTGGCGGGCTATGACGAGGCAGGCGGTGGCAAGGGCTATCGCCCGGTGGATCACTCCCGCGCGCTGGACACGAGCGGTGCGGCACTGGGGGACGCGCTGCGCGGCGCCTGGCTGCCCAAGGTCACCGATGGTTGGTTCTTCCGGGCCGAAAGCTTTTTCGCGGTGGCCCGTCATCTCGATGAGGTTGCCCAGGATGTCAGCGCGGCGGCGCCCGATTTCCTGTCCTGGTCCCATGGCGAGGGCTTTGTGCGCTTCTTCGAAGAACGCATGGGGCGACAGGGTATCTACATGCTGGACGAACCGGAAAGCGCGCTATCGCCGAAACGGCAGCTTGACCTTCTGCGGGTGCTGGCCGGATTGCAGGAAAGTGCCCGGTCGCAAGTGATCATGGCGACCCATTCGCCGCTTTTGATGGCCGTGCCGGGCGCGCAGGTTCTGGAAATGACGCGCCGCGGGCCGATGCCGATTGCCTTTGAAGAGACCGAGCATTTCCGGCTCTACACCTCTTTCATGGCGGCCCCGACAGGGTTCATCGCCGCCGCCCTTGCCGGGGAGGACATTCCATGAGCGAAAGGCCCGAAAAGATCCGCTGCGATGCCTGCCCGGTGATGTGCTACATCGCCGAGGGGCGCGCGGGGGCCTGTGATCGCTATGCAAACGAGGCGGGCCGGATCATCCGGGTCGATCCGCTGACCATCCTCGACCGGCGGATTGCCAAGGGCGATGAGGTCAAGCCGTTTCTGGCCGCCGATTGGGACGGGCGGGAGGCTTCGGGCGAGGATGTGGTCGTCTCGGCCATCGGGGCGGGCACGACCTATCCCGATTACAAGCCCGCGCCCTTCATCGTCAGCCGCGAGATCGAGGGCGTCGATTGCGTGACCGTGGTGACCGAGGCGATTTTTTCCTATTGCGGCGTGAAGGTGAAGATCGACACCGACCGGCACTTGGGCGCGGAAGCCTCGGTGGTCCGCGCACAAGGCGAGCCGGTGGGCCATGTGATGACCTCGGAATATGGCTCGCAGATGTTGTCGCTGGGCGGCGTCGATCATCTCACGGGCGGGACGAAGCCAGAGGGGCGCGCCACCTGCGCCGCACTGCTCGCACTTTGCAACAAGGAAGCGGTGGAACTGACCGTCGATGGCGGCGCGACGGTCATCGTGCAGGCAGGGCACGCGCCGATTGTCGACGGGGTGCCGGAGGTGCGGATGCGCGTCGGTTGCGGCTCGGCCACCATCGGCATGTTCGCCTCGCAATGGAAAGGGCTGGTGGATGAGGTGGTGGTCGTGGATGACCATATCACCGGCGTCGTCAGCGAGCATCAGGCGGGCAAGGTGATCGACTGGCCCGACACCGGCATCCGGATCAAGGGGCGGCGCTCGACGCCCGGGCGCTATTTCAAGGTGGCCGAACCGGGCTTGGGCTGGGGCGGGACGGATATCGAAGACCCGTTGTCGATCCTCGATGACTGGCGGGTGGCCAAGGGCGCACGGCCGGGGCTGACGCTGCTGATGGTCTCGACCACCGGGGAACATGCGGCGTTTTATGAGCTGGACGAAGCACTTACGCCTGTTGCGAAGCCGATGCCGGAGGCCTTGCAGGCCTCGGTGGATCTGATTGCGCAGAATTGCGAACCGGCCTTGTGCACCGTTCTCTTCATGGGTGGTGCGGGCGGGTCGCTGCGCTCGGGCGTGACGCGCAATCCGATCCATCTGACCCGGTCGGTGCATGAGGACAAGACGCGGGTGACGCTGGGCGGTGCGCCCGCCTATCTCTGGCCCGGCGGCGGGATCACGGTGATGGTGGATGTGACCGCCCTGCCCGATGGCGCCTTTGGCTCGGTGCCAACGCCCGCACTGGTGGCCCCACTGGAATTCACCACGACGCGGGCGGATTACATCGCCCTTGGCGGTCACGGCGAGGTGGTACGCGATCTCGATGATGTGCTGGAGGCGGGCGGCGAATATGGCGATGCGTCGCGGGTGATCGGTGGGGCGGAATGAGCTTTGCCGCGACCCTGCCCGATGGCCGACTGCATTTGCAGCACGGGCCGATTGATCTGATCGTCGATGCGGAAGGCGCGGGGCGGGCAGCGGCCTTGCGCGCCGCAAGCGCGCGGTTTGATGGGCTTTTGGAAGAACTGGTGGCGGAATTGCCGCGCCTGCGGTGCCCGTTGGATGGCGGGGATTTTGCCTCCCCCACGGCGCGGCGTATGGCGCGGGCGGTGGCGCCTTTTGGCGCGGTGTTCGTGACGCCAATGGCGGCGGTGGCGGGTGCTGTGGCCGATGAGGTTCTGGCGGCGATGGTCGCAGCAACCGTCACAAAGGCCTATGTGAACAACGGGGGCGACATTGCGTTTTACCTTGCGGATGGCGTTTTCGGCGCCGCCTCCCCGGCAGGCCCGATCGAGGTGACGGCAAAGGACCGTGCGCGCGGGCTGGCGACATCCGGATGGCGCGGGCGCTCCCATTCCCTGGGAATTGCGGATGCGGTGACGGTGCTGGCGGCGGATGCCGCCCGGGCCGATGCCGCCGCAACGCTGATCGCCAACGCGGTTGATCTGCCGGGCCATCCGGCTATTGCGCGGGTGCCTGCGCGCGCGTTGTCTCCGGACAGCGATCTAGGCGCGCGCGGAGTGACCGCCGATGTCGGCGCGCTGAGCGACACCGACAGGCAGACCGCGCTTGCCCGGGGCGCTGCCCGGGCTGAAACCTTTCGCAAACGGGGACTTATCGAAGCGGCGACCTTGACGCTTGGCCCTCTGACCCACATCATCGAACCTGAGAAGACCCTGACCGATGCCTGAATTCACAATCCGCAAGCTGCAATTGATCATCGAGGAGGTCCGCCACGACGGCGGCCCCGCCCCGGACAATCCCCGCAAACTCGGCGCCGCGCTCGCCTGTGTGAAGAACCCCTTCGCCGGACGCTATGAACCCGACCTGCAATCCACCATGGACGATCTGAAACCGCTCGGGCTCGAGATGAGCGAGAAGCTGATCGCAGCCCTTGGCGGCAAGGAGGTGATCGACGGCTATGGCAAGGGCGCCATTGTCGGCGAAGCGGGCGAGCTGGAACATGGGGCCATGTGGCATGTGCCGGGCGGCTGGACCATGCGCGCACTCTTGGGCGACTCGAATGCCATCGTGCCCTCCTGCATGAAGAAAGGCGGCATGGGCGCGCGGCTGGATATTCCGCTGGGTCATATCAATGCGGCCTATGTCCGCAGCCATTTCGACGGGATCGAGGTCGGTCTGCCCGATGGGCCGAAAGCCGACGAGATCGTCTTTGGTCTCGCCATGTCCTGCGGCGGACGGGTGCATTCGCGGATGGGCGGGCTGGAGGCCTGGAATGTGAAAGGGGAAGACGGGCTGCGGTGAGGAGAAGCGTTTTCAGAAAACGCTTCCGAAAAGGCTTCTGAAGCCTTTTCCAAGAGAAAACCGCGCAGCTTGGGGGAGTTGCGCGGTTTGCGCCGCCGGTTCTTCCCGGAGAAGACACGGCGAGACTCTCTGAGAGAAAGCCCCGGCCAGAACGGCCGGGGCGCTGTTGTTTCAGAGAAGCTTGCCCATGGCGACAGCGGTGTCGCTCATGCGGTTCGAGAAGCCCCATTCATTGTCATACCAGGTCAGGATGCGGACCATGTTGCCGTCCATCACCTTGGTCTGATCCATGTGGAAGATGCTCGAATGAGGGTCGTGGTTGAAATCGCACGACACCAGCGGTTCGTCGGTGAAGCCAAGCACGCCCTTGAGCGGCGCCTTGCGGGCGGCCTTGCGGATCGCGTCGTTGATTTCCTCGACGGTGGTTTTCTTCTTCGATTCAAAGGTCAGATCGACCACCGAAACATTCGGCGTCGGCACGCGGATCGCGACACCGTCGAGCTTGCCCTTCAACTCGGGCAGCACCAGACCCACGGCCTTGGCGGCCCCGGTCGAAGTCGGGATCATGTTCAGGGCGGCGGCGCGGGCGCGGTAGAGATCCTTGTGCATCGTGTCCAGCGTCGGCTGGTCACCGGTGTAGCTGTGGATCGTGGTCATGAAGCCCTTCTTGATGCCGACGGTGTCGTTCAGCACCTTGGCGACGGGCGAGAGACAGTTGGTCGTGCAAGAGGCGTTCGAGACGATCTTGTGCGACTTCTTCAGCTCCTTGTGGTTCACGCCATAGACGATGGTCGCGTCCGCGTCGGTGCCCGGCGCCGAGATCAGAACCTTTTTGGAGCCGTTTTCCAGATGGGCCTGGCAGGCGTCCTTGGAGGTGAAGATGCCGGTGCATTCCATGGCGATGTCCACATCGCCCCAGGGCAGTTCGGCGGGGTTGCGGATCGCGGTGACCTTGATCTTGCCGCCGCCCACGTCGATCCAGTCCTTGCCGGATTTCACATTGACCGGGAAACGCCCGTGCACGCTGTCATAGCGCAGCAGGTGAGCGTTGGTTTCCACCGGTCCGAGGTCGTTGATGGCGACGACTTCGATATCGTCCCGGCCCGATTCCACGATTGCGCGCAGGACATTACGTCCGATGCGACCGAATCCATTAATTGCAACTTTGACAGCCAAGGTGTGCTCCTTCCTTTGCTTACCGCCAGACCGCGAGGGCCTGGATCAGATCCAAAAATTTCCGGGCCATAAACAGGGACGTGCCGAGGCCGAGCACGTAATCCAGTGCTAGGACGACGGACAAGACTATCCCAATACCCAAGGCGATCCGATTGGTCATCGCGCGCCTTATGGCAAGAAGTCCCGAAACTGGAAAGGAAAAAGCCCGGCCGGGTCGATTTGGCGCATTCGGGCGCGGGATCTGTTGCGTTCGCGCCCTAGGCCCGGGGGCGCGCCCTTGCCGACAAAAACCCTTGCCGCCCGGTCCACCGAGCCTCCGCAGGCTTCAGACCGCCAATCCCGGGATATAGCGGATCGTGTCTCGGTTTTTTTACCTTGGAGAGGCTTCATTCACATTTGGACAGTATAAGCCGACAGACGCGGCACACGGCCTTGAGAGACACCGGCGGACACCGTCACATATTGTGAAAGCAGACTTGGGGCATCATGAACAAAGTCATCGACCAGCAAATTGACGATTTCAAAGTGGCGGATGTTTTCCTGTCTCGGACCGATGACCGCGGCATCATCCGGGCTGGCAATGTCGTATTTCAAAGGGTTTCCGGGTTCTCCTGGGACGAGTTGATCGGTGCACCGCACAAGCTCGTGCGCCATCCGGACATGCCGAAAGCGGTGTTCTGGCGCATGTGGGAGGAACTGAAAGCAGGCAATTTCTTCGGCGGCTATGTGAAAAATCGCGCGAAATGCGGCCGGTACTACTGGGTGTTCGCCGTGGCCGTACCCGTCCGGAATGGCTATCTTTCGGTGCGCTTCAAACCGACGACCGAATTGACCGAAACGGTCGCCGAACTCTACCGGGGCGTTCTCCGGGCCGAAGCGGAGGGACTCAGCCCCGAAGAAGGATTTGACCGGATCGAGGCGGCGGTGAAGGACATGGGGTTTCGGGATTACCGCGCTTTCTCGGCCCATGCGGCCGGTCTCGAATGGGACGCGCGGACGGTGGCGCTGGGGCAGCCCGAGAATGCCGATATCAAGACATACAGGGTTGCTGTCGCTTGCCTGCTCAACCTGGCAAAGGACGTCAGCGAGATCCGCACCCTGTTCGAGGCAACCCGGGGGGCGCCCACCAATCTCAGCATCCTGGGCTCCCGGCTCAGTGATCGCAGAGTGCCGATGCAGGTTGTCGCACAGAACTACCAGACTATTTCGGATGAGTTGCTGAATGTGATCACGACCATCGGAAATGGCCTGGCGGACCGCCTTGATTCTGCCTTTCTCGGCCAATTGGCCGGGACATCCTGCGTCCTGTATCGCGAAGCAATTGATCGTTTTCTGGCCGAAGAACCAGATCGGGGATCCGCCGATCACCGGGCGGAGGCCGACATCCTCCACCACGCTTTTCGGGATCTCAGCGACATGTCCAACGGCGCCAGCACCTGGGTCGAACGCGAGGCCAAGCTTTTTGCTCAGGAAGTTTCGAAGCTGAAACGCATGCTGTCCGGGCTGGCGGTGACCCAGGTGGTCTGCCGGATCGAATCCGCGTCCAGCAAGGATGACACCGGGGCGATCGACGAGATCGCCAACCGACTCGATGTTTTTCAGGAGAACCTGAGCGATGCGCTGGACCGGATGGCCTCGCACCACACCGACCTGAGCAACAATGTGCCACCGAAAGTCCCTGACCAGTCCATGGAGCCGGTCGAAGCCGAGCCCGCCCCACCTGCATCGGTCGCATAAAGACCGCCAAGGCCGGGCCAGCCGCGCCCGCGCAGACCCGAGCACCGGCGCAGCAGTTCAGCCCCGCCAAGCGCCCCGCCCTACTCCAACGCGCGCCGCAACCGCCGCAATCCCCACCACACCAGCGCCAGAACGATCAACGTGAGCCCCGCCATGGCCGGGATCTTGGAAAGCCCCATGGCATGGAAGACCGGGGCCAGCAGGTAGCCGAGGATGCTCACCGCGTAATA
>JAOXSD010000172.1 GCA_025800205.1 Silicimonas sp. | reverse complement strand
CGTCATCGTCGTCGTCCGCTTCCAAGGCCCCAAAGCCAACGGAATGCCCGAGCTGCATTCGCTGACGCCGATGCTGTCGATCCTTCAGGGCAGGGGTCACAAGGTCGCTCTGATCACCGATGGCCGCATGTCTGGTGCGTCGGGTAAGGTTCCCGCCGCCATCCATATCTGCCCCGAGGCGCTGGACGGTGGTGCCATCGGCTATCTGCAAGACGGTGATCTGCTGCGCGTCGATGCGGTCAGAGGAGAGCTTGAAATCCTCACCCCTGGCGTCCTCGACCGTACCCCAGCGACTGCTGATCTGTCTGCCAACCAGCACGGCGTTGGTCGCGACCTCTTCGGCGCGTTCCGCCAGAATGTCGGGTCCGCCGACACGGGTGCAAGTATTTTCGGAGTTTAACCCATGTCCAAAACCCAACGCACCCGCGAGATCTGCGCGCTGGCCCCCATCGTTCCGGTGCTGGTCGTGGATGACGCCGCCCACGCCCGCCCCTTGGCCGAGGCGCTGGTCGCAGGCGGTCTTCCTGCGCTTGAGGTCACTCTGCGAACGCCTGCCGCGCTGGACGTGATCCGCGCCATGGCCGCGGTGCCCGGAGGCGTCGTGGGCGCGGGCACGCTGGTCACCCCCCAAGACGTCCGCGCCGCTAAAGAAGCGGGCGCGCAGTTCGGCGTCTCGCCCGGCGCGACCGATGCCCTGATCGCCGCCTGCGAAGCCGAAGGCCTGCCCCTTCTGCCCGGCGCGGCCACCGCGACTGAGGCGATGGCCCTGCTGGAAAAGGGCTATGACATGCTGAAGTTCTTCCCCGCCGAGGCCTCGGGCGGTGCGCCGGCCCTGAAAGCGATAGGGGCACCTCTGCCGCAGATCACCTTCTGCCCCACGGGAGGCGTATCGCCCTCAAATGCCCGCGACTACCTTTCGCTGTCCAACGTTGTCTGCGCCGGTGGC
>JAOXSD010000077.1 GCA_025800205.1 Silicimonas sp. | reverse complement strand
ATCAGAACATGTTTCATGACCGCCCCCTCAGACGAAATCGACGAATTTGTTGAACGGCATTTCGCGCAGGCGCGTGCCGGTGGCGGCGAAGATCGCATTGGCGAGCGCGGGTGCCGCTGCGGGCACCGCCGGTTCGCCGATCCCGCGGATTTTCGGCGCATTCTCAAGCACCTGCACCACGATCTCGGGCGTCTGATAGAGCCGCATACCTTCGTGGTCGTGATAGTTCGATTGCTCGGCCATCCCGTCGGCATAGGTGATTTCGGCATTCATCGCATGGCCCATGCCCCAGATGACGCCGCCCTGCACCTGGGCTTCCAGGTTCACCGGGTCGATCACCCGGCCCACATCGACGACCACATAGACCTTGTCGACCTTGATGCCGCTGTCGGTCGCGGTGACCTCGGCCACCTCGGCCACCGGCACGCCGAAGCTTTCGACCAGCGCAATGCCGCGCCCCCGGTTCGGGCCCAGATCGCTGCCCCAGTTCGAAATCTCGCCTGCGGCCTCCAGCACCTTGCGGTGCACATCGTGATTGACCAGCCGCAGCCGTTCTTCCAACGGATCAGCGCCGGCGGCATGGATCAGCTCATCGAGGAAGCCTTCGGCAAAGAACCCTGCCGTCGAAGCGCCCACCGAGCGCCAGGAGGAAATCGGCGCCAGTTCCGGTGCGCGATAGGCGGTGACCCGGAGGTTTTCGATGTCGTAGGGCATGTTCCAGGCGCCAGCCACGATCTGCGCATCCGGTCCGGGCGCGGCAATGCCGATCCGGCCCATCTGCGAGGCGATGACCGAGGGCATGGCAATGCCCAGATCCCAAGCCTTCACCTGACCGCCCTCGACCGTGCCTTTCGACCGGCTCATGGCGATCTGGCGGGTGAAATCCTGGGCCATATCCTCTTCGCGCGAGAAGGTGAGCTTGACCGGTGTGCCGCGCATCTGGTTGGCGATTTCGCTGGCCTTGATCACGTTTTCGAATTCCAGCCGGTGGCCGAAAGAGCCGCCGATATACTGGTTGTGCAACGTCACCGCAGACGGTTCACAGCCGACAACGCCCGCCACCTGCTGTTGCAGGAAAAGCTGCATCTGGTGCCCGCACCAGACCTCGACGCTGGCGCCATCCTCGGCCACCCGCACGATGGCCGAAATCGGCTCCAGCGGCGCATGGGCCACATAGGGGGCGCGATATTCGGCCTCGGTCGCGGTGCCGGAGGTCAGCCCCGTGTCCACATCGCCGTCGTGGCGCCATTCACTGTCCACCCGCTCTGGCACGAAACTGTCCGACAAGACCTGCCAGTGCTCGGCCTGTTCCGCCGGATAGGGGGCCGCGCCCCAGTCGATCTCGATCGCATTGGCCGCCTCGATGGCGCGCCAGGTGTTGTCGGCCACGACCGCCACACCATTGGTGATCTCGACCACCTTCGACACGCCGCGCATGGCCTCGGCCGCGCTGGCGTCATAACCGTTCATGCCGCCGCCCTTCCTGGGGTTCATCCGCAGGCTGGCGTGCACCATGCCGTCCACGCTCTGGTCGATGCCGAATTTCAGCGTGCCGGTGGATTTGCCCACCATGTCGAGCCGCGCCATCGGCTTGCCGATTAGCCGCCATTCGGCGGAATCGCGCAGTTCCACGTAAGAGACCGGCTTGATCCCCGCCGCCTCGGCCGCGAGATCGGTATAGGGAATGGCGGTGCCATCGGGCAGGATCACCTGCCCCGCCTGCGTCTTCATCTGCGCCACATCGACGCCACTGCGTGCGCTTGCCGCCAGTTTCAGCGTCTCACGGGCCACAGCGCCGGCATGGCGCAGCTTGTCGAAACTGTCGGGCATTGTGGTCGAGCCGCCGGTGCCCTGAATGCCGAAAATCTTGATCACGCCGCCCATGATCGACCGCATGGTTTCCGCGGCGCCACTGTCGTCGAAGGACATAAACGGCACGCCCTCATCGGCGAAGGCGGTGTTGTAATAGGCGACCGAAGGCTGGCCGAAGCTGAGTGTGACCTGGTCGAGCTCCACGTCGAGTTCTTCGGCGATCAGCGCCGCCTGAGGCGTCACCACCCCCTGCCCCTTGTCGGCATGCGGCACCACCAGGGTGATTTCGTCACCGGTGATCATGACCCAGGGGTTGAAGGCCACCTCGCCCGCATCGAGATCGGCGGCCAGCGGGTTTTCATTCGGGCGCACGCCCAGATAGGTGCCGAAGGCGACACCGCCGAGGACGGCAGCGGAGCCGGTGAGGAAGGTGCGGCGCGCGATGGTTCTGATGCGTCCCATGATCAGGCCTCCTGCAGCTTCTTGGCGGCGGCTTTCACCGCAGCCCGGATGCGCGGATAGGTGCCGCAGCGGCAGAGATTGCCGGACATGACCGCATCGATCTGCGCATCCGTCGGCTCGGGGTTCAGATCCAGCATGGAGGCGGCCTGCATGATCTGGCCGGACTGGCAATAGCCGCATTGGGCGACCTGATGTTCGACCCAGGCTTCCTGCACCGCATGGAGCGTCTCGGGCGTGCCCAGCCCTTCGATGGTGACCACCTCGGCGCCCTCTTCGAGAGAGCCCGCGGTCAGTTGGCAGGACCGCACCGCGAGCCCGTCCACATGGACTGTGCAGGCGCCGCATTGGGCGATGCCACAGCCGTATTTCACGCCGGTCAGGCCGAGTTCGTCGCGCAGAACCCACAAAAGCGGCATGTCGTCTTCGACATCCACCTCGTGGTTCTGTCCGTTTACATTGATCTGCATGGGGGTCTCCCTGAGAGCCACGTGGATGATTGGACAACTGGTGTAAATATGTCTAATTTGACTCGGGAACGCAATAGTCTATCGAGACGTCATGTCCGAACGTAACAAGATCATCCTGGAGGCGGCCATGTCGATGTTTGCCCGCTATGGGGTGAACAAAACGACAATGGCCGACATCGCCACCGAGGCCGGTGTGGCGCGCCAGACGGTCTATAACGCCTATCAGAACAAGGATGATCTGCTGCGCGCGGTGGTTCGCGCCAAATCGCTGGAAAGCGAAGCGGCGGTGCTGGCGGCCTGGGAGGGCTCACGGGAATTTGAAGACAAGCTCGATGCGTTTTTCGAGCTGGGTCCGCTGAGCTGGTATGATTCGATCCAACAGGCGCCGGATACGGCCGAGTTGATCGAGGGCGTGCACCGGATCGCCTGTGGCGAGATGGACGAGGCGGCGGAACGCTGGCGCGGCTATTTCGAGACCGAGATCGCGCGGCATTTCGATGGGGCCGCGCTCGACATCCCCGCACTTGCGGATTTCATTCATTCGACGGCGGGCAATGCGAAGATCGGCGCCGCAAGCCGGGCGGAACTGGAGGCGCGGCTGGCCTGTCTCAAGGCGAGCCTCCTCGCACTTCTGGCCCCGGCGGCGCGCTAGACGGCGCCATCGGCGCCGCCCGCTGGGCCGGTTTCGACACGCCCCCGGTTGTGACTCCCTAGACGAAGATCAGATCCGATGCCGCGAGGCTGGCGCCGTCCAGATCGGCCAGCACACTTGCTTCGCCCGCGCCATTGCCATCGGCATCGAAGCTCAGCACGCCGGTGACGCTGTCGAAGGTGAGCACCGCATCGCCGGTGGCCGGAGCGCTGTCGATGAGCAGGCTCGGGGCGGTCAGCAGCGCGAAGCCGGAGAGGTCGATCTCGATCACATCGCTGCCGGTCTGGAAGTCGGTGAGCCTGTCGCCGCCATCCTCCTCGCGCAGGAAGACGAACGTGTCCGCCCCCGCGCCGCCGGTCAGCAGGTCGCCGCGATCGCCACCGACCAGCCGATCATCCTCGCTGCCGCCATCAAGGGTGTCGACCCCGAAGCCGCCTTCGAGCGTATCCGCCCCGGCCTCGCCAAGGAGCTCGTCTGCCCCGTTGTTGCCGGTCAGCAGATCGTCACCGGCATCCCCGACAAGGGTGTCATCGCCGAAGCCGCCGTTGATCACGTCGGCGCCCCCGGTGCCGATGACCGTTTGCCCGGCCACCCCATCGCCGTCGAGCGGCAGGGGCGGCACGAAATTCTCGGCGGTGAAATCGACGATGTCGCGATTGCTGAAGGTGATGACGGAGGTGTAATTCGCCGCATTGTTGCTGCCGAGCGCCAGTTGCAGCACCGCATCCGAGCCCTCCTGAACCATGCGCGCGAGACCGGCCCCGAAGGGGTTCGAGACGCCATCGTCCTGGATGGCAGCCAGGAAATCGATCCGGTCACCCGAGGGTCCGGTTTCGAAATCGGTGATGGTGATGCTGCCGGCGGCAATGGACGACGCGCTGGTCAGTTCGATCGTGTCCTGGCCGGTGCCGAGGGTCAGAAACTGGTTTCCATTGAACAAGGTTGTGAGGATCAGATCATTGTCGGCCCCGCCGTCGACAAAGACATCATCCGACACGTTGATCAGACGTATCTCGTCGTTGCCATCGCCACCGTTCAATGTATCCACACCGCCGCCGGAATAGAGCAACCGGTCATTGCCGGCATCCCCATTGAGCAGGTCATTGCCAGAGTTTCCGGACAATGTGTCGTCGCCGTCGCCGCCATTCAGGACATCATCTCCTTGGTTGCCTTGTATAATGTCCCCGCGGTTGTACCCCGTGATAATGTCGTCTTGTTGCCCACCGATCAATTGCCCGGAACCGAAGATCGTGTCGCTGCCCGGCCCACCATTGATCGCGTCATTGTCGTTCAAACCGCTTCCGTCGATCAGATCATTTCCATAGCCGCCCTCAATGATCTCGCGCGGACCACCGACATCGCCGGTGATCGTGTCGTCGCCTGCGGTTCCACGCCCGTTGGTCACCACCTGACCCACCGGCGCCGCGCCGTTCGGATCGAAATTCGGATCCAGATTGTCGGCGGTGATGGTTGTCACATCGACATTCAGCAACCGTGCGACGGTGACAAAACCGCCAGGGCCCACCGCGCCATCGGCGTCATATTCGAAGAGGCTATCAGCGCCATCCTGGGTCAGGCGGAAATGGCCTGACGTGAACAGGTTGGTCACGCCGTCGGTATTTGTCGCGGCATTGGTGGCGGCGAGGTCGAAGACATCTCCCCCTGCCCCGGTCTGGAAGTCGGTGATGACAATCGGGCTACCGGGCACGTTCGCTGACGTCAGCTCGACCCGGTCCGATCCCGACCCAAGCGTCAAAATTGGCCCCGGATCGGTGAATGCCGGTCCCGTCGCCAGACGGATGAGGTCATCCCCATCGCCTGCATCAATCGCGCCCCCCGTGCGGGGTTGAACGGTGATCCGGTCATTTCCTGCTCCAGCGAAGACGAAATCGGTGGCCGTCGGCTCAATACCGCCAATGGAAATGACATCATCGCCATCGCCGCCTTCAATCGTGTCGTTGCCGTTTCCGTCAAAGAGGAAATCATTGCCGCCGCCGCCAATCAGGGAATCGTCGCCATTCTCGCCGCGGATCGTATCGGCTCCATCGCCACCCTCTATCGTATCGTTGCCCAGAAGCCCCCGCAGGCTGTCATTGCCCAGACCGCCCCGGATCGCGTCATTGCCCGCATCGCCATTGAGACTATCGTTGCCGTCAAGACCCTCGATCGTGTCGTCGCCGACGCCGCCGGTCAGCGTGTCATTCGCCGCGGTCCCATTGATCACGTTGCCCGGCGTCGGTCCGCCTTGCGGGTTGTAGCCCGGCAGTACATTGTCCGAGGTCAGATCACTGGCGGTGACATTCTCCATCCTTAACATGGTGACCCAGTCGGCTTCCACCCCAGTGGCCAGTTCATTGACCTGCATCAGGGTTTCGCTGCCCACTTGGACAAACCGCAGGAAGCCGTCAAACGGGTTGGTCCCTTCGTCCCATGCCGACAGACGGGAAAGAAGGGCCTGAATATTCACAACATCTCCACCGGGGCCGGTTGCGAAATCCGTCACCGTGAACTCACGAAAAATGCGAAAATCGACCGAAGTCGAAAGAAGAATGGTATCCACGCCCGAGCCCAAAGTGAGAACATCGGGAACCGCGTTGTTGTCGAAAATGGTAAGACCAAGATTGATCTGGTCGTCGCCTGCGCCAAGATCGATGGTGGCAAATCGACTGGCCGACGTAACCGTATCATTGCCGTCCCCCGCAAAAACCACGTTGTTTTGAGACAGGGTAAAGCGGTCATTGCCATCCCCGCCGATCAACGTGTCAGCACCCCCGCCATTGACGGAGAATGTGTCATTGCCCGCGCCACCGTCGATGTAATCATTGCCGGCACCGCCGATGAGGCTGTCGCCGCCATCCCCGCCGAAGAGCACGTCATCACCGGCGTCCCCGAAGATCCAATCCCCGTCGCCTTCGCCGAAGAGCACGTCATTGGCGTCGCCGCCGAGGATCGAATCCCGGCCATCGCCGCCCTGGATCGCGTCGATGCCCAACTCGCCGGTCAGCGTGTCGTTGTCCTCGAAGCCGCGGATCAGGTCGCCGTCAACCGTGCCGGGGAGCGTGTCGCGGCCGGGTGTGCCTTCGATCAGGTTGCCGTCGAGCACGCCAAAGGGCACCACCACGCTGGCGCTCTGGCCGTCGGGTTCGGTGGCGGTGATCTCCACCAGGAAGGCCTCCACATCCCCGCTGTCGGGCGTGCCCGAGAAGGTGCGGGTGGTGGCATCGAAGCTTAGCCAGCCCGGCAGGGCGCCGCCGCCCACCAGCGTCGCGGAATAGGTGATCGCCCCGCCTTCGTCGCTGTCCTCGAAGGCGTCGGCGCCAAAGCTGTAGTCCAGCGTCTGGTTGATGAAGACGAAGGCCGGGCCGAAGGGCGTGGTCTGCACCGGTGGTTCGGGCATCGGCTCCTCGCCATCGACCAGCACGCGCAGGGTTTCGAAACTGTCGGCGCGGAGATCGAACTGGGTGAACTGGAAGACCGCGGCGTTGGCGAGCCCGGTCACCGGATCGGTGTTGGCGGCCAGGAAATCGCGATAGGCCTGCAGATCGGCCCGGATCGCCGGATCGTCGAATTCGGCGGCGGTCAGTTCGATGCAGAGCGTGTCGATGTCACCATTGCCGCTGTAGATGTCGGAGGCGCCGACATTGGCCGCCACATTGTAGACCGCCGTATCGTTGCCAGCCGCGCCGGCCACGGAATCGCTGCCCGTGCCGCCCTGCAGCAGATCCGCACCTTCGCCACCCGAAAGCGTGTCGTCGCCCCCGTCGCCGCGCAGCGTGTCGTCGCCCCCGTTGCCGAAGATGTTGTCGCCTGCGCTCCCGCCGGTGACCGCGTCATTGCCGCCGCCGGCATCGAAGAGCCGGGTCAGATCGTAGCCTGCCGCCGCTGCCGCGCCCGCGTCTTCGGGCAGGAGCACCGTGTCTTCGCCGCCGAGGGCGTCATATTGGCTGCCATCGAGATAGCTGCCGGCCACGACCGTATCGAAATCCACGCCGTCCGCTTGAGAGGTGAAGAGCGGATCGATCGCGCCGGCGATACTGACGGTCACGATGGTCGTGTCGGTGCCGCCATCGCCATCGTCGAGGGTGATCTCGTAGCTGAGCGTCACGCTCTGCCCGAAATCGAGCCCGTCGAACAGGGTTTCATCGGCCGTGAACTCGGCGCTCAGACCACCATTCGTGCTGCCGACCGTCTTGGTGACGGCGGAGAGGCTCAGAAGGGCGATCAGATCCGCATCGCTGAGCCCGGCAAGGGCCGCGACAGCGCCCGCACGGGTCACGCCGGTGACCGTTGCGGTATGGCCGGTGTCGTTCAGATCGATGTCGGTGAAGGTCAGATCGGCGCTGCCGGTCAGGGGTTGACCGTCGTCTTCATCGGTCAGGTCGAGGCCTGACGGGGCCGCGTCGAACACCGGGCCGTCGTTCACACCGGTCACGGTGATGGCGATGTCGGCCATCGCACTGCCACCATTGCCGTCCTCGACCGTATAGCTGGCCAAAACGCTTGCCGTCTCCCCCGCCGCGAGGCTCTGGAACTGGCTGCCGGGATCGACCAGCACATCGCCGCCCGAGAGGCTGACGGCGATATCGGATGAGGTGACGGCGGTCACGGTCAGCGTGTCGCCGTCCACATCGCTGTCATTGGTCAGAAGCGCTGCCCCGGCGACCAGCAGCGCGTTGTCCTCGTCCAGGGTCACCGCATCGGCCAGGGCGGCGGGGCCGTCATTCACCGCTGCGACCGTGATGCTGACGGTTCCGGTCGCGGTGCCGCCAATGCCGTCGTCCACCGTGAAGGTGAAGCTGTCGGCGCCGTTGAACTCCGCGGCCGGCGTGTAGCTGTAGCTGCCATCGGCGGCGATGGTGACGCTGCCATTGGCGGGACCAGCGGCAAGGGCAAAGCTCAGCGTGTCGCCCTCTGCATCGCTGGCCACAAGCTGACCGGAGAAACTCATGTCTTCATCGAGCGTTATTTCCTGATCTTCAGCCAGCGGCGCGGTATTGTCGACCGGGCAGAATGTCAGCGCATCGATCCGGGCGAATTCCCAGGCATCCCGGATGCCGCGAAGGGTGATTTCATCACCCTGAGAAAGATCCACATCCGCAATGGTCACAGTGGAAATAGAGGAATGGTCATTTCCGTTTCCATTGTTGTCGGCGGTCAGGTCGATGGAGAAGATCAACGTCTCGCCCAGATAGATTTCGATCTGACCCTGGCCGTCATTCTCGTCGATATAGGCAAGCTCAAGATCATAGGTGCCGTCGGCACCGCCGAAGGTGAGTGCTGCTTCGCCTTCGTGACGCTTCAGGCGAATGACCTCGCCGCCGGAGGCCGCGTCCACCTCGTCGATCCGGTAGTTCCGAAGCGCCATATCCTCGGCTTCGATGGTGATCTTGCCATCCGCATCCGGCGTCCATTTGAGCCCGGCGGACAGATCGCGATAGCTGACCCAATTGTAGGTGAAATTGCCCTTGCCCACCACCGTCAGTTCGGCGCCCGGCGGCGGCACATCGCCAGAAAAAGAAAAGAAATCAATACTGTCGTCACCCGCCTGCCCCGCAACCTCGATTTCGATCAGGCAGTAGCTGTTCCCCGCCGCGTCGGTCAGAACCGTGTAGCTTTCCGCATAGATGCGCACGTTGTCATGCAATAGAGTGCCGTTCACCTCGATATCGGCGATCTGGTACCAGCAATCGTCGCCATATTCATTGTTCCAGGCATCGCCCGACAAGCTGCCGTCATTGTCGAGCACCGTGATGCAGGCCTCCGCCGAGGTCGGCATGGTGATCGTGTCGCCGATGCTGACCTGATGGTCGCCCGGCGCGAGAATGTCGGCGCCAACAAGTGCGGTGAATTCGAATGTGGTCGGGCGGAAATAATGGGTCATGTTTTCTACCAAATTGCCAAAATAAATCACCCCGCTTCCCCGCGGGTTCAAAAGGGCTAGACGGATGTCGAGAATCCCCCTCGGAAGGGTCGGAGAAAATTATTTGATTCTCAAGAGAAACAGCCCGGCGATAAATAACAT
>JAOXSD010000071.1 GCA_025800205.1 Silicimonas sp. | reverse complement strand
ACAGGTGCGCGACACCCGGGTGGGCGACACGATCACCCATGAGAAGAAACAGACCGCCGAACCGCTGCCCGGGTTCAAACCGGCGCAACCGGTGGTGTTCTGCGGCCTCTTCCCCGTCGACAATGCCGAGTTCGAAGATCTGCGCGAGGCGATCGAGAAACTGGCCCTGAACGACGCCAGTTTTTCCTATGAGATGGAAACCTCCGCCGCCCTCGGTTTCGGCTTCCGCTGCGGGTTCCTTGGGCTTTTGCATCTTGAAGTGATCCGCGACCGGATCGAGCGGGAATATGGGATCGACCTGATCACCACCGCGCCATCGGTGATCTATCACGTCTATCAGCGCGACGGCGAGATGATCGAACTGCACAACCCCGCCGACATGCCGGATATGTCGCTGGTCGACCATATCGAGGAACCGCGCATCAAGGCGACGATCCTGGTGCCGGACGAATTCCTGGGTGATGTGCTGAAACTCTGCCAGGACCGGCGCGGCATTCAGGAAGACCTGACCTATGCCGGCAGCCGCGCCATGGCGGTCTATGATCTGCCCTTGAATGAGGTGGTGTTCGATTTCTACGACCGGCTGAAATCCGTCACCAAGGGTTATGCGAGTTTCGATTACCAGATGACCGGCTATCGCGAGGATTTCCTTGTGAAAATGCAGGTGCTGGTGAATGAGGAGCCGGTCGATGCATTGTCGATGATGGTGCACCGCGACCGGGCCGAAATGCGCGGCCGCGCCATGTGCGAAAAGCTGAAAGACCTGATCCCCCGCCACATGTTCAAAATCCCGATCCAGGCGGCCATCGGCGGCCGGGTGATCGCGCGGGAGACGCTCTCGGCCTTGCGCAAGGACGTGACGGCGAAATGTTACGGTGGCGACGCGACCCGGAAGCGGAAGCTTCTGGAGAAGCAGAAGGCGGGTAAGAAGAAGATGCGCCAGTTCGGGAAGGTGGAGATCCCGCAGGAAGCGTTTATCAATGCGTTGAAGATGGATGGGTGAAACGAGAGTTGAAGTTCACTTGAAGCGAGATTTGCGCTCTTGACGCTGATCCTTGAAATTTTTGATCATCGATCTGGTGGCTCCATTTACATTTCAGATTGCTTGGTGTCTCTGGGCGAGGCATCAAATCTCTCTGAAAGCAAATTTCCAATCCATTTTGGTTCCGGAGCTGAGAGCTTCACTTTTGGACATGGCCTAGCATCCAAAATGATGATGAATGATCGCGCATTCATCATGGGATCTGGATTTCAGGAAAAATAATTTCCGTCGCGGACGACATTCTTCGTGGCTATGACTCTATCGAAGACTTCCAAAGCTTTCTAGACTACCACTATAAAGGAAAACACAAGAGCGAATCATTCATATATTCAATTCGAAAAGGTGATCACTTCACAAACTCTGAATCATATTGCAATAGAGCTTCGATAGGCCAATTTACCATTTCCTATAGTGGAAGCGGCGCGAAAATTCTGGAAAAGCTGCTGTTAAATGCTGATCCTAAAAGCAATGCCAACATCTTGTCTTTGACAGGTTCAACTCTCGGGTGGCTAATCAGACAAGACTTTCTCGATTCAAATTTCCAATCCAATATGTTCGGTGGCGCGTACGAAATTGCGGTTCCAGATCTTTCTGGCTTTCGCCGACTTCCATATCTCGTCCTCGACATAGAAGCGGAGGCGGAGCTGGCAGATGACGGCGGATTTGATATAGTCAGCTATCAAATGAAACGCTTGATTTTCTGCGTGCCGTTTGAATGGGGTTCGCTCCACATAATTTCAATTCTGGGAGATTCCTCACATCCAACATTCAATGCTTTTCCAGCGTTTCAGCAAAATATTGACGAATCATCAATTTCACTCCCCTCTAGGCCTGAAGAGATTTTGGAGGAATTTTCACCTAGCTTTGAGTTAGTGCTAATTCGCCACCAAGACTTTAACTACTTTATATCCAAAGACGTGGTCTCCTACAGTTTTTCCAATGGGGAATTCATTGTCAAATTAGACGAAGAGAAGGCTGCCAAGGCGATGAACGGAACGTGGTGAAAACGTTCTTCATTAAGCACTTAGTTTGCTAATCTGGAATAGCGCAGCTTTCTAGGATGGTCGGCGCACACGTCGAAAAACGCGCTCTTCGCCTTTCCCAAACCACTCCCCTACCCCTCCTCCCGCGCCAGCGGGTGGTGATCGAGCACCAGCTCCTTCAGCCGGTCTTCCAGCACATGGGTGTAGATCTCGGTCGTGGCCACGTCCGCATGGCCCAGCAGGGTCTGGATGGCGCGCAGGTCGGCGCCGCGGGACAGCAGGTGGGTGGCGAAAGCGTGGCGCAGGGTGTGGGGCGTGACCTGGTCGGGGGAAACCCCGGCGGCCACCGATAACTCTTTGATCAGCAAATAGAATCTGTGCCGGGTCAGGTGGCCCGACTTGCCGCGCGAGGGAAAAAGAAAGCGCGACGGCGGGGTGCCTTTGGCGCGTTCGGCCTCGGCCTCGCCCGCGTCGCGATGGGCGAGCCAGTCGCTCAATGCGGTACGCGCAGGGGCCGAAAGCGGCACCATCCGTTCCTTGCCGCCCTTGCCGCGCACAAGAAGCATCCGGGGATCGCCGCGCGCCGCCGCCACCGGCAGCGAAACCAGTTCGGTCACCCGCAGCCCGGTGGCATAGAGCACCTCCATCAGGCAGGTGTTGCGCAGGCGGTCGCCGGGCCGCCCCAGGCTGCGGGCAGCGTCAAGCAGGCGCTCGACCTCGCCTTCGCTCAGGGTCTTGGGCAGGCGTTTTTCCTTGGCCGGCCCCTTGATCCGCACCGCCGGATTGTCGCTGCGCCAGCCCTCCTCGAAGGCAAAGCGGTAGAATTGCCGGATCGCCGACAGCCGCCGCGCCCGGGTCGCCCGCGCCATCCCCGCCGCATCGAGATCGATCAGATAGCTTTCGATCTGATCCTGCGACACGGTCAAAAGCGCCATCCGGTGCCGGTCGAGCCAAAGGGCGAAATCCTTCAGATCACGGGCATAGGCGAGCCGCGTATTCTCCGAAGCATCAAGCTCCGCCGCCTGCGCCTCGAGAAAGGCGGCGATCTGGTCGGCCCCGTTCATGCCGCCCCCTCCATCAGCACCAGTTCCACCGCGATCTGACGCGCCAGCGGCTCCAGCCCGATTTTTCTGAGCAAGGTCAAGGCGTTCTGCAGGCTTTGCGGATTGCCGGACGCGCCATATTTGAGATGCTTGAGCGCGCGCAACAGCGCTTCCCCGGCCCGGTCATCGGCCAGCAGCGCTTCGAATGTGGCGCCCGCCTGAAGCGCCGCCATGCCCCGGCTGACCGCCTGGTGCAATTGCCCGGCGCCAGGGCTGGCGCTGCCCTGCCCGCGCGCCAATGCCAAAAGGAACCGGTCCTCGGCGCTGTCATTGACAAAGGGCGCGGCCTGCTCGGGCAGCCCGGCAAGAAGCGCCATCTCGAAGGCCAGGTGGCGCGCCGCCCCGGTCAGGTCGAGCCCCTTGAGGCGCGGGGCCGCCCAGCGGGCAAACGCCGCCTCGTAGCCGCCCTGCCGCGCCGCGATCCAGGCCGCCGACAGGCTCCGGCTGACCTCCCCCGCGCGGCCGCGTTTGAGCGCAGGCACCACCGCCTGCAGGGCCGCCACCCGCTCCCAGATGCCGCCCGAGGCTGCCGGTTTGCGTTCGAAGAACACCTCGATCAGCGCCTCGAAATCCCGTGCTTCCGCCGCCGTCAGCCGCTCCATCGCATGGAGCCGCGCCTTCCAGCCCTGGGTACCGTCAAGATCGGCCACCGCGAAGGCCACCGGCAGCGGGTCCGTGGGCATCCGTTCGCCCACCGCCTCGAACAGCCGGAACAGAAGCGGCGTCGGCAAGCGGGGTGCTGCGGGCAGCGGATCACCTTCGAAAAGCTCGGGGTCAAGGAAATGGCGCAAGAGCGCGTCCTCCTCGGCGCTCAGAATGCCCAGCGCCTCCGCATTGCCGAGGGTGAGGGCCGCGACCTCCCATTGGCCAAGCCGCGCCAGACAGAAGATCCGGGTCGGATAGGTGGGCGACAGATCGGGCGTGGCCTCGATGATCCCGCAGGCCTCGGTTTCGGTGCCGTTCAGGAGCGCGATGTCGAAGGCGCGGCGGAACCGTTCGGGCTCCCCTGCCCCCGCCGCCTCGATCAGCGCCGCCGCCGGGGCGAGATGGCCCATGGTCAAAAGCCGGTCGATCCGGGCGAGGTAGAAGGCATCGTCCAGCACCGCATCCACAGGCGGCTCGAGCCGGGCGGTCAGCAGATCGCGCAGGAAACGCGGCACCGAAGGCGGCGCCTCATCGGCCCCGGGCAGGTCGGCCAGACCGCGCGCCAGATCGGCGGCCGCACTTTGCCCCCAAAGCCCCGGATCGAGCCCCAGATCGCGCCCGTCGATCAGCCCGGCCGCATCAGGGAGCGGCGCATCCAGCGACAGCACCGTGACCTCGGCGGGCCGCATGGCGAGGGGATCGCGAGCCGCAGGCATTTCGACCACCGGCGCATCAATCGAATCGGACAGCCAGTCGATCGCCGACAGGGGCGCCTCGGCCAAAGCGGCGCTGCCCCCCAGCGCCCAGCAGAAAACCGCCCGTTTAAGAGCCATCCAGGTCAACCGGTTCGCTCACATCGCTCTGCTCGGGGCTCAGATCGCCGATATAGGCATAGCCCAGCACCGCAGCGCCCAGAAGGACGGCAAGAAGGAACAGGAGCTTCAGAAGTCGCATCATCTCAAATTTACCCTTTGCCTCAGCCGTTTGCGCACCGATCTGCCCCGGCACATTGCCACGCTTTCGCGGGTCTTGGGTGATTTATAACTGGTCTTTTCAGGAAGATCACGCCATTGACGGGGCGGGCCGGGAAGATGATGCGGGACGCGACGGATTTGCCATTCAGATTGAAGAAAACCGTGGCCATGGTGGGCATGATGGGGGCGGGCAAGACCGCCATCGGCACCGCGCTGGCGCGGCATCTGGGGGTGGAATTCCTCGACAGTGACAGCGAGATCGTGGCGGCCGCCAATGCGAGCATCGCGGAGATTTTCGAAGGTTATGGCGAGGCGTTCTTTCGCGACCGGGAGACCCAGGTGATCGGGCGGTTGCTGGATGGCACGCCGAGCATTCTGTCCACTGGCGGCGGTGCTTTTCTACGCGAGGAAAACCGCGCGATGATCCATGAGCGCGGGATTTCCGTCTGGCTGCGCGCCGATCTCGATCTGCTTTGGGACCGGGTCAAGCACAAGACCACCCGCCCGCTTCTGATGACCGACGATCCGCGCGCCACCCTGGCCGAGATCCAGGCCGCCCGGGATCCGGTCTACGGGCTGGCCGATCTGGTGGTCGATGCCCAGCCCGAATTCACCATCGAAGATATGACCGCGCGGGTGGCCGAGGCCCTGTTGAGCCGCCCGGATGTTCTGGAGAAAACCACATGAGTGTCGAGACGATCCACGTGCCCCTGGGAACGCGCAGCTATGACGTGCGGGTGGGTGCCGGGCTTCTGGCCAATGCGGGCGCCGAGATCGGCCCGGTGCTGCACCGCAAACGGGTGGCAATCCTGACCGATGACACCGTGGCCGCCAAACATCTGGCACCGCTTCGCGACGTGCTGACCGCCGGTGGAATCGAAAGCACCGCCCTCGCGCTGCCCGCCGGCGAGGCGACCAAAAGCTGGGCCCACCTCGAACAATCGGTGGAATGGCTTTTGGCCGAACGGATCGAACGCAATGACGTGATGATCGCCCTGGGCGGCGGGGTGATCGGTGATCTGGGTGGTTTTGCCGCCGCGATCCTGCGGCGCGGCATTCGCTTCGTGCAGATCCCCACCTCGCTTCTGGCCCAGGTCGACAGCTCCGTGGGCGGCAAGACCGCAATCAATTCTCCGGCCGGCAAGAACCTGATCGGCGCCTTTCACCAGCCCGCCCTGGTGCTGGCCGATATCGGGGTGCTGGACACCCTGACACCGCGCGATTTTCTTGCAGGCTACGGCGAGGTGGTGAAATACGGCCTTCTGGGGGATGCGGCGTTCTTCACCTGGCTGGAGGAAAACGGCCCGAAGCTGGCCGCGGGGGATGGGGCCGCGCGCGCCCATGCGGTCAAACGCTCGGTCGAGATGAAGGCAGACATCGTCGCCCGCGACGAGACCGAACAGGGCGACCGGGCGCTTTTGAACCTGGGCCACACTTTCTGTCACGCGCTCGAGGCCGCCACCGGCTATTCCGACCGACTGCTCCATGGGGAAGGTGTGGCGGTCGGCTGCGCGCTCGCCTTCGAGATGTCGGCCCGGATGGGGCTCTGTTCCCAGGAAGACCCAAGCCGGGTGCGGGCGCATCTGAAGGCGATGGGAATGAAATGCGATCTGGCGGACATCCCCGGCGACCTGCCCGGGGCCGATGCGCTGATCGACCTGATGGGTCAGGACAAGAAGGTGGTCGATGGCGCCCTTCGGATGATCCTGGCGCGTGGCATCGGCGAGGCTTTCGTGACGTCGGAGATTTCGCTCGACGCGCTGCGCGGCGTGCTGGCCGACGGGCTTGCCACCCGCTGAGCCCCGGCCCACCGCCCTGTCATTTCGGGGCGGTCAAGATGGCGCCACATTTTCCGACTAACCCACTTGAACCATGAAGATATTTGGAATCACCCTCTTATTCGCAGGGCCGGCGGCCATCATTGGGGTCGTGGCCTATGGATACCATCTTTGGCAGATCGAAATCTGGGGCGCGGGATATCAGATGGCGGCGATCGGCATCTGGGTTATCTGGGGCGCCGTTGCCCTTGGATTTGCCGGGCTGACGACCGTTGCGGGCATCCTGCTGATTGTCTTTGCCGACAGGCGCGCGCAGGCCAGGGCGCCGGAGACGTCGAAAGAGACGCCGTGATTGCAGGGTGAAGGCGGTTCCCCGCCTTCACCCCATTGGATCAGAAAAACGCCTGCAAGCCGGTCTGGGCCCGGCCCAGAATCAGCGCGTGCACATCATGGGTGCCCTCGTAGGTGTTCACCGTCTCCAGGTTCATCATGTGGCGAATGACCTGAAAATCCTCGGAAATCCCGTTACCGCCATGCATGTCGCGGGCCATCCGCGCAATATCCAGCGCCTTGCCGCAATTGTTCCGCTTGATGATCGAGATCATCTCGGGCGCACCTTGGCTTTCGTCCATCAGACGGCCCACGCGCAAGGCGGCCTGCAGGCCCAGAGCAATCTCGGTCTGCATATCGGCCAGTTTCTTCTGGAAGAGCTGGGTCTGCGCCAGCGGTTTGCCGAATTGCTTGCGGTCGAGCCCGTATTGCCGCGCCGCCTGCCAACAGGCCTCGGCGGCGCCCATCACGCCCCAGGCGATGCCGTAGCGGGCGCGGTTGAGGCAGCCGAACGGGCCCTTGAGACCCTCCACATGGGGCAGCAGCGCCTCTTCCCCCACTTCGACATTTTCCAGCACGATCTCGCCGGTGACCGAGGCGCGCAGGCTCTGCTTGCCCATGATCTTGGGCGCGCTCAGCCCCTTGGTGCCCTTCTCCAGCACAAAGCCGCGGATCTTGCCGCCATGGGCGTCGGATTTGGCCCAGACCACGAAGACATCGGCGATCGGCGCGTTGGAGATCCACATCTTGGAGCCGTTCAGACGGTAACCGCCCTCGGTCTTTTCGGCGCGGGTCTTCATGCCGCCGGGATCCGAGCCCGCATCGGGTTCGGTCAGGCCGAAACAGCCGATCAACTCGCCCGCCGCGAGGCCGGGCAGGTATTTCTGCCGCTGTTCATCGGAGCCATAGGCATAGATCGGATACATCACCAGCGAGGATTGCACGGACATCATCGACCGGTACCCCGAATCGATGCGTTCGATCTCGCGCGCCACCAGACCATAGGTCACATAGCCGGCCCCCAGCCCGCCGTATTGCTCGGGCGTGGTCACGCCCAGAAGCCCGGCGGCGCCCATTTCGGCAAACACCTCGGGTTCCACGGTTTCATTGGCATAGGCCGCCTTCACCCGGGTCGCCAGCCGGTCGGTGGCAAAGGCACGGGCGGCTTCGGCCAGCATGCGCTCATCTTCGCTCAACTGGTCGACCAGGCGGAACGGATCCTCCCAGTCAAAGCGCGACAATCCGGGGGCGTCCTTGGGTTTGATCCGGTCCTGGGCGTTCATCTTCTTCTCCTCACGATCAAAAAAAGGCGCGGCGCCTGCTGCGACCACGCCTTTCAGACTTGCTTGTGCGCGGGCCTTACTTGGCAGGCCCGATCATCATGACCATCTGGCGGCCTTCCATCTTGGGCATGTTCTCGACCTTGCCCAGGCCCTCCACATCGGCGGCGACCCGTTCCAGAAGCTCGCGGCCGAGGTTCTGGTGGGCCATTTCCCGGCCGCGGAAGCGCAGGGTGACCTTGACCTTGTCGCCCGCTTCGAGAAAGCGCGTCACGTTGCGCATCTTCACATCATAGTCATGGGTATCCGTGTTGGGACGGAACTTGACCTCTTTGACCTCGATGGTCTTCTGCTTCTTGCGGGCCTCGGATTCGCGCTTCTGCTGTTCGTATTTGAACTTGCCGTAATCCATGATCTTGCAGACCGGCGGCGAGGCATTGGGCGAAATTTCCACGAGATCGAGCCCGGCCTCTTCGGCCATGGAGAGCGCACGGTCGGGCGAGACGACGCCGACATTTTCCCCTTCGGCTCCGATGAGCCGGATTTCAGGCGCGCGGATGCGGTCATTGACCCGGGGGCCTGTGTCACGCACCGGGGGCGCGTTGTGTGGTCTGCGAGCGATGGTATGCGGTCCTTGTGCAGTTTTTACGAGTTGGGGGAAAATAGGGCCGTGTTAGAAGGGTTTCAACCGATTTCGCGTCAGCGCGCCGGGAAAGTGACGCAAGAGCCATCGGCCAGCCCCCGCCGGTGAGCCGGGGTGACCAAACTTCCCCCTAGAATATTCCTGCCCGTTCCACCATTTGAGCCGCAATCAAACAACAAGGAGACCTGAGATGAAGGGTTTGATCGGATTGGTGGTTCTGCTGGCCATCGGGGGTGGAGCGTATGTTCTGATGCAGGCCGGGGAAGAACCCGCGGCCCCGGCCCCCGCCCCGGCCCAAACGGCGGCCGAGACCACCGAGGACGCGGTGGAAGAGGTCGCGGAAGAGGCGGAAAATGTGGCGGAAGAGGCTGCCGAAGCGGTTGAAAACGCGGTCGAGGAGCTGAAGGACGAGGCCGAAGCCAAGGTGGAAGAGGCCAAGGAAGAGCTGCAGAACGCCGCCGAGGCCATGGAAGAGAAGGTCGAGGAAAAGCTGGGTGAGGCGATGGAAAGCGTCACCGAAGGGGCCGCCAACCTCGTGACCGGCGCCACCGATGCGGCCGGGGCCGCCTCCGACGTGGTGGAAGGCGTGACCGGTGCGGCAGGCGATGTGGCCGAAGCCGCTGCCGAAACCGCAGGCGAGGCCGTGGAAGCGGTGACCGAAACCGCAGGCGAAGCGGTGGAAGCGGCCACCGAAAGCGCCGTGGGTGCGGCGGCCGAGGCGGTGACCGAAGGCGCCACCAACGAAGTGCAGAACGCGCTGGAAGGCGCTCTGGGCAATGCGACCAGCGGCGATGACGCAGGCGCCACCGGCGCGGTGTCCGAAGCCGAAGCCAATGCAAATCTGGAAAACGACGCGCCGAAGCCGGTGCCCGGCGATCTTCTGGCCACGGCGCTGAGCGTCGAGGGGTTCAACGCGCTGGCCATTCGCGAAGCAATCCAGAATTCCGAACTGGGCCCGCTCAAGAAGACCGCTCTGGACGCGCTGGTGAAATCGGCAGAAGATAACCCTGAGCAAATTCAAACGGTTATTACCCAGGTGCGCGAAGCGCTCGGGCTCTGAATCTCTGGTCTGCGCCGGTCACCGGCGCAGACCCTCCGCCGGGATCCCGATGTTGCGAAATTACAATTCCCGCAAAAATCCCGCACTGACCGTCTTTCTCGACCAAAATCCGCCGATCCCGCGCTGAGTCTTGCGCTGTCTTTGGCTCAAGATCGCCGTGCCCTGCTTTCGCCGCTTTTCCATCCGCGCCACCCCTGTATGAGACAGGAAACGAGCAGGAACCCAAAGCCAGAGGACAAGCACATGGGTCAGGTGGTTTGGATATCAGGCATGGCCGCTGCGGCCGCCCTCGTCTTTGCCATGGCTGCCACCACGGCGCGCAGCCCGGAAGCGGTTCTGCCGGAGCAGGACATCTTGACGGTAGCGCCGATCGACGAGGCCAAAACAGCCTATGTCAGTGCGGAAATCGCCACGCCAGAGGTGTTCACCTTGTCGGGCGGATCGGCGCTGGCCACCGCCGCCTTCGGCATGGCCGCCCTGCATCCCGAAACCTACAATGGCGATATCGTGCGCGACCTGATCCGCGCAGCCCCCCTGACGTCGGGCGAAAAATCGCGGCTGAAGCGGCAGCTTTACGCGGCCGATACCGGGCAGGCCGATCTCTCCGTGGCGCTGACCGACGTGCGCGTGGCGCTGGCATTGGAATAGGTTCCCAGGCTGCCCCGGTCCATTGATCGGGCCAAGCCTGGGAAAGATAAAACAAGTTACGTCAAATAGATACGCGTCAAATGCCTGACGCTGTCCGATGATCGGCGACGGCCCCCGCAGCTGTCAAATGCGGTCTGCGCGATTTTTCAAATGAAAAGACGCCCCCCGGCCGGAGCCTCTGACGGCGCCTGCATTTCGGGGGGGCACGAGGTCCGGTTTTTGCCGATCGAAAATGCCCCGCACGGCCCCGCTGGAGCCCGCCGCACGCGAATCAGTCTGCGCCTAGCGCTTCTCGGCCGCCGGATAGCTGCCAAGAATGTGGAATTCCGAACAGAAATACTCCAGTTCCTCCAGCGCGCGCTGCACCGGCGGATCCTCGGGATGGCCGTCGATATCGGCATAGAACTGGGTGGCGGTGAAGGATCCGTCGACCATGTAGCTTTCCAGCTTGGTCATGTTCACGCCATTGGTCGCAAAGCCGCCCATCGCCTTATAGAGCGCGGCGGGAATGTTGCGGACGCGAAAGACGAAGGTGGTCATCATGTTGTCCGACCGCCGCGCCAGATCCGCCTCGCGCGCCATCACCAGAAACCGCGTGGTGTTGTGGTCCTGATCCTCGATATGGCGGGCCAGCACATCGAGCCCATAGACCTCGGCGGCCAGTTCCGACGCCAGAGCGGCCCGCGACGGCACCCCCGCCTCCGCCACTTCGCGCGCCGCCCGCGCATTGTCCGGGCTGACCCGCCCGGTGATATTGTTTTCCCGCAGGAATGTGCCGCATTGGGGCAACAGCACCAGATGGCTGAACGCCTCTTTCACCTCGCCCAGCGCCGCGCCCGGCACGCCCAGCAGGTTGATATGCACCCGGACGAAGGCCTCGTCGATGATATGCAGCCCGCTTTCGGGCAACAGGCGGTGAATATCCGCCACCCGCCCATAGGTGGTGTTTTCCACCGGCAACATGGCCAGATCGGCGTCACCACCGCGCACCGCCTCGATCACATCCTCGAAAGTGCGGCAGGGCAGAACCTCCCAATCGGGGCGGGTTTCACGGCAGGCCTGATGGGAATAGGCGCCCAGTTCCCCCTGAAAGGCGATACGTCCGGTCATCTCTCCCTCCCCGGGTGCGGCAACAAAGTCGATTGATCGCGCCTCTTATCTCTTGAAGACCACCAAGGGAAGCGGATAGATACGCGCAAACGCGGACCATAGGAACCTACATGCTGGACACAATGACATTCACCAAGGTCATTGGCGGCCTTTGCGGCACCTTTCTGATCTTTCTGCTTGGCGGCTTTGCGGCCGAGTTCATCTATCATGCGCCCAAGCATCACGGCGATGACCATCACCAGGCCTATGTGATCGACACCGGGGCCGACGAAGGCGCCGCCGAAGAGGTCGAAGTGGCCTTTGCCGATGTCTTTGCCGCCGCTGATGCAAGCAAGGGCGAGAAACTGTTCCGCCAGTGCAAGGCCTGCCATGCGCTGGATGCGGGCAAGAACGGCACCGGCCCGTCGCTTTACGGCGTCGTCGACCGGGCCGTGGGCACCGAGGCCGGTTTCGGCTATTCCGGCAAGCTTGTGGCCGTGGCCGATGCCTGGACGCCCGAGAACCTCAATGCCTTCATCGAAAACCCCAAGGGCTTCGCCCCGGGCACCAAGATGTCCTACAAAGGCATGAAGAAGATCGAAGATCGCGCCAATCTGATCGCCTGGCTGCAGACCATCGGTCAGTAAGCCCTTCCCGTTCAGGGACAAGACAAGGCCGGACGCCCAAGCGTCCGGCTTTTTTGCATCGCACGACAACTTCACCATGAGTTCAGGAGATCGCACTTGAACCCGTGACCTTTCAAATTTTAGGTACAAGTTAAGACAAACCCGCGCATTCTGGGCCCAGAACGGAGAATCCACATGCCTCGCACCGCATCGAAAACCGCCCCCCTGCCCGATCTGCGCTGGACCCACCTGGCCCTTCTGGCCGCAGGCGCCCTGGCGGCGAGCCTTGTTCCGGCCTTCGGCGAAAGCCATCAGAAGATCATCAAAAGCTATGGCTACAACGAATACGAGGCGCTGAAATATTCCCCCGAAGACCCGCATCTGGCCTATGTGAACCCCGATGCCCCCAAGGCCGGCGAAATCTCCATCGCCTCCATCGGCACGTTCGACAGCATGAACCCTTATGCCACCGGCAAGGGCTCCTGGGGCGCCTATTCGACCATCGGCTACGAAGACATGATGGTATCGACCTCGGACGAGGTGGGGTCGATGTATTGCCTGCTGTGCGAGACGCTCGAATATCCCGAAGATGAAAGCTGGGTGATCTTCAACCTGCGCCAGGACGTGAAGTTCTCCGACGGAACACCCCTGACCGCCCATGATATCCTGTTCACCCACAACCTGCTGATCGACCAGGGCACCCCGTCTTATGCCAATTACATCAAGCAGGTGGTGACCTCGGCGGAAGCCCTGGATGATTACACCCTGAAATTCACCTTTGCCGAGGATGTGCCGAAGAAAGGCATGATCACCCAGATGGGCTCCCTGCCCGCCTGGTCGAAAAAGTGGTACGAGGAGACCGGCGCGCGGCTCGATGAAAGCCGTCTGGAAATCAGCCCCGGCACCGGGCCCTATCAGCTCGACAGCCTCGATGTGGGCCGCCAGATCGTCTATGCCCGCAACCCCGATTATTGGGGCGCCGATCACTACCTGATGAAGGGGCGCGCCAATTTCGATGCGATCCGGGTGGAGTATTTCGGCGACAGTTCCGCCGCCTTCGAGGCGTTCAAGGCCGGGGTCTACACCTTCCGGCGGGAAAATTCCTCGATCAACTGGGCGACGCTCTACGACTTTCCCGCTCTCGACAAGGGCTGGGTCACCAAAGACACCCTGCCAGACGGCGCCCTGCCCGGAGCCTCGGGTTTTGTCTTCAACATGCGGCTCGACAAATTGGCCGACCGGAACATCCGGCTGGCGCTGGGGCGGATGTACAATTTCACCTGGACCAACGAGAACCTTCAATACGGGCTGTTCAAGCAGCGCGAAAGCTTCTGGGAAAATGACCGGCTGAAGGCCAAGGGCCTGCCCGAGGGCCGCGAGTTGGAGATTCTCGAGGAATTCCGCGATCAGCTTCCCCCGGCGATTTTCGAAGAAGAAGCCTGGCTGCCCCATGAAAGCGGCAAGCGCCCGCTTGACCGGCGCAACCTGCGCGCCGCGCTCGCGCTGATGGAAGAGGCCGGGTTCACCCCCGGCGATGACGGCCTGCTGCGCGATGCGAACGGCCAGACGCTCGACATCGAATTCATCCACGACCGGCAAAGCTTCGACCGCATCCTTCTGCCTTACGTGGAAAACGTGAAGGCCCTGGGCGTCAACATCACCTACAACCGGATCGACCCCAGCCAGTATCAGAACCGGCGCCAGAGCAATGATTTCGACATGCGCTTTGCCGGCTATGGCAGCGGGCTGGTCGAAGGCTCCGGCCTGACCCAGAAATACGGCTGCGAGGAACGCGACGACATCTTCAACCCGGCGGGCTATTGCAACCCGGTGGTCGATGCGATCGCCGATCGGGTGCTTGAGGTCGAAACCTACGAGGAACTTTCGGCCCATGTGCGCGCCCTCGACCGGATCATGCGGCACGATTACTTCATGGTGCCGGTCTGGATGCTGCAGGAAAACTGGGTCGCCTATTTCGACATGTACGAATACCCGGGCACCCTGCCCGAATTCGGGCTCGGCCATCTGGATTACTGGTGGTACAATGCCGAAAAGGCCGAGGCCCTGCGGGCCGCTGGCGCCTTGAGGTAACGCCCCGATGGGAGCCTATATCCTTCGGCGCTTGCTGCTGATCATCCCGACGCTGTTCGGGATCATGCTGATCAATTTCACCCTGACGCAATTTGTCCCCGGCGGGCCGATCGAACAGATCCTCGCCCGGCTCGAAGGCGGCGGTGATGTGTTCGAAAGCATCTCCGGCGGCGGCGGCGATGTGGATCTGGATACGGTGGACAGCGACAGTTCCTATGTGGGCGCGCGCGGTCTGCCGAAGGAATTCATCGAGGATCTGGAGCGCGAATTCGGCTTCGACAAACCGGCCTACCAGCGCTTCTTCGACATGATGTGGAATTACATGCGGTTCGATTTCGGCGAGAGCTATTTCCGATCCATCTCCGTGGTCGATCTGGTGATCGAAAAGATGCCGGTGTCGATCACGCTGGGGCTCTGGTCGACGCTGATCGCCTATCTGGTCTCGATCCCGCTCGGCATCCGCAAGGCGGTGCGCGACGGCTCCAGCTTCGACACCTGGACCTCCGGCCTGATCATCGTCGCCTATGCGATCCCCGGCTTTCTCTTTGCCATCCTTCTGCTCGTCCTCTTCGCAGGCGGCACCTATTTCCAGTGGTTCCCGCTTCGCGGCCTGACCTCGGACAATTGGGAAGACCTCTCCGCCATCGGCAAGATGCTCGACTACTTCTGGCACATCGCTCTGCCGGTCATCGCCTCCTCGATCAGCGGTTTTGCCACGCTGACACTTCTGACCAAGAATTCCTTCCTCGACGAGATCAAGAAGCAATATGTCATCACCGCCAAGGCCAAGGGGCTGGATGAATCCCGCGTGCTCTATGGCCATGTGTTCCGCAACGCCATGCTGATCGTGATCGCCGGCTTTCCGTCCCTGTTCATCGGCATCTTCTTCGGCGCCTCGCTGATCATCGAAACGATCTTCTCGCTCGACGGTCTCGGCCGCCTCGGCTTCGAAGCCGCCGTCCAGCGCGATTATCCGGTGATCTTCGGCACGCTTTTCGCCTTCGGCCTTGTCGGTCTTCTGGTCGGCATCCTGTCGGACCTGATGTATGTGCTGGTCGACCCGCGCATCGACTTTGACAGGCGGGAGGCCTGAGCCATGACCACTCTGTCCGCCCCCCCTCGCAAACGCCCGTTCCTCTCGCCCCTGAACCAGCGGCGCTGGCGCAATTTCAAACGCAACCGCCGCGCGCTCTGGTCGCTGATCATCTTCGGGGTGCTCTTCGGCCTCAGCCTCCTGGCCGAGTTCATCGCCAATGACAAACCGATCCTGGTGAAGCACAAGGGCGAATACTACATGCCCATCTTCAACTTCTATCCCGAGACCGCCTTTGGTGGCGATCTGCGGCTGGAGGCGCAATACCAGTACGAAGACATCGAATGCCTGATCGTGTCGGGCGGCGTGATCGATTGCTATGATGCGCCCGAGGAGATCCTCGCGGAAATCGCCGAAAGCGGCACCGCGCTCGGCGAACCCGTGGACGCAGGCTGGCTCCTTTGGCCGCTGATCCCCTACAAGTTCGACACGATCGTCGACATTCAGGGCGCCGCCCCTTCGGCGCCGGATGAAAACAACTGGCTCGGCACCGACGACACCAAACGCGACGTGCTGGCGCGCGTGATCTACGGTTTCCGCCTGTCGATCTTCTTCACCCTCGTGGTCACCGCCATTGCCAGCGTCATCGGCATCATCGCAGGCGCGGTGCAGGGCTATTTCGGCGGCTGGCTCGACCTGATTTTCCAGCGTCTCTTGGAAATCTGGTCCTCCACCCCGTCGCTTTACGTGATCATCATCATGTTCGCGATCTTCGGGCGAAGTTTCTGGATGCTCGTCTTCCTGACCGTCCTCTTCGGCTGGCCCGCCCTTGTGGGCGTGGTCCGCGCCGAATTCCTGCGCGCGCGCAATTTCGAATATGTCCGCGCCGCCAAGGCGCTCGGCGTGTCGAACCGCACCATCATGTTCCGCCACATGCTGCCCAACGCCATGGTGGCCACGGTGACGCTTCTGCCCTTCATCATCACCGGCACGATCTCGACGCTGGCCGGGCTCGATTTCCTCGGCTACGGCCTGCCCTCTTCGGCGCCGTCGCTGGGCGAGCTGACCTTGCAGGCGAAACAGAACCTGCAGGCCCCCTGGCTCGGCTTCACCGCCTTTTTCACCTTTGCCATCATGCTGTCGCTTCTGGTCTTCATCTTCGAAGGCGTGCGCGATGCATTCGACCCCCGAAAGACCTTCGCATGAGCCAGGTTCTCAGCGTCAAAGACCTCAACGTCAGTTTCCGCCAGGACAGCCGCGATCACCCGGCCGTGCGCGGTGTGTCCTTTCATATCGACAAGGGCGAAACCGTGGCACTGGTGGGGGAAAGCGGGTCGGGCAAATCCGTCTCCGCCCTCTCCACCGTATCGCTCCTGCCCGAAAGTGCCACGATCACCGGGGATGTGAACTACCTCGGCACCGAGATGATCGGGGCGTCCGAGGCGGATCTCAGGCGCGTGCGCGGCAATGACATCAGCTTCATCTTTCAGGAGCCGATGACCTCATTGAACCCGCTCCATACGCTGGAAAAACAGCTCGCCGAAAGCCTGCTCCTGCATCAGGGCCTCAGCGGCTCCGCCGCCCGCGACCGCATTCTCGAACTGCTGCACAAGGTCGGCATCAACGAACCGGAAAAACGCCTCTCCGCCTATCCCCACCAATTGTCAGGCGGCCAACGCCAGCGGGTGATGATCGCCATGGCGCTGGCCAATGGCCCCGACCTGTTGATCGCGGATGAGCCGACCACGGCGCTTGATGTGACCATTCAGGCGCAGATCCTCGAACTCCTGGCGGATCTGAAAACCGCCGAAGGCATGTCGATGCTCTTCATCACCCATGACCTCGGCATCGTGCGCAAATTCGCCGACCGGGTCTATGTGATGAAGGATGGCGAGATCGTCGAGGAAGGCGAGACCCGGGCGCTTTTTGCCGATCCGCAACACCCCTATACCCAGACGCTTCTGTCGGCCGAAAGCTCCGGCGCGCCCGACCCGGTGGAGCCGGGTGCCGAGACCATTGCCGAAACCGAAGATCTGCGGATCTGGTTCCCGATCCAGCGCGGCCTGTTGAAACGCACAGTGGGTCATATCAAGGCGGTGAATGCAGCGACGCTCAGCGTGCGGGCGGGCGAAACCATCGGCATCGTGGGCGAAAGCGGATCCGGCAAGACCACGCTGGCGCTGGCGATCATGCGGCTGATTTCCTCCGAAGGACAGATCCGGTTTCTGGGCGACAACATTCAGGGTCTTTCGTCCCGCGCCCTGCAGCCCCTGCGGGCCGAAATGCAGATCGTGTTTCAGGATCCCTATGGCTCCCTCTCCCCGCGCATGACGGTGGAGGAGATCATCTCCGAGGGTCTCACCATCCATCAGGTGGACCCCAGCCGCGACCGGCGCGACATGGTGGCGGAAATCATGGAGGAGGTCGGGCTGGATCCGGCGATGATGCACCGCTACCCCCATGAATTCTCCGGCGGTCAGCGCCAGCGCATCGCCATTGCCCGCGCGATGATCCTGCGGCCCCGGCTGGTGGTGCTGGATGAACCGACATCAGCGCTCGACATGACGGTGCAGGTGCAGATCGTGGAGCTTCTGCGCGCCCTGCAAAAGAAATACGGGCTCGCCTATCTCTTTATCAGCCACGACCTGAAAGTGGTCCGCGCGCTCAGCCACAAGGTGTTGGTGATGAAACAGGGCGATGTGGTGGAAGCGGGCGATGTGGAACAGGTGTTCGATGCGCCGCGCACCGATTACACCCGCGAATTGATGGCTGCCGCCTTTGACGTGAAAGCGGTGGGCTGAACGAGAAAGGGCGGCCCGAAGGCCGCCCCTGCTCATTGTTTTCGGCAAATAAGGATCAGGCGGTCTTGCGACGCTTGAGGGCTGCGAACCCGCCGAGACCTGCCAGAAGCAGGAACCCGGCTGCGGGCACCGGCACCACATTCATCTTGTAGTCCACCGTGATGGATTTCACCTTGAACGAGCTCTTCTTGTGCTTCGCACCGATGAAGAACATCGAACCGGCATAGACATCGCCCATCCAGGCTTTGGTGTACTTGCCATATTTCTCATGGCTCTTCGCACCATCGGCGGAGAGAACGAATTTGTTCTTGCCGTAATCCGAGAAGGTGATCCGGGTGATGGTCGCGTCATAGCCGAGCGAGAACTTGAGGTAATCGTCGCGCTTGAAGGCACCATCCACGGTGTGCTTTTCCTTGCACCCGTATTTGCCCATCTTGTTGCAGACGCCAAGACCAGTGCCCGCCCAATGACCCACGAGGGCATCATAGGAGGAACCACCTTTCTTGTAATGGGCCGTCACATCGACGGAACCACCGGCATCGCCGGTCCAGGTCATCGAAGAATGATACCCCGAAAGGTCGCCATTATAAGCATCTGCAAAAGTGAAGGTTTCGGTCGCAGCGAAACCCGCTGTTGCCGTAAATAGGACTGCCAACGTGGCAGCGATTTTCTTAAACATGTTTGTATCCCACCAAACTACGGCCCCGAAGGACCAGTACTCTTGCAACCGCTAGTTTACCAAGTTTATGGGGTTGTGGGAATAAAAAAGATCTACTTTAGGAAAATTGATTGCAAGTTTTACACAATACCCGCGCCACTGCTTCCTCTTGATAAACAATGTCGTCTTTTGAACATGCTCAAGCCCAGAAAGCTGAACAATAGCATCCAGAGCGTGGGCGGCAGGGGCACGGCGGAGAGGTCCGGATCGTCGGATATTTCAGAAAAAGTCAGGCTTGCAATGCGAAACGCCGAGTTCTCCGTCCAGCAATTGTGGCCCCGGATCTTGTCGTATCCGCAGGCCTGATAGTCCGAGGCGCCAATGGCGAAGACATCGCTCACATGGCCTGCCCCGAGCAGGATCGAGCTGACCCAATCATAACCGGCCAGATCATCCACCTTCCACTGCCGTTCCAGGCTCAGGTCCGCACCGAGATAAAGATCGAACCGATCGCGAAAATCCGTGCCGGTGAAGGTAATCCGTTCCAGCCGCACCGCACGATCGAACCGGAAGATCACCACGTCATTGGCGCCAAAACTGTCGATCTGGTCAGACCCGTCGCGCAGCCCACTGTCCCCGGCGCCCAGAACCCCCAGGCCCGCACCGCGCCCATGGCCGATCCGTGCGGCACCGGTCACGACCCGTCCGCCCTGCTCCCGCCCGGCCTCGATGGTCAGCCCCGGCAGATGCGCGCTGTCCGACCAGGGTTGATCCGGCAGATGGGAAAAACTGACGGTGGTCGCCGTGGCAGGCGCCGCAAAACACAAGAAAATCAAAGCAATATAGATAGGATGAACCATGGCGTGTTTCGGCAGAAATCCCTTTTGCTGGAGGCGGATGCGCCCGGGATATTTACCACAGCCCGTGCCCCCTGCGGCGGTTTTCACATAATATGGTAAACGTCCGGCCCTTGCGGCCCGCCCTGCCCCCGGGTTAACTGTACGAGCGTTCAATTCCCGAGGAGGCGGGCATGGATTTTTCCCTTACCGAGGAACAGGGGGCCATTTTCGACATGGCCCGGAGTTTCGGCGCCGAACAGATCGCGCCCCATGCCCGCGACTGGGAGGCCGAGGGCACGATCCCCAAGGCGCTCTGGCAGGAGGTCGGCGCGCTCGGCTTTGGCGGGCTCTATGTCAGCGAGGAAAACGGCGGCGCGGGGCTGACCCGGCTCGAGTCCACCCTCGTTTTCGAGGCCCTGTCGCAAAGCTGCGCCTCGGTCGCGGCCTTTCTGTCGATCCACAACATGTGCGCCCGGATGATCGATGCCTATGGCTCCGACGAAATGCAGGCGCGCGTGCTGCCCTCGGCCCTGACCATGGACACCGTGCTGTCCTATTGCCTGACCGAACCCGGCTCGGGCTCGGATGCGGCTGCCCTCAAGACCCGCGCCGAGAGAACCAACGAGGGCTGGACGCTCACCGGCACCAAGGCGTTCATCTCGGGCGGCGGCTATTCCGATGCCTATATCGTCATGGCGCGCTCGGGCGAAGACAGCCCGCGTGGCATCTCCGCCTATCTGGTCGAAGATGGCGCAAACGGGCTGTCCTTCGGTGGTCTGGAGGACAAAATGGGCTGGCGCAGCCAGCCGACCCGTCAGGTGCAATTGGACAATTGCGACATTCCAGCCGCCAATCTCTTGGGAAATGAGGGCGAAGGTTTCAAATATGCGATGGCCGGGCTCGACGGCGGGCGGCTGAACATCTCCGCCTGTTCGCTGGGGGCCGCACAGGCCGCACTCGACGCCACACTCGCCTATATGGGCGAGCGCAAGGCCTTCGGCCAGGCCATCGACCAGTTCCAGGCGCTGCAGTTCAAACTGGCCGATTGCGAGATCGAACTGGAAGCAGCCCGCACCTTCCTGCGCCATGCAGCCTGGGCGCTGGACACCGGCCAGCCGGATGCGACCAAGCGCTGCGCCATGGCCAAGGCCTTTGTCACCGAGGCGGCAGGCCGCGTCGCCGACACCTGCCTGCAGCTGCACGGCGGCTATGGCTATCTGGCCGATTACGGGATCGAAAAAATCGTCCGCGACCTGCGGGTCCATCGCATTCTCGAAGGCACCAATGAAATCATGCGGGTGATCGTCGCGCGCCAGATGCTGGCCGCCCGATGAAAGACATATCTATCCGCCAGACCGGACCGGTGGGCCGGATCACCCTGACCCGCCCGAAAGCGCTGAACGCGGTCACGCTCGAGATGATCCGTGAACTGGCCGAGGTTCTGCCCCGCTGGGCCGAGAACGACACGGTCAAGCTGATCGTCATGGATGCGGAGGGCGACAAGGCGTTCTGCGCCGGTGGCGACATTGCGCAGATCTATGACGGTCTCACCCGGGGCGACAGCGCACCGGGGCGGCAGTTCTGGCGCGAGGAATATCCCGTGAACGCCCTGCTGGCCGCCTACCCGAAACCGGTGGTGAGCTTCCTGCAAGGTTTCGTCATGGGCGGCGGCGTCGGGCTCGGCTGTCACGTCTCCCACCCCGTGGTGGGCGACACGTCGCGCATTGCCATGCCCGAATGCGGCATCGGGCTGATCCCCGATGTGGGCGGCACCCATCTCTTGTCGCAGGCGCCCGGGCGCCTTGGCGAATTCATCGGCACCACCGCCTATCGGATGGCCGCGGGTGATGCGCTGCTTGCAGGCTTTGCCGACCATTATATCCCCGAAGATCAATGGCCTGCCCTGATCGCCGAGCTGGAAACCACCGGCGATGTGGAGGCCGTGATACGGGCCGCCCAGCCCGCGCCCGAGGCAAGGCTCGCCCCCCATCGGGACCGGATCGACCAGCATTTCGGCGCAGCGGACATGGGCGCCTTGCTCGCGGGGCTACGCGCGGACGGCGACGACTGGGCGCAGGACACGCTGAACCGCCTGACACCCAACGCGCCGCTCGCCATGGGCGCGACACTGGCCCTGATCCGCGCCGCCCGCACCACACCCGGCATCAAAGCCGCCCTCACCCGCGAATACCGCTATGCACATAGGGCCACGGAACAAGGCGATTTCCGCGAAGGCATCCGGGCGGCCGTGATCGACAAGGACCGCAAACCGGTCTGGACCCACAAGGCACCCGATGGCGCAACCGAGGCGGAGATCGCCGCCATGATCGCGCCTCTGGGCGCCGAAGAACTCACCTGGGAGGAAACCACATGAAGATCGGATTCATCGGTCTGGGCAATATGGGCGGGCCGATGGCGCGCAATCTGGCGAAAGCGGGCCATCAGGTCACGGGCTTTGACGTCACCGGCGAGGTGCCAGAGGGCATCACCGCCGCCACCAGCGGCGCCGAGGCCGCCACTGGAGCCGACGCGGTCATCACCATGCTGCCCAATGGCGCGATCCTGCGCGCGGTGGCCGATGAGGTGATCCCGGCGATGGCGCCCGGTGCGGTGCTGCTCGATTGTTCGACCGTGGATGTGGAAAGTGCGCGCGCAGTGGCCGATCAGGCGGCGGCCGCCGGCCTGCGCGCCCTTGATGCGCCGGTGTCGGGTGGCATCGGCGGGGCCGAAGCCGGCACGCTGACCTTCATGGTGGGCGGCAGCGAAGACGCCCTGAGCGATACACGCGATCTTTTTGACATCATGGGACAAAAAGCCGTTCACTGCGGCCCGTCCGGCAATGGTCAGGCAGCCAAGATCTGCAACAACATGATCCTCGGTGCCACGATGATCGCCTCCTGCGAGGCCTTCGCGCTGGCCGACAAGCTCGGCCTCGACCGGCAGGCGATGTTCGACGTGGTTTCGACCTCTTCGGGCTACAGCTGGACCATGAACGCCTATTGCCCCGCCCCCGGCGTCGGGCCGCAAAGCCCGGCCGACAACGGTTACCAGCCCGGGTTCGCCGCCGAACTGATGCTGAAGGATCTGCGCCTGTCGCAACAGGCCGCCGAAGCGGTCGATGCGGACACACCCATGGGCGCGCGCGCCACCGAGCTTTACGGGCAATTCGTTGAAAGCGAAGACGGCGAAGGGCGCGATTTCTCGGCCATGTTGCCCCGGTTCGAGAAACGCGGACGCGGCTAAACCATGAAAGGCGGCGTCAATGCGCCGCCTTCTTCTCGGGAAAGAAGATCGAAAACACCGGCACGATCGCCTTGTTCACGATCGGCATCAGCACAAGCCCCAGCGCCAGCCCCAGAACACCGTCAAGCGTCGCGGTCACCAGCCACTTGAGGAACCCGCTCTCGCCGCCCACCGATTTCGCGATCCCCTTGATCGTCTCGTAAGGCCAGTGCCAGCCCAGCACCTCAAGCCCGTGGACGATGATATTGCCGCCAACCCAGAGCATGGCCGCCGTGCCCACGGTCGCAATGAAGGTCATCAGCGTCGGCATGAATTTCACCATGCCGCGCCCGAAAGCCCGTACCGCCTCGATCGAACCGATCTGGCTCAGCTTCAGCCCGGCATCATCCATCTTCACCAAAATGGCCACCGTGCCATAGACCAGCGCGGTGATCCCGATGGCCACCACCGCCAGAACGAGCGCAGCCCCCAGCCGGCTGTCGCTTTCGATGGCCGCAAGCGAGATGGTCATGATCTCGGCGGAAAGGATGAAATCGGTCTTGATCGCCCCCTTGACCCGCACCTCTTCCAGATGGGCCGCATCCATCTCCTCGGCCTCCTGGGCGTGGCTTTCGGGATGGGGATGAAGCACATGCCAGATCTTCTCGGCCCCCTCGAAACAAAGGTAACAGCCCCCCAGCATCAGCAAGGGCGTGACCAGCCAGGGCAGGAAGGCGTCCAGCAGCAAAGCGGCCGGCAGAAGGATCACCAGCTTGTTGAAGAACGACGCCCGGGCGATTTTCCAGATGATCGGCAATTCGCGCGCGGCCGGCAGGCCGGTGACATATTTCGGCGTCACCGCTGCATCATCGATCACCACGCCGGCGGCCTTGGCACCCGCCTTGGCCGCATCATCGATCACCGTCGCCCCCACCTTGGCGCCGACTTTCGCGGTCTGGCTTGCCAGATCATCCAACTGGGTCGCGGTCAGTTTCACGATGGCCGCCACATCGTCGAGAAGTGCCAAAAGCCCGCTCATATCGCCTCCGGGGGTCTGTTTCGCCTCCGTGACTGACACAGGAGCGGGCCGCGCCTCAACCCCCGGAACGGAATTTCACCGACCTGTCCAAAAAGTCCGGTTGAGCGAATCGCAGAACCTGCCATGCTGCGGGAAACAAGAAAAAGAAGCGACGCCATGTCCGCCAGATCCCGCCTGCCCCATCTCCCCCATGTCAGCCAATCGCCGACCGACCCGGATTTCTTCAATGATCCCTACGGGTTCTACCGCGACATTCGGGCGATGGGCGATTTCGTCTACTGGACCGATTACGACATGGTCATGGCGACCACCCACCAGGCCTGCGCGGCGGTGCTGAAACACCCCAAGCTGGGCCGGGCAGCGATTGATCCCGCACCGGTGCGCGAAGACGAAAAGTTGAAGCATTTCAAGGCCCTGGAACGTTTCTCTCTGCTGGAGCTGGAACCGCCGGATCACGGGCGCATCCGCCGCGCCGCCATGGGCGGGTTCGGCCGCACCCGGATCGCGGGGCTCGCCCCCGACATCGCCCGGATCGCGGATGACCTGATTTCGGATTTTCCGTCCGGACCTTTCGATTTCATAGAGCATTTCGCCCATCCCTACCCGGCGCGCATCATCACCCGCTTCTTTGGCCTGCCCGAAAGCATGGCGGGCGCGCTGCAGGGCTGGTCCAACGACATGGTGGCGATCTATCAGGCCCGCCGCTCCCCCGAACTTGACGCCCGCGCCGATGCTTCCGCCCGCGAATTCGCCACCTACCTGCGCCAGGTGATGGCCGGGAGAGGCAGCGTGCCGCAGGAGGATTTCCTCTCCGAACTGATCAAGGCCGAGGCCGAGGGCACGCTCCATTCGCTGGAGGAACTTCTGTCGACCGTGGTGCTGCTTCTGAATGCGGGCCATGAAGCAACGGTCCACGCCCTTGGCCATGCGATGAACCTGCTTGCCGATTTTCCCGAACGCAGCCTGGCCCTGTCGCTTGAGAACATCGCCGCCACGGTGGAGGAATGCCTGCGCTTCCGCCCGCCGCTGCACATGTTCCACCGGGATGTCTACGAAGACGTGGTGATCGAAGACCAGCCCTTTGCCCGTGGCGACCGGATCGGCGTGCTGCTGGGCTCCGCTTGTCACGACGACGCGATCTGGCCGGACGGAGAGCATTTCGACCCGTTCCGCCCGCGCCATTCCAACCTGTCGCTCGGCTCCGGCATCCATGTCTGCATCGGCGCCTCACTGGCCCGTCTCGAAATGCAGATCGCGCTGCCGGCCTTCTTTTCCCGCTGCCCGAACCTGCGCATCGTCGAGCCGCCAAAGCTCTCGGACCGCTACCATTTTCACGGGTTGGAAAAGCTGATGGTGCGCTGCAGCTGAAGCGAATTTCTCGTTCCGGGTCAGCAGGATGCTGACCGAGAGGCCGTGAATTCCGCTTCAGATCGGCAGCGCCGTGGTCGACTTGATCTGTTCCATCGACAAAAGCGCGGTGACGTTGAAGATCTGCACCTCGGAAATCAGCGCCTGATAGAATTCGTCATAGGCCCGGGCATTGCGCACCTGCACCTTGAGAATGTAGTCGATGTCGCCGGCCAGCCGGTGCGCTTCCAGCACTTCGGGGCGCGATTGCAGGGCCTGCAGAAATTTCTCCTGCCAGGCCGCCTCGTGGGCCGAGGTGCGGATCAGCACAAAGAAACAGGCCTCGAAACCAAGCTGTTCGGCATCCAGCAGAACCGTTTGCGCACCGATCACGCCGGCCTCGCGCATCTTGCGAATCCGGTTCCAAACCGGCGTCTTGGACGAGCCCACGATCCGGGCAATATCATCCAGCGACTGGCTCGCATCCCGCTGCAATTCGCGCAGAATTTTCCGATCCAGATCATCTAACCGCGCTGCCATTCTCAACTTTCCCCGGATCACCGATTTTCGTTCTTTTCTGGCGCTGGATAGGAACATTTGTCCTTTTCAGCAAGGAGATGCTGCCATCAAACGGGAAATAATTCTATATATCTCCTCGAAACGGAGCGACCCATGAAACATTTCCCGATCTTTCTGGCCATGGAAGGCCGCAGGCTGGTGGTCTCGGGCGGCGGCGAAGCAGCCCTGGCCAAATTGCGCCTCCTGATGAAGACCGAAGCCGAGATCACGGTCTATGCCGAAAAGGCCTGCGCCGAACTCCACAGCCTGGCCGAGGCGGGCAAGATCACCCTGGTGCCGCGCCCGATGCAAGCGGGCGATGCGGCGGGTGCCGCCCTCTTCTATGCCGCCAATGACCTTGAGGCCGAAGACGCCCGGGTCACAGCCATCGCCCACACCGAAGGCGTGCTGTCGAACTGGGTCGACAACCTTGGCGCATCGCAATTCATCACCCCCGCCATCGTCGACCGCGATCCCGTCACCGTGGCCATTGGCACCGAAGGCGCCGCCCCGGTGCTGGCCCGCGCGATCAAGGCCGATCTGGAAGAACGCCTGCCCCGCGCCCTTGGCACATTGGCGCGGATCGGCAAGAGCTTCCGCACCCTGGCCGAAGCGCTCCCCATGGGCCGGGCGCGGCGCGCCTTCTGGTCCGAGTATTATTTCAAGGCCGGCCCGCAGGCCTTTGACGCAGAAGGCGCCGAGGGGCTGAAACCCGCGCTCGATGCGCTTCTTGACACCCATCTGAAGAAAACACCCGATGCCGGTCATGTCACCTTCGTCGGCGCCGGTCCGGGCGATCCGGAACTTCTGACGCTCAAGGCCCGCCGCGCGCTGCACGAGGCCGATGTGGTGATCCACGACCGGCTGGTCACGCCAGAAATCCTCGAACTGGCCCGGCGCGAGGCCGAGATCATCGATGCCGGCAAGGAAGGCTTCGGCCCCTCGACCCCCCAGGAAGACATCGACGCCATGCTGGTGGAACACGCCCGCGCCGGCCACCATGTGGTGCGGCTGAAATCCGGCGATGCCACAATCTTTGGCCGCCTTGATGAGGAAATCGACGCCTGCACCGGCGCGGGCATTGCCTATTCCGTCATCCCCGGCATCACCTCGACCTCCGCCGCCGTCGCCACAATCGGTCAAAGCCTGACCCGGCGCGGCCGCAACTCCGCCGTCCGGCTGATCACCGGCCATGACGTCAAGGGATATGCCGAACAGGATTGGCGCGCACTGGCCCGCCCGGGCGAAGTGGCTGCCATCTATATGGGCAAGAAATCCGCCCGTTTCCTGCAAGGCCGGCTGATGATGCATGGCGCCGCCGCCGCAACCCCGATCACCCTGGTGGAAAACGTCTCCCGCCCCGATCAGCGCGTTCTGGCCACAACCCTCGCCGCCCTGCCCCATGACCTCGACCAGGCCGCCCTGTCCGGCCCCGCGCTGATCCTCTACGGCCTTGCCCCGCGCGACGCCCTGGCCCGCGTGCCGCTTCAGGAGATCACCCTGTGAGCCGGCACGGCTTCACCCCGAAACGCCTCATCGCCCGGCGCGTGACCGATGACCGCCCGGTCTGGCTCACCGCCGACGACCGCTGGTCCGGCGACATGGCCAAGGCCGAAATCTTCGAAGATGAAGCGGTGGCCGATGACCGGCTGCTCTTTGCCATCACCCAGCCCGACGCGGTGACCGCCCCGGCCCTGGTCGAGGCGTGACGCCCGGTCGCGCGAACTGACACCACGTCACTCTCCCCTTTCGCTGATCTGCATCAAGGACTAGAGGTGGGTCACGTCCGCAAAAAAGCGGCGTGAGACCAAACAAGTGATCAGACGCCCGTGACCGATACAGCCGCAAGCCCCGTCACCCTGCCCGATGCCCAGACCGTCACCGCGGTCAAGCACTGGACGGACAAGCTCTTCTCCTTCCGGGTCACCCGCCCCACCTCCCTGCGCTTCCGCTCGGGCGAGTTCGTGATGATCGGCCTGCTGGGTGACAACGGCAAACCCTTGCTGCGGGCCTATTCCATCGCCTCGCCCGCCTGGGATGACGAGCTGGAATTCTACTCGATCAAGGTGCCCGATGGCCCGCTGACCTCGAAACTGCAGCACATTCAGGTGGGCGAGCAGATCATCCTGCGCCCGAAACCGGTGGGCACGCTGGTTCTTGACGCGCTCCTGCCCGGCAAGCGGCTGTGGTTCTTCGCCACCGGCACCGGATTTGCGCCCTTTGCGTCGCTCCTGCGCGACCCGGACACCTATGAACGCTATGAGCAGGTCATCATGATGCACACCTGCCGGGATGTGGCGGAACTGGAGTATGGCCGGGAATTGATCAACGACATCCGCCAGGACGACATGCTGGCCGAGCTGATGGGCGAAGGCTTTGCCGACAAGCTGAAATACTACCCCACCACCACCCGGGAAGAGAGCCCGGTGATGGGCCGGATCACCGACAATCTGCGCAACGGCAAGGTCTTTGCCGATCTCGGCATCGAGGGCATCGACCGCGAGCATGACCGCGGCATGGTCTGCGGCTCGCTGGCCTTCAACACCGACATGAAAGAGGTGCTCGAGGAATTCGGCCTTGAGGAAGGCGCCAACAGCGACCCCAAGCAATATGTGGTCGAAAAGGCCTTTGTCGGCGACGGGGTCTGACCCCGGGCTGGACTGCGAAACGGCGGCGAACCGGCCCATTTCGGGCCCTGTCGGGCCGCCTTGGGGCGGAATTCACGTCTCCGTGATCTCCATCAAAAGACCCTTAACTCTTTTCTGACACGGCAAGGGGTGCAGGTTAATGATGGATGGGTTCGCATGACGCACCGCCTGACGGAACTGGCCAAATCAACCTTGTTTCCTCTGTATTCCCACCTCGGGACGGCAGAGCTGATCCGGACCGGACACCCCCCCGGCCGCGCGCGCCCTTTGGGCCGCGCGGCCGGCAATCCGGCGCCCCGATCATGAGCCGCACCGCCCCGCCGCCGCAGGCCCCGGTCCGACCACCCCGGCCCCCGAAAGGAGCATCGGCGTGGTGACAACCGCTGTCCGGCGCAACCGGCTGGGAAAACGTATGGTGTCCTGGATGATCCTGGCCGCCGCGATCCTGTCGCTGGTGGCCGCCCTGCTGCAGCTCCAGAGCCGCCAGATGCGCGCCGGGTCCGTCCCGGGCCTGCCCGCCATCGAAGACAGCGCGCTCAGGGAACTGGAACGCGCGCTTGCAGCCCAGGACACATCCCGAGTGACCCTGCTGCTGAACAACCTCTTTGCCCGCAACGACATTGCCGCCCTGCGCCTCGCCACCCCCGAAAACACCTGGCGGCTGGGCCCGTCCGACACCCCCTCCATCGCCTTCCATGAAATCGGCCTCACCTTTGCCGCCCCCTCCGGCCATGGGGATCACCTTGCCCATCTGCGCGTCGGCCTGCCCCACACCCCACCCCGCCAGGGGCTTCGGGGGGAGTTCGGCCTGCTGCTCGCGATCAACTTCGCCGTTTCGCTGGTGGCCGCCGGGGTGATGCTGGTCCTGTTTGACCGCCTGGCCGCCCGGCACATGCGCCGGATCATCGCCCAGACCGACCGGAATTGGCTCACGGATACCGAAAAAATGACCCTCGACCGCCCGAACCGGATCGGCCAGGACGAACTCGACGACATCGTCGCCGCCCTCAACACCGCCCGGGCCTCGGCGCGCAAGGCGCATGGAGACCTCGAACGCCAGCTTGAGGAAACCACCGAGCTGAACATCTGGCTGGCCGATGCCGGGCGCGAACAAACCGAATTCACCTTCGCGATCTCCCATGACCTGAAATCCCCCAGCAACACCATCCACATGCTGGCCCGGGACTTGCGCGAGGAACTGGGCGACACACCAAGCGCGGAGGCCCTCGGCCTGCTCGACGACATCGACAGCACCTCGGCGCGAATGATCCACCTGGTCGAGGACATTCTCGCCTATTCCCGCACCATCGGGGAGGCGCTCGACATCGAGGAGGTCGATCTGAAGGCCGAGGTGGATGCGATCCTGCGCGACCTGTCCGGCGACATCAGCCGCACCGGGGCCAAGATCACCATGGGCGATCTGCCGGTGATCCAGGGCAACCGGATGCAGATCCGCATGTTGATGCAGAACCTGATTTCCAACGGCATCAAGTTCCGCGATCCGACCCGCAAGACCCGGGTGGAGATCACCGGGGATGACGTTCCGGCCGACGGCAGGATACGGATTTCCGTGCGCGACAACGGGATCGGCATTCCCAAAGAACATTTCGACAAGATCTTCGGGCTTTTCAAACGGTTGCACGCGCGCACCGCCTATCAGGGATCGGGCATCGGCCTTGCGGTCTGCCAACGCATTGTCAGCAACCATGGCGGCCGGATCGAGGTCGCCTCCATCCCCGGAGAGGGCAGCACCTTCACCGCGATCCTGCCGAAAGACGCCTCCGGCCCGCGCCCCTGACCGGCCCGGTCACGGCGCGCGCAACAAGGTCACCCAGCTTTGCCCGTAACGTCGCGCCTCCAGCGCCGCAAACCCCTCGGGCGCCTCCTGCTCCGCCGCTTCTTCCCAGACCACCAGCGCCTCGGGCGCAAGCCAGCCGCCGCGCCGCGCCGCCGCCAGCGCCTGCGCCCCCATCCCCTTGCCATAGGGCGGGTCGAGAAACACCAGACCCGCAGGCGCGCCAGCGCAGGGCGGCAGGCGCGTCGCATCCGCGCGCAGCACCTTCACCTCCGACGCCACCCCCGCCTTGGCGATATTCGCCGCCAGCAGCTTGCCGCCCACCCGGCCGTTTTCCACGAATGTGACCGACGCAGCACCCCGCGACAGGGCCTCCAGCCCCAGGGCGCCGGTGCCGGCAAAAAGATCGAGCACATGGGCGCCCTCCACCGGATCACCGAAACGCCCGCCGGTCAGCACGTTGAACAGGCTTTCGCGCACCCGGTCGCCGGTGGGCCGCAGATGCGCCGCCGCATCCCCCTTGCCAAGGGACGCGAGCGCAAGCCCCCGCATCCGCCCACCGATGATCCTCATGCCCGGAGCAGTGCCTTGAGATCCGCCTCCGGATCGCCCGCCACCGCCGGATCGATCCCCTTGCCCGCCTCCAGCAGGCGCTTGCCGATCATGTAGTCGCGCGGCGCGTTGATCGCATCGACCGCCAGAAAGGTCTCGCCGGCGAAATACCAATGGCTGCGCCCTGCCGCCGTCTCGCGCACCACCACCCGGTCATAACCGGTGCTCAGCCCCGCGATCTGCAGCTTCATGTCGTATTGATCGGACCAGAACCAGGGAAACGGGTGATAGGCCTTGCCCTCACCGAGGATGTTCCCCGCGACCGTCGCGGCCTGATCGATGGCATTCTGCACCGATTCCAGCCGCAGCATCCCCCCTTGATAGGGAAAGGCCGCGCAATCGCCGGCCGCCCAGACACCCGGCGCCGAGGTCTGGCCGAACCCATCGACCACAATGCCATTTTCACATTTGAGTCCGGCGGCTTGCGCCAGATCGTCCCCGGGCCGGATACCGGTGCCGACAATGACGAAATCCACCTCCAGCGTGCTGCCGTCACTCAGTTCCGCGCCCGCAACATGGCCCGCGCCCGTCAGCCGTGTCAGCCCCACGCCCTCGCGCAGATCAACCCCGTGCGCACGGTGCGTCTCGCGCACCACATCCGCCGTCTCGGCGGCCGCCACCCGGCCCAGAATGCGCTCGGCCATTTCCACCAGCACCACGTTCAGCCCCAGCTTCGCCGCCACCGCCGCCGCTTCCAGCCCGATATAGCCGCCGCCCACGACCAGCACCCGCGCGCCTTCCTTGAAAAGCGGCGCCATGCGGTCGATATCGGCCAGCGACCGCACCGTATAAAGCCCGTCCAGATCGCCACCAATGGCGGCAGGCAACCGGTTCGGCACCGACCCGGTGGTCAGCGCCAGCGCGTCATAGGGCAGGTCTTCGCCGCCCAGACGCACCACCCGGGCGCCGGTGTCGATCGCCTCCACCGGCTGGCCCAGACGCAGGGCAATTCCCTTTTCCTCATAGACCGAGGCAGGCCGCAGATAGAGCCGTTCCTCCGCCACATCGCCCAGCAGATACCCTTTCGACAGGGGCGGACGCTCATAGGGCGGCACCGGCTCTGCGCCCACGAGGGTCAGCGCTCCTTCATAGCCTTTCGTCCGCAGCGTCTCCGCCAGGGTGGCACCGGCCTGGCCTGCCCCCACAATCACGATGTTTTCCATGCCGATCCCTCTGGTTCCTGCCTCATTTCGCATTATATCTTGCGGTCCTCACGCGCAATAAAAGGACCGCGCCATGACCGTGCAAGTTGGCGACAAAATTCCCTCTGTCGATCTGATCCACTCCGTCGGCGACAACGCCACCTCCGTGAACCTCGCCGCGCGCTGCGCCGGGCGCAAGATCGTGCTCTTTGGCCTGCCCGGCGCCTATACCGGGGTCTGCACCACCTCGCATATGCCCAGCTTCATCCGCACCGCGCCGGCCTTCAAGGACAAGGGCGTCGACGAGATTATCTGCGTCTCGGTCAATGACAGCAAGGTGATGCAGCACTGGGGCGAAACCACCGGGGCCGAGGCCGCGGGCATCACCCTTCTGGCCGATTGGAACTCAGAGCTGACCAAGGCGCTGGGGCTTGATTTCACCGTGCCCGCCCTTGGCTTCAAGGACCGCATGGCGCGCTGCGCCATGGTGATCGAGGATGGCGAGATCACGGTTCTGCAGATGGAGGAAAATCCCGGCACCTGCGAATTGACCGCGGGCGAAACACTGCTGGAAAAGGTCTGAATTCAGCGCCTTACGATACGCGGCTCATCCGTCCATGGCACGGGCGAGCCGCAGATCCAGATCACTCAGCCCTTTCACGGAATGGGTGGTCAGAACCACCTCCACCCGATTGTAAACATTGAACCATTCGGGATGGTGGTCGAGTTTCTCGGCGATCACCGCCACCCGGCTCATCCAGCCCCAGGCATCGGCGAAACTGGCGAATTTGAAATCCCGCCGCACCGCGTCGCGCCCCTCGACCAGCGACCAGCCCGCCGCCTGCAACTCGGCCAAAGCCGCCACGCGCGCGTCCCCTTCCAATCTCGCATTCATTCCGGCTCCTCCGTCACCTTGCGGAACGGACCATAGCCCGTCAGCACCTCGATGTCTTCGCCCACCGCCGCGCGTTCCGCCTCCAGATATTCGGCCACCGCACCCCGGAACCCGTTGTCCGCCAGCCAGTGCAGCGAATGGGTCTCCACCGGCAGATAGCCGCGCGCCAGCTTGTGATCGCCCTGGGCGCCCGCCTCCACCGCCCGCAATCCGCGCGCAATCGCCGCCTCGATCGCCTGATAGTAACACAGCTCGAAATGCAGGCAGTCGTGATGCTCCACCGCGCCCCAATAGCGGCCATAAAGCGTCTCGCGCCCGATGAAATTCAGCGCCCCCGCCACCGGCTGGCCGTCGCGCAGCGCCAGCACCAGCAGGATATCGTCTGCCAGCCTCTCATGGGCCAGATCGAAAAACGCCCGGGTCAGATAGGGCGTGCCCCATTTGCGCGCACCGGTGTCCTGATAGAAATGCCAGAAGGCCTCCCAATGCTCGGCCCGGATCCCGTCGCCGGTGAGCGCCACGATCTCGCCGCCAAAGCCCTGGGCAATGCGCCGCTCGCGCCGGATCGTCTTGCGTTTGCGCGACGAAAGCGCCGCAAGGAAGCCGTCGAAATCCCCGTAGCCGTCATTGGCCCAGTGATATTGCTGGGTGATCCGGTGCAAAAGCCCGATCTCCGCCCCGCGCCGCGCCTCCGCCTCGGTGCAGAAGGTGGCGTGGAACGACGACAGGCTGTTCTCGCTCGCGATATGCAGCGCGCCCTGGATCAGCGCCTCGAACCCTTCCGCCTCATGGCCGGGACGGCACAGAAACCGGCGCCCGGTCACCGGGGTGAAGGGCACCGCCATCTGCAGCTTGGGATAATAGCGCCCGCCGGCCCGCTCCCAGGCATGGGCCCAGTTGTGATCAAAGATATATTCGCCCTGGCTGTGCCCCTTGGCGTAAAGCGGTGCGACGGCAATCACCTGCCCCTCATCGCGCACCACCAGATGGCGCGGCGCCCAGCCGGTGCCCGCGCCCACCGAGCCGCTTTCCTCCAGCGCCAGCAGAAACCTGTGGGTGGTGAAAGGATCAAGCGCGCGCCCGCCCCCTGCCGCTTCGGGACAGGCGCAGGCATCCCATTCCTCGGGGGCAATGGCACTCAGGCTCGACAGAGCGGTGATCTCCAGCTGGGGGTCGGTCATGGCCCCTCTAACCTGTCGCAATCGCGCCGGGGATCAAGCCGGGACCGGCGGCAAATAGCCTTCGAAGGTCACATTCTCGGCCATGGACCGCGCCGCCGTCTCCTCTTCGGGCGACCGGATCGTCCAGGTTAGAATGCGCGCGCCTTCGGCCTTCAACTGCGCCACCCGCGCCCGGGTCAGATCCCGGTGATCATGGCTGATGAAGGCGGCCCCCACCCGGGCGAAATCGGAAATCTCCGTCAGGGCCGTGACATAGGCCGGGTTGTCGCCGGTCGGCTCGCCCTCGAAATTGCAGGTCACCAGCCCGCGCGGCAAATCGGGCGCCAGGGTCTGCATGGCCGAGACCGCATGGGGATTGAAGGACATCACCGCCACCGGGCCGTCATAGGCCGAAAGCGCCTCGGCCACCGCGGCCTCCAGCACGCCCACATCGGCGCCCATAGCCCCGTCCTGATCCTTGATCTCCACCAGCAAGGGCACCTGCCCCGCCACCAGATCCAGCACCTCCGCCAGGGACGGAATGCCCTCGGTCCCGCCGGTGAGCGGGATCGTGGCAAGATCGGCCTGGGTCCTGTCGCGCAGCCGCCCCTGCGCGCCGGTCAGCCGCGCAAGCTCGTAATCATGAAACACCACCGCCCTGTCATCGGCGGTCAGTTGCACGTCGATTTCGATCCCGTATCCGGCCGCAATGGCCGCGCGAATGGCCGCCCGGGAATTTTCCGGGCGCCCGTCATCAATGTCATGGAGCCCGCGATGGGCCAGCGGGCGGGTCAGAAAGACCTCCGGCAAACGCGGGATCATGACAGTTCGAAGATGCCTTCGATCTCGACCGCCACGTTCAGCGGCAGCGCGCCTGCGCTGACGGCCGAGCGCGAATGGCGCCCGGCCTCGCCGAGAACGGCCACCAGAAAGTCGGAACAGCCGTTGATCACTTTAGGTTGATCGGTGAAATCCGGCGTCGAATTGACGAAACCGGTGAGCTTGACCACCCGCTTGAGCTTGGACAGATCGCCGCCGCAGGCCGCATTCACTTGAGCCAGAAGCGACAGGCCGCAGCGTTCGGCCGCCGCCGCCCCGGCGGCCACGTCCAGCTCCGCGCCCAGCTTCCCGGTGATCCGCTCGCCCGCCGCATCCATGGATATCTGCCCGGAAACAAAGAGCAAATTGCCGACCTGCACATAGGGCACGTAGTTCGCCGCAGGTGCGGGCGCATCGGGCAGGCTGAGCCCCATTTCAGCAAGTTTTTCGGCAATCGGCGTGGTCATATCCCTCAAGTCCCCTGTTTTTGACAGCAAGCAAACAATCTGGGCGACATATTCACGTCACGGCACCCGGGCGCAACAATTTCTTGCCGATTTTGCCGAAACGCCGCTCCGCCCTGTTCACTTACCGCCAAAACGCCTATCTGTTGCGAACTCATGGTTCCTAGCTGCCACTGGACATTCTGTGACCTGCGCCCCCAAGATGTTGAAATCCCTTGCTCTCCTGCCCGCATTTCTGCTGATTCTGACCGCCTGTTCGCCGACGCCGCAGGACGGCAGCATCGCCGACCCGCTGGAAAACCTGAACCGCAAGTCCCATGCGCTGAACAAGAGCGCCGACCGGGCCTTCTTCCGCCCCGCCAGCCGCGCCTATGGGGCGGTGACGCCCGAACCGGTGCGCCGCAGCCTTTCCAATGTGGCCGCCCATCTCAATGAGCCGCGGTCCTTCGTGAACCACCTCGCCCAGGGCGACATCGACGATGCCGGGCACACGTTCATCCGCTTTGCGGTCAATACCACGGTGGGGCTCTTCGGGCTCTTCGACCCGGCGGCGGGCGATTTCGGCCTGGAAAAACGCGGCAGCGGCTTCGGCGACACCCTGGCGGTCTGGGGCGCGGGCGAAGGCGCCTATCTGGAACTGCCGCTCTTTGGCCCCTCCAACGAACGCGACGCCATCGGCCGGATCGTGGACATCGCCACCAACCCGCTGTCGGTGGTGGCCGAAGACGGCCCCGAATTGGCCGCGGCCACCTCTTTCCCCTCGGTGCTGAACTCGCGCTATGAACTTGGCGAGAATGTGGATGGCATTCTCTACGACAGCGCCGACAGCTACGCCCAGCTGCGGCTTTTCTATACCGAGAACCGGCGTTTCCAGCTCAGCGGGCAAGCCTCCGCCGAGAACGCTTTTGATCCCTATGAGAACCTCTATGAAGAGGTTTATGAAGGTCTCTATGATGAGCTTGATTTCTGAACCGACCCGCCGCCGCCTGCTGCAAACCGGGCTTGCCGCTACGCTGGTGGCGGGCGCAGCCCCCGCTTTTGCGCTCAATGAGGCCGAAGCCCGCCGTTTGATCGACAGCGCCGTGGGCGACATCAACAAGGCGATCAATTCCGGCAAGACCGGATCGGCGCTCTATCGGGATTTCGAAACGATCTTCAAGCGTTACGCCGATGTGCCCACCATTGCGCGTTCGGTGCTCGGACCGCCCGCCCGCTCCGCCTCCAAGGCGCAGATGCGGGCCTTCACCGGCGCCTTCACCAGCTATCTGGCGCGCAAATACGGCAAGCGGTTCCGCGATTTCAAAGGCTCCGAGATCAAGGTGACCGGCGCCCGCAAGGTCAAACGCTTCCAGGAGGTGCGCGCCACCGCCAAGCTGCGCGGCCAGGCGCCGTTCAACGTGGCTTTCATGGTCTCCGACCGTTCGGGCCGCGACAAGTTCTTCGATCTCCTGATCGAGGGCATCAGCCTGTTGAAGGCGGAACGCTCCGAAGTCGGCGCCATGCTCGACCGGGCGGGCGGCAATATCGACCGGCTGGTCGAGGATCTGAAACGCCGGGGCTGACCGGATGCCGGGCCACCATCGATGATCGCCTATGTCACCGTGGGCGCCGATGACATGGCGCGGGCGGAACGGTTCTATTCCTCCTTTCTGCCCGCCCTCGGCTACCGGCTGGAGCATTATCACGGCGATCTGAGCTACATCCCGCCCGGCGCCATTGCGGGGCCGGATTTCTACGTGAAAACGCCCTTTGACGGCGCCCCGGCCACCGCGGGCAATGGTCAGATGGTCGCCTTCGAGGCACAGAGCCAGGATCAGGTCCGCACACTTCACGCCGCCGCACTGGCCGCAGGCGGAACAGATGACGGCGCCCCGGGGTTTCGCGCCGCCTATGGTCCGCAGTTCTACGTCGGCTATCTCCGCGATCCCCAGGGCAACAAGATCGCGCTCTTTTCCTGCAATCCGGACGAGCCGGGCCGGGACGGTTGACGCGCCACCCCGCGTGACAAGTCCGAAGCCCCCTCAGCCCCCCTCCTGAGCCCCGAACCACCGCTGCATCAACGCCCGGTAGGTGCCGTCTTCATTCAGCCTGAGCAGCGCGCGGTTGATGTCCTCCCGCAGGTCGCTGCCGGTCTGCAGCGCAAGCCCGTAATTCTCCCGCATGAAGACCGACCCCACCAGCATGCCCTTGCCCGCCCCGGTGGTGGCCACGTAATAGGCGAGGATCGGCGCATCAAAGATCACCGCATCCAGTTCCCCGGCCTCGAAGGAGGTCAGCAGGCTGTCCAGATCGTCATAGGTCACATGGGCCAGTTCGCGTTGGCTCATATAGGCCGAAGCGGTCGAGCCGATGGTGGTGCCGACCTTCTTGTCGTAAAGATCATTGACCGAATGGACCGAGGCCTGGATCGCGTTCACGGTCATGGCTGCGGTGATCTGGGCGACAAAGATCGACACGACGAAGAGCGAGGAAATCACCAGAATCGTTGCGAAAATCCGTCCCATCGGGGTACGCGGCACCCGTTCCTCGAAGCCGCCATTGACCACAAGGTTCAGCGCCCACCAGAAGGAGGGAAAGAGCTTCTCGCGCGCCTCGCCCCGGAAATACTCCTGCGCGTTGCGTTCGAAGACCCACATCAGCATGCCGCCGCCCAGCAAAAGCCCGAAGGCCACCAGGGCGGCCAGTGCCAGTTCGGTGGACCAGAGCACGGTAAAGACCGAGACCGGGCCCTGCCCGGCCGGCACCATCACCCGCAACCCGCTGGAAAAGATCGGCTGTGAGAAATCAAGCCGCTCCTCACGCTCGGCGGTGATCGAGATATTGGCCGCCGCCACATCGGCGCGCCCTTCGGCCACCGCATCCAGCATTTCGGAAAACTCCGCGACCCGTTCGATCGAATACCCGCGCCCAAGGCTTTCGGCAATTGCCGCCCAAAGCTCGAGCGAGAATCCGGTCTCGACCCCGTTGTCGACCTGACTGAATGGTGTTCGTGTCACCGTCACCACACGCAGATCCTGTGCAAAACCGCTTGTCGCACCGATGACAAGCCAAACACAGAGGGCCATCGCCCGCCCAATTCCGTTCATTCATCGACCCCTAGCGCAGTGCTATTTATCGACCCCATGGGTCAAGTTTACCGTTAACATCCCGGCGCGGCAATCTCCTGAAATCAGTGGGCGCCGCGGCGGGCGCGCACTTGCGCCCGCCAGAGCGCAAAGAGCCCCGCTCCCACGATCAACGCCGCGCCAAGTGCCACATGGGTGTCGAGCGCCTCGCCAAAGACCACCATGCCGATCAGCACTGCGAAAACGAGATGGAAGAAGGCAAAGGGCTGCACTGCGCTGGCTTCGGCCAGTTCGTAGCATTTGATCAAGAGCCAGTGCCCCAGCACCCCGGTGATGCAAAGCGCCAGCATCCAGAGCCCATCCGCCCCGCTCATCCCCTCCCATTGCGGCAGACCGATCGCGGTCATCGCCACCGCCCCCGCGATCCCGGTCCAGAAGAACGAGGTGGTGGTGCTGTCGCGCCGCGCCGCATAGCGGGTCAGGATCGAATAGAGCGCAAACATCAGGGCCGAGACGAAGGGGATGAAGGCCACCGGCTGAAAGACCCCCATGCCCGGGCGCAGAATCAGCACCATGCCGAGAAAGCCCACGAAGATCGCCAGCCAGCGCCGCCAGCCCGCCTTTTCGCCCAGCATCGGACCCGCAAGCGCGGTCACCAGCAGCGGATAACAGGCAAAGACCGCATGGCTTTTCACCAGCCCCAGAAGGGTGAACCCATAGACCGCCACGCAAATCTCCGCCGCCAGAAGCAGCCCGCGCCCGATCTGCAGCCCCGGCTGTTCCGTGCGCACGGAGGCCAGCCCGCCCGGGCTGCGCCTGGCCAGCCAGATCGCGAAACCAGCGAAAAACCAATAGCGGATCATCACCACCATGAAAGTGTTGTATTCGGCGGCCAGATGGCGCGAGATCCCGTCCTGGGCGGCAAAGACGAAAGTGGTGGCGATCATCAGCGCGATGCCCAGCCGGTTCGACGGCGCGCTCATCGCCGGGCCACCACCATATGCCGCTTGCGCCCGAAGCCCGGGCGCCGCTCGACCTCGAACCCTGCCGCCGTGAGCGCGCGCCGCACGGCGCCGGCCGCGGAATAGGTCGCCGCCGTGCCGCCCTGCGCGGTATGGGCGCCGACCGCGTCCAGCAGCTCGGGTTCCCACAATTCGGGGTTCTTCGCAGGTGAAAACCCGTCGAGAAACCAGGCATCCGCCGCGCCACTCCACGCAGGCACGGTCACCCGCGCATCCCCCACGATCACCTCCAGCACCAGCCCGTCGCCCTCGAAACGGCGCGCGCCCGATGCGAATGCCGCCACCATGGGATCGGCCAGATCCGCCAGTTCGGGATAGATCGACAGCGCCCGCCCCATGGCCGCGGGCGCCATGGGAAAGGCTTCGAAAGAGGTGAAATGCAGCGCCCCAGCCCGGCCCGTCTCGCGCCAGAGCGCCCAGGCCGCCAGCGCGTTGAGCCCGGTTCCAAACCCCAGTTCGGCAATCCGGAACCCCGGCGCAAAGCGGGCCGGCAGGTCATTGCCGTCAAGAAACACGTGGCGGGTTTCAGCCAGGCCATTCTCCAGCGAGAAATACGGATCGTCAAAGGCCTGCGCCACGGGCACATCGCCCCGCCATTCCAGTTTCGCCTGCTGGTTCTCCACCGCGCCCTGCCTTACACTCGCCGTTCCAGAGGCAGAGAGTGACAAGGGGCACCGGGCTTGGCAATGGCCGATCTGACAATTCGCGGCGCGGGCATTTTCGGGCTGAGCATCGCCTTCACCGCCCTTGGCCGGGGCGCCCGGGTCACCGTGGTCGACCCCCATGGTCCGGGTGCCGGTTCTTCGGGCGGTCTGGTGGGTGCACTGCAACCGCACACCCCCGATCCCTGGAATGACAAGAAGCAGTTTCAGCTGGAAAGTCTCATAAGTGCCAGGGGGTTCTGGGCCTCGGTGGAAGCGGTGTCCGGGCTGGACACCGGCTATGGCGCGGTCGGCCGACTGATGCCGCTCAAGACCGACCGCGAGGTGGATCTGGCCCGCGCGCGTCAGGACGCCGCCCGTCTCCGCTGGGGCAAGGACTACATCTGGGAGGTGATCGAAACCGCGGACGCCCCGCCTTCGCCCACCGGGTTTTATCTCCATGACACGCTGTCGGCGATCCTCAATCCGAGGCGCGCCTGCGCGAGCCTGACCCGCGCCATCGAGGTGCTGGGCGGAACGATCACCGATGCGGCCCCCGACACCACGCCCACGCTCTGGGCCACCGGCTGGCAGGGGCTGGAAAACCTGAGCCGCGATCTGGGCCGTCCCATGGGCAACGGGGTGAAGGGTCAGGCGGCGCTGTTTGCCCATGACGCCGCCGGAATGCCGCAGATCTATGCGGAAGGTCTGCATCTGATCCCCCATCTCGATGGAACCTTCGCCGTGGGCTCGACCAGCGAACGCGATTTCGACGCGCCGGAGACCACCGATGGGCAGCTTGAAGAGTTGATCGCCCGCGCCCGGGATCTGGTGCCTGCCTTGGACGGTGCCGAGGTGCTGACCCGCTGGGCCGGGGTCCGCCCCCGCGCCCGGAGCCGGGCACCGCTTCTGGGCCCCTGGCCCGGCCGCGCGGGGCATTTTCTGGCCAATGGCGGCTTCAAGATCGGCTTCGGGATGGCGCCGAAAGTGGCCGAGGTGATGGTGGATCTGGTGCTTGAGGGGCGTGACGAGATTCCCGCCGAGTTTCACAGCGCAGCAGCGGTCGCCTAGAGCGCAATCCGAAACCCGGGCACCGGTGTTCGGAATGAAGCGCGCCCGGTTTCAAAAGGATAGAGCGGCGCGTCTGGCTGAGTGTCTCAGGATGCCGCGCCAAGCACGGCACGGCACGGCACGGCACAGCACAGCACAGCACAGCACAGCACAGCACAGCACAGCACAGCACAGCACAGAGATCGG
>JAOXSD010000060.1 GCA_025800205.1 Silicimonas sp. | reverse complement strand
CTGATGGCGGCCAACGATCTCCTCGCCCCCTTCCTCAGCGCCGGCTTCTACTACAAAACCTTCATGTGGCCCCGCGCCTTCTGGGAAAAACTCTACGAACCCGTCATCCGCGCCTCCGCCGGCCTCGGCCGCCTCTCGATGAAAGCCGACCCCGACGTCTATGACCACGGCTATCTCCATTGCGACCTCTTGGTGATCGGCGCTGGCCCCGCAGGCCTCACCGCCGCCAAAGCTGCAGCGGAATCCGGCCTCCGCGTCATCCTTGCCGACGAAGACTTCACCCCCGGCGGCCGCCTGAACGCGGAAACCTACGAGGTCGCAGACCAGCCCGGCGCCCAATGGGCCGCCGCCACCGCCGCCGAACTGGCGGCCCTGCCCAATGTCCGCCTGATGACCCGCACCACAATCTATGGCGCCTATGATCACGGCACCTATGGCGCGCTCGAACGGCGCACCGACCACCTCGCCACGTCCGACGGCAAACCCCGCCAGGTGCTCTGGCGCATCTATTCCAAACGGGCGCTCCTCACCGCCGGCGCCACCGAACGCTCCATCGCCTTCGGCAACAACGACCGCCCCGGCATCATGCTCGCCGGTGCCGTTAGAACCTACGTCAACCGCTTCGGCGTGGCCCCTGGCCGCAAGGTGGCGATCTTCACCAACAACGACGATGGCTTGCGGACCGCCGAAGACCTGCGCGCGCGCGGCATCGAAGTGACCCGCGTGATCGACGCCCGCAACGGCGACATGGTGGTCAGCACCAAGGGCCGCAAAGGCCTCACCCGCGTGCACCTGAACCGGGGCCGCTGGGTCGATGCCGATTGCCTCGCCGTCTCCGGCGGCTGGTCGCCCAATGTCCATCTCACCTGCCACCACCGGGGCCGCCCCCTCTGGAACGACGCCATCGCAAGCTTCACCCCCGGCACCGACCTGCCCCCCGGCATGATTGTGGCCGGGGCGGCCAATGGTGCGATGACCCTCGCCGCCGCGATCACCGAAGCGCACCAGGCCGCCACCACCATCGCCCAGGACCTCGGCGGCAGCAAACCCGACGCCGCCCCCAAAGCCTCCGACGAGAGCTTCGCCACCGCCCCGATCTGGCATGTCACTGAGTCCAACCCCCGCGCCTGGGTCGACCTGCAAAACGATGTGACCACCAAGGACGTCAAACAAAGCCACCGCGAAGGCTTCCGCGCCATCGAGCACCTCAAACGCTACACCACCCTCGGCATGGCCACCGATCAGGGCAAGACGTCGAACATCCTCGGCCTCGCCCTGATGGCCGAAGCCCAAGGCAAAAGCATCGCCGAAACCGGCACCACCATCTTCCGCCCGCCCTACAACCCCGTCGCCATCGGCGCCTTCGCAGGCCGGGCGCGCGGCGAAGATTTCCGCCCCACGCGCCGCACCCCCAGCCACCAATGGGCCGTCGAAAACGGCGCCGATTTCGTGGAAACCGGCATGTGGCTCCGCGCCCAATGGTTCAAGAAACCCGGCGAAAAAGGCTGGCGCGACAGCGTCGACCGCGAAGCGTCCCAAACCCGCAAATCCGTCGGCATCTGCGACGTCACCACGCTGGGCAAGATCGACATTCAGGGTCGCGATGCTGCGACCTTCCTCAACCGCGTCTACGCCAATGCTTTCCTCAAGCTCCCCGTGGGCAAGGTCCGCTACGGCCTGATGCTCCGCGAAGACGGCATCTGCTACGACGACGGCACCACTGCGCGCCTCTCGGACACCCATTTCGTCATGACAACCACGACGGCCAATGCGGTGACCGTGTTCCGCAACCTCGAATTCGCCCGCCAATGCCTCTGGCCCGATCTCGACGTGCATCTGATCTCCACCACCGACGCCTGGGCACAGTTTGCCGTGGCCGGCCCCAACTCCCGCGCGCTTCTGTCGAAAGTCGTCGACGATCTCGATCTCTCGAACGAGGCCTTTCCCTTCATGGCCTGCACCGAATGCACGGTCTTCGGCGGCACGCCCGCCCGGCTCTTCCGCATCTCCTTCTCCGGCGAACTCGCCTATGAAGTCGCCGTCCCCGCCCGCTATGGTGACGCGATGATCCGCGCCCTGATGCAAGCGGGCGAAGAATTCGATGTGGTGCCCTACGGCACCGAAGCCCTCGGGGTCATGCGCATCGAAAAAGGCCATGCGGCAGGCAATGAACTCAACGGCCAGACCACCGCCCAGATGCTCGGTCTCGGCATGATGGTGTCCAAGAAAAAGGATGCCATCGGCTCCAAACTCTCCGAACGCGAAGGGCTCAACACCGCCGACGACCTGCGCCTCGTGGGCCTCAAACCGGTGAACACATCCGACACGCTCACCGCCGGTGCCCATTTCCTCGTGCCCGGCGATCCGACAGACATGGCCCATGACCAAGGCTGGATGACCTCGGTCGCCCATTCCCCGGAACTCGGCCATTCCGTCGGACTCGGCTTTCTGAAACGCGGCAGCGACCGGCACGGCGAAATCCTCCGCGCTTATTCCCCGGTCCGCGATCAGGACATTCAGGTCGAGATCTGCTCGCCCCATCACATCGACCCGGAAGGAGAGCGTCAACGTGGCTGACATCACCCTCACCGCAACCCCGCTTCTGGGCGGCACCGACATCCAGATCGGCGACAACCGCATCCTGGAACGCGACGACCTCGCGCTTGTCTCCATCGCCACCCCATTGGGCGGCGAGGTCGATCTGACAGAGGCCCTGAAAATCGCCTGGTCCCTCGACCTGCCGACCCCGACCCAAAGCACGACATCGGGCGACACCACCGCGATCCGCACCACGCCCGATCAGATGCTGCTGCTCTTCCCCCACCCGACCCCCGACGCCAACGCCGTGGTGCAGGAAAAGCTCGGCGGCACAGGCTACACCACCGATCAGACCGACGCCTGGGTCATACTCGAAATCACCGGCCCCGACACGATGGCGGCCCTCGAACGCCTCTGCCCCCTCGACCTCGCCCGTTTCGAAGATGGCACGGCAGGCCGCACAATGATGGAGCATATGGGTGCCCTGATCCTCAAACGCGCCCCTGATCATTTCCTGCTGATGTCGGCCTCCTCTTCGGCGGGCTCCTTCCTCCATGCGGTGGAAACCTCCTACCGCTACGTGACCTGAGGCTTTCACCCTTTCGCAAGTACGCAAAAACGGGCTGGTGCACATGCTCCGGCCCGTCCGTATATCAGCCGGAACCGCGCCTGTCCCCATCCCGGGCAGACAAAAAAAACGCCCGGCCAAAGACCGGGCGCCTCATCCTCAAAATTGAAAGGCTCAGAACAGCCCTTCGATCTCTCCGGCATCATTCAACCCAATGGTCTCGGCGGCCGGTTTGCGCGGCAGCCCCGGCATGGTCATGATCTCGCCGCAGACCACCACGATGAACCCGGCCCCTGCCGACAGACGCACTTCGCGCACCGGCACCGAATGCCCGTCGGGCGCACCGCGACGGCTCGGATCGGTTGTGAAGGAATATTGCGTCTTCGCCATGCAGACCGGCAGATTGCCGTAACCCTGCTCTTCCCAGATCTTCAGTTGATCGCGGATCTTCTGATCGGCCAGCACCTCATCGGCACGATAGATCTCCTTGGCCACGGTTTCGATCTTCTCGAAAAGCGACATGTCATCCCCGTAAAGGGGCGCATATTTGCTCTCCTTCGTGTCGATGATCTCGACCACTTTCCGCGCCAGATCCGCCGACCCGGCCGAGCCATCGGCCCAATGTTTCGACAGCACCGCTTCCGCGCCCTGGGCCGCGACGTAATCCATCACCGCCTGCACTTCCGCATCGGTATCCTTGACGAAATGGTTGATCGCAACCACCGCCGGAACGCCGAATTTCTGAATGTTTTCAATGTGACGGCCCAGGTTGGCACAGCCCGCCTTCACCGCGTCCACATTCTCCCCATCCAGATCCGCCTTGGCGACACCACCGTTCATCTTCATCGCCCGCACCGTGGCCACGATCACCACAGCCGAGGGCGTCAGCCCCGCCTTGCGACACTTGATGTTGAGGAACTTTTCGGCCCCAAGATCCGCGCCAAAGCCCGCTTCCGTCACCACATAATCGGCCAGTTTCAGCGCCGTCGTCGTGGCGATCACCGAGTTACATCCATGTGCGATATTCGCAAACGGCCCGCCATGGACAAAGGCCGGGTTGTTTTCCAGCGTCTGCACCAGGTTCGGCTGCATCGCATCTTTCAACAGCACGGTCATCGCGCCATCGGCCTTGATGTCCCGGCAGAACACCGGCGAACGATCCCGGCGGTAAGCCACGATCATGTCGCCCAGACGCTTCTGCAGATCCTTCAGATCGGTCGCCAGACACAGGATCGCCATCACTTCCGAGGCCACCGTAATGTCGAACCCGCCTTCGCGCGGGAACCCGTTGGCCACACCGCCCAGCGACAGGGTCACATTGCGCAAAGCGCGGTCATTCATGTCGACAACCCGGCGCCAGGCGACGCGACGAATGTCAATCTCCTGCTCATTGCCCCAGTAAATGTGATTGTCGATCATTGCCGAAAGAAGCGAATGAGCCGAAGTAATGGCGTGGAAATCCCCGGTGAAATGGAGATTCATTTCCTCCATCGGAACAACCTGCGCATAACCGCCCCCGGCAGCGCCGCCCTTCATTCCGAAATTCGGCCCCAGAGAGGCTTCGCGAATACAGATCATCGCGTTTTTGCCGATGGCGTTCAGACCATCGCCCAGACCCACCGTGGTGGTGGTCTTGCCCTCGCCCGCAGGGGTCGGGTTGATCGCGGTGACAAGGATCAGCTTGCCGTCTTCGCGGTCCTTGGTGGAGTTGATAAAATCCTGGCTTACCTTGGCTTTATCATGGCCATAGGGCAGCAGATGTTCGGTGGGAATACCAAGCTTGTCCCCGATGTCCTGGATGGGTTTCTTCTTGGCGGCGCGGGCGATTTCGATATCTGACATGGGTGTTGTCCCAAAGAGTTTTTGACCCCTCCACCATAGGCGAAACACCCCAATTGCGCGAGAGAAAATCGCGCCGAGACGGCAATTATTTTCAGTAATAACTGATAATTACGACACGAATTGAAAGCGACGAAAAACGCGCAAAAACGACATGAGCGGCCTCCAATGGCGACCTCTCACAATTGAATTGCGACAGGCGGAATTCTATTCCGCCGCCAGCGCCTCCGCCTTTTCGATCCGCACCGCCGAGAACTTGAACTCGGGGATCTTGCCGTAAGGATCGAGCGACGGGTTGGTCAGCAGATTCGCCGCCGCTTCGACATAGGCGAAGGGCACGAAAACCTGCCC
>JAOXSD010000056.1 GCA_025800205.1 Silicimonas sp. | reverse complement strand
CTGATGGCGGCGGGCGACGAGGCGGTGCTGACGGCGATGGCCGAGGCTTCGGGCACCGATCTGGCGGGCTACAAGGCACAGCTGGCCTCGACCGAAATGTTCTATGACCCGGCCGCCGCCGTCGCCTTTACCGCCGATGCGGCGCTGAAGACCACCATGCAGAACGTGGCCGAGTTCCTGTTCGACAAGGGCATTTTGGGCGAAGGCGCGCCAAGTGCCGATTTCGTCGGTGTCGCCTATCCCGATGGCAGCACCACCGGCGATGCGGGCAATGTGAAGATGCGGTTCGACACGACCTATATGCAGATGGCGGCGGACGGCGCGCTGTAGACGCGGCTGACGGAGAGAGCCGATGCGCTGGATCAACCGCCACCCGGGCCGCACGCTTGCGGTCTTTCTGACCGCGCTCCCCTTCGTGCTGGTGCTGATCGCCTATGCCATGGGCTCCGAGGCGCGGCGCGCGGTCAACCCGGCGGACAAGCTGCTGCCTGCACCGACCCAGATCGTGGAAACGGCGGTGCGGGTGACAACCCAGCCCGACCGCCGTTCGGGTGAGATCGTCTTCTGGAAAGACACCGCCGCCTCGTTGCAACGGCTCGCACTTGGTGTTGGCATCGGCGCAGCCCTCGGCCTTGCCGTCGGGCTGGCCATCGGCCTGCTGCCGCTGGCGCGGGCGGGTTTGAACAGCTTCGTGGCGGTGCTGTCGATGGTGCCGCCGCTGGCCATCCTGCCGATCCTCTTCATCATCTTCGGCCTCGGCGAAGTGTCGAAAGTGGCGCTGATCGCCATCGGTGTGACGCCGTTTCTGATCCGCGATCTGGCCGCGCGCACCGCCGAATTGCCGACCGAACAGATCATCAAGGCCCAGACGCTCGGGGCCTCGTCACTGGCCATCACCCTGCGGGTGGCGCTGCCGCAGATCATGCCCCGGCTCATTCAGGCGGTGCGGCTCGCCCTTGGTCCTGCCTGGCTGTTCCTGATCGCCGCCGAAGCCATCGCTGCAGAAAACGGTCTTGGCTATCGGATCTTCCTCGTACGCCGCTACCTCGCCATGGATGTGATCCTGACTTACGTGATCTGGATCACGCTCATTGCCTTCCTGCTCGACTGGGCGCTCGCGCGGCTCTCCCGCAGGCTCTACCCCTGGGCGGAGGTGGC
>JAOXSD010000053.1 GCA_025800205.1 Silicimonas sp. | reverse complement strand
GGTCGCATATAAGATGGCGAAACCAAAAACCGGGGACAAAAATGCTCGAGCTTAATGGCGCCGCGGGCGAGACCGCGCAGGATCTGATCAAGGACGGCTCGGAAGCCACCTTCATGGCGGATGTGATCGAGGCCAGCCAGACGGTCCCGGTGATTGTCGATTTCTGGGCGCCCTGGTGCGGGCCCTGCAAACAGCTGACGCCGGCCATCGAAGGCGCGGTGAAAGACGCGCGCGGCGCGGTCAAGCTGGTCAAGGTCAATGTGGACGAGAACCAGGGGATTGCCGCGCAATTGCGCATCCAGTCGATCCCCACGGTCTATGCCTTCTGGCAGGGTCAGCCGATTGACGGGTTCCAGGGCGCGCTGCCCGGCTCCGAATTGAAGGCCTTCATCGACAAGGTGGTCGAGGCCTCGGGCGGCGATGCGAGCGGCGGTCTGGACGAGGCGGTGGAAAGCGCGGAAGCCATGCTGGCCGAAGGGGCGGCTGCGGACGCTGCCCAGGTGTTCGCGGCGATCCTGCAGGAAGATGCGGAGAACGCCCGCGCCTATGCCGGGCTGGTGCAATCCTATCTGGCGCTTGAACAGGTGGACGAGGCCGAGCAATTGCTGGCCAATGTGCCCGAAGCGCTGACCGCGGCGCCCGAGATCGAGGCGGTGCGCGCCCAGATGGAACTGGCGCGCCAGGCCGCCGACGCGGGCCCGGTGGCAGAGCTGCGCGCGGCGGTCGAGGCCAACCCGGAGGATCTGCAGGCGCGGTTCGATCTGGCCCAGGCGCTGCATGGGGCGGGCGAGGTGGAAGAGGCCGTCGACACCCTGCTGGACCTGTTCCAGAAGAACCAGAACTGGAACGATGGCGCTGCCAAGACGCAATTGTTCACGATTTTCGATGCGCTCAAACCCGAAGATCCGATTGCGCTCGATGGGCGCCGCAGGTTGTCGTCGATTATCTTTGCCTAAAGAGCGGGATGGGCTAGATGCCCCATATGCTCACTGCCGCAAACCTCCCCGACGCGATCCCGGTGTTTCCGCTTCCCGGCGCGCTGCTTCTGCCGCGCTCGCGCCTGCCGCTGCATATTTTCGAGCCGCGCTATCTGGCGATGATCGATGACACGCTGAAGACCCAGGACCGGCTGATCGGCATGATCCAGCCCCGCGAGGCCAAGGCCGAGGGCGATCCGACGCTCCATGCCATCGGCTGCGCCGGCCGTCTGACCGGGTTTTCCGAAACCGAGGACGGGCGCTATATGATCACGCTGTCGGGCGTGTCGCGGTTCCGGGTGAAAAAGGAAATCGGCGGGTTCACGCCCTACCGGAAATGCGATGTGTCCTGGACCGGGTTTGATCGCGATCTCGGTGCGGCGGAAAAGGACGAAAGCTTTGATCGAAAAAGCTTTTTCCCGCTGTTACAGCAGTTTTTCGAAGCCGAGGAACTGCGCACGGACTGGGAATCGCTGGAGGATGCGGAGGATGAATTGCTGATCAATTCGCTGTCGATGCTCTGCCCGTTCGAGCCCGAGGACAAACAGGCGCTTTTGGAGGCGCCGTCGCTGGTCACCCGGCGCGAGACGTTGGTGACGCTGATCGAATTTGCCATGCGCGGTGGCGCGGAGGATATGCTGCAATGAGCCCGACCGACTTTGACCGCCGGATGCTGGAGGCGCTGGTCTGCCCCGAAACCCGCGCGCCGCTGAGCTATGATGCGGAGGCCCAGGAGCTGGTCTCCAAGGCCGCCCATCTGGCCTATCCGATCCGCGACGGCATTCCGATCATGCTGGTGGATGAGGCGCGCAAGCTGGACTGAGCGCCGGTGTGGGCCTGCAGCGCATCGAGCAGCGCGGCGCCCGTTTCGCTGTCGAAAAAGCCCGGGCGCGCGGTGATCCAATAGCCCGCATCCGAATGCGCGATCCGGTCCGAGAGCGGCACCAGGCTGCCGCCGGTGATCAGGTCGCCCACCACATCGAGCCAGCCCAGGGTGATGCCCGCGCCGGTCAGCGCCATATGCAGCGCCAGCCCGTGGTCATTGACCACCATGCGCCGGTCGGGCAGGCTGAGCGCGCCGTTGGACTGGGCCTGCCAATCATCCCAGGTCAGCCAGCGGTTTTCGGCATCTTCCTGGGCGATGATCTCCACATCGTCGGGCAGGGTTCCGTCCGCGCGCAGCCGCTCGGCCAGATCGGGGGCGGCCACCGGGGTGACCGCTTCCGTCATCAGGAGCCGGGCCTCCAGGCCGGGCCAGCCGCCACGGCCGAACAGGATCCGGCAATCGGCCGGTTCGGCCAGCACATCGCGGTCGCGCACCAGGGTCACCACCTTCACCGTCCCTCCCAGGGCGCGGGTCAGCGCGGGCAGGCGTGGCGACAGCCAGTAAGTGCCGATGCCGGGATAGGTGGCGATGGTGCAGATCGCCGGATCGCTCTGGCGCCGCAGCCGCTCGGCCTCCTGCCGGATCGCGTCGAACGCCCCCGAAAGCGTGCGGTAGAGCGTGCGCGCCGCCTCCGTGGGCGCCAGGCGGTTGGCTTCCTTGCGAAACAGGGCCACGCCCAAATCCTCTTCCAGCCGTTTGATCTGATAGGAGATCGCGGGTTGCTGCACGTTCAGGCTGCGCGCCGCAGCGGTGTAGCTGCCGTGGCGATAGGCCTCTTCGAAGGCGCGCAGCCCCTTCAGGGTGGGAAGATCATTGTGCATAAAATTTTTCGATAGTGACGTCAGTTTTTTCCCTATATCACAAATGCAGCCGAGGACATACGAAATGACTTCGAGACAGGGGTTGCCGGGGAGGGCGACCGGGCGTTGCGGGTTTCCGTTCTCGGCATTGGTCTTTTGGGAGGAGGAACCATGCAAAAGAATTTCGATGCCTTTGGCAAGAGCCCGGCCAATTACGTGCCGTTGTCGCCGATTTCCTTTCTGAACCGGGCGGAGGCGCTTCACGGCGATCGCACGGCGGTGATCTATGGCGATCTGCGCCGCAGCTGGGCCGAAATGGCCGCGCGGGTGCGCCGGGTTGCGGCCGGTCTGGTGGCCGAAGGTGTCGGGCGCGGGGACACGGTGTCGGTGCTCTGCCCGAATATTCCCGAATTGTTCGAGCTGCATTTCGCCATGCCGCTCACCGGCGGGGTGCTGAACACGATCAACACCCGGCTGGAGCCGGAAACCATCGCCTATATTCTCGACCATGCCGACAGCACCCGGGTGATTGTCGACCGCGCCCTGGTGCCGCTTTTGCGTGATGCGTTCGATCATCTGGGCCGCAGCCTGCCGGTGATCAAGATCGCCGATCCCAATGCGCCCGAGGGCGAGAGCCTGGGCGGGCTCGATTATGAGCGTCTGGCCGAGGCCGCACCTGCGGATCTGGGTCTGCCGCCCGATGAATGGGATGCGATCGCGCTGAACTATACCTCTGGCACCTCGGGCCGGCCCAAGGGCGTGGTCTATCACCACCGGGGCGCCTATCTGATCGCGCTGGGCACCGTGGCCTCCTGGGAGCAGCCCCATTATCCGGTCTATCTGTCGGTGGTGCCGATGTTCCATTGCAATGGCTGGGGGCATCCTTGGGTGATGGCGATGCTGGGCGGGACCATGGTGTTCACCCGCACGCCCGCACCGGAATTGCTGCTGGAGGCGATCCGCGCCCATGGGGTGACCCATTTTGGTGCAGCGCCGATCATCCTGCAGATGCTGGCCGAGGCGGCACCGGGCGGAGCGCCTTTCGATCCGCCGATCAAGGTGCTGACCGCCGGGGCGCCGCCGCCGCCGTCGGTGCTGGAAAAGACCCGCGCCATGGGGTTCGAGGTGATGCAGGTCTACGGGCTGACCGAGACCTATGGCCATATTTCGAAATGTCTCTGGCAGGAGGGCTGGGGCGATCTGGACCCGGCGCAACAGGCGGAATTGCAGGCCCAGCAGGGCATTGCCATGGCGATGGTCGAGGCGGTTTCCGTGCGTGACACGCAGGCGGGCACCGAGGTCAGCCGGGATGGCGCCACCCAGGGCGAGATCGCCATTCGCGGCAATGTGGTGATGAAGGGCTATTACAAGGATCCCGACGCCACCGCCAAGGCGTTTGACGATGGCTGGTTCTGGTCCGGCGATGCCGCCGTGGTTCATCCCGACGGCTATATCCAGATCCGCGACCGGCTGAAGGATGTGATCATCTCGGGGGGCGAGAACATCTCCTCGGTCGAGGTGGAGGCGGTGCTTTACCGTCACCCCGCCGTCCAGGCCGCCGCCGTGGTGGCGAAACCCGATGAGAGATGGGGCGAAGTGCCCTGTGCCTTTGTCGAACTGCGCCCCGGCGCCGAGGCCGATGCGGCGGAGATCATCGCCTTTTGCCGCGACCATCTGGCCGGGTTCAAGGCCCCGAAATCCGTCGTCTTCGACATTCTTCCGAAAACCTCCACCGGCAAGATCCAGAAGTTCCAGCTTCGGGAAAAGGCCAAGACCCTGAGCGCCTGAGTGACCCACTACGTTTCCCATTCCCGACGCCTGCGGGCGACCCCGTTCACCCCCGGCGTCGAGGCGGCCGGCGTGAAAGCCTATACGGTCTACAACCGGATGCTGCTGCCGACGGTGTTCGAGGATGTGGAATACGATTACCACCATCTGAAACAGCATGTGCAGGTCTGGGATGTGTCGGTGGAGCGCCAGGTCGAACTGGCCGGGCCCGATGCGGCGCGGCTGATGCAGATGCTGACCCCGCGCGATCTGGGTCGGATGCAGGAGGATCAGTGCTACTACGTGCCGATCATCAATGAGGCCGGCGGCATGCTGAATGATCCGGTGGCGATCAAGCATGACGCGGATCGCTGGTGGATTTCCATTGCCGACAGTGACTTGCGGCTTTGGGTGCGCGGCCTGGCGGTGGGCGCGGGGCTCGATGTGCAGGTGTTCGAACCCGATGTCTCGCCGCTGGCGGTGCAGGGGCCGAAGGCCGATGCGCTGATGGAGCGGGTCTTTGGCGAAGCGGTCCATAACATCCGGTTCTTCCGCCAGAAGCGGCTGGGGTTCGGCGGCACGAGTTTCATTGTCGCCCGTTCCGGCTATTCGAAACAGGGCGGGTTCGAGATCTATGTGGAAGGGGCCGAACATGGCATGCCGCTTTGGGAGGCTCTGTTCGAGGCGGGCGCCGATCTCAATGTGCGCCCGGGCTGTCCGAACCTGATCGAACGGATCGAGGGCGGGCTGCTGTCCTATGGCAATGACATGACCGAGGCCAACACGCCGCTGGAATGCGGCCTGGGCAAGTTCTGCACCGGGGCGGGCAAGGTCGATCACGTGGGCCGTGCGGCCCTCGCGCGCGAGTTGGAGATCGGGCCGAAACAGAAGATCCGGCCGCTTTCCATCGCCGATGCGGCGCTTCTGCCCGCGCGCACCGCCTGGCCGCTTTTTGACGGCGCGCGCCAGGTCGGGCAGGTCACATCCTGCGCCTGGTCGCCGGATTTCCAGACAAATGTCGCAATTGGCATGGTGAGTGCCGCCTGCGATGCAACCGGAGCGTCGCTCACGGTGATCACTCCAGAGGGGAGGCGCGCCGCGCGGATCGAACCGCATTTCTGGTGCTGACCGATTTCGCGCGCTAACGTCCCGATACCTCACGCCGGATAGGGAAGCCGGCCAGACATACTAAAGGGAGGAGAATGGTATGGCTCAAGAACCACCACTTATGGAATTGGAGATCAAAACCGCAGAAGGCGGGTTTTATGATGGTTTCAGCAAGGACGTCACGATCACCGCAAAGATCCTGATCGGCGCGCTGATCCTCTGGGCGGTTGCCTTTCCCGACAATGCGGCCAGCGTGCTGAGCGGTCTGAACAGCTTTCTGCTGACCAACTTTGCCACCTGGTACATCTGGGTCGTGGCCTTTTTCATCATCGTCTGCGTCGTGCTGGCGGTGTTGCCCTCGACCGGCCGGCTGCGCATGGGCCTGCCCGATGACAAACCCGAATTTTCCAGTTTCTCGTGGTTTTCCATGATGTTCGGGGCCGGGATCGGCATCGGCATGCTGACCTTTGCCACCGCCGAACCGATGTATCACTTCGCCAACAACCCCGAGGTGATCAAGGGCGAGGCGACCGCATCGGGTGCTGACAACGTGATCAACGCCTATAAATGGTCCTTCCTGCACTGGGGCTTCTCGGCCTGGGCCTGCTATGCGCTTGTGGGCCTGTCGCTGGGCTACTTCAGCTACCGCCGCAACCTGCCGCTGACGATCCGCTCGGGGCTTTCGCCGCTCTTTGGGTCGTCACTGTCGGGCACCGTGGGCCATGTGATCGACATCGTCGCCGTGGTGGCCACCGTGTTGGGGGTCGCCCAGACCCTGGGCTTTGGTGTGGAGCAATTCGTGGCCGGCATGCACCGGATCGGTATCGGCGATTGGCTCCTGAACGAGGAAGGCAAGGCCACAACCAGTGCGATTGTCTTCGCCTTGTTCATCATCATGGGCGCCTCGACCCTGTCCGCGCTTTCGGGTGTCGGCAAGGGCATCAAATGGCTGTCGAACATCAACATGGGGCTGAGCTTCTTCCTGCTGGCCTTCTTCCTGATCTTCGGGTCGGCCTTCTTCGGGCTGCAGGCACTGATCATGGGGACGATCGACTACATCCTCGCGCTGCCGTCGCTGATGTTCACCGTCTGGCAGGCCGATGGCACGGAAACCGGCGATGCGCTGGCTGGCTGGCAGGGCGGCTGGACCGTCTTCTACTGGGCCTGGTGGATCGCTTTTGCCCCCTTCGTGGGCGTGTTCCTGGCGCGGATTTCGCGGGGCCGTACGGTTCGCGAATACGTGCTCGGTTCGATCATCATCCCGGCGATGATGTGCTTTTTGTGGTTCACCATCGTTGGCGGCACGGCCATCGACCTGACGCTGAACGGTGATGCCGGTGACGCGATTTCGGGTGCAGGCCAGCAATCGCAGCTCTTTGCGATGCTCGACGTGATGCTGTCTTCGGGCTTTGCCTGGGTGATGGCGGTGATCGTCGTGGTGCTTCTGCTGACCTATCTGGTCACTTCGGCCGACAGCGCGGTGCTGATCGTGAACACGATCAACTCCGGTGGTGACGAAGGGCCCAAGGGCCGTCCGCACATCATCTTCTGGGGCGTGACCCTGGCGCTGGTGGTCGGTGCACTTCTGATCATCGGGGGGCTGGGCGCGATCCAGACCGCCATGGTGATCGGCGCGCTGCCCTTCTCGGTGGTGATGGCGCTGATGGGGGTGGCCCTGATCAAGGGCATCATCCGCGACAGCCGCCGCGAGGCCGCCGGTGTGCCTAGCGTTCACACGGAAGTCTGAGTAAGACATGGGGCGGGCCGGGAGACCGGCCCGCCCGCACCAAATTCGTAACGACACTGACCCGAGGTTCGCCCCCATGACATCGCAGACTTTCAAGAATCTGACCGTCGAGAAAGACGAAGACGGCATCTGGGTTGTCACCCTGAACCGGCCCGAAAAGCGCAATGCGCTGAATGCCGAAACCATCGAAGAGCTGATCGAGCTCTTTTCCAAGGCCCCCCGCCAGGGCGCCCGTGCCATCGTGCTCGCGGCCAAGGGCGATCATTTCTGCGCCGGTCTCGATCTGGTGGAACACCATGACGAAGACCGCCGCCCCGAAGATTTCATGCATATCTGCCTGCGCTGGCACGAGGCGTTCAACAAGATGGAATATGGCGGCGTGCCAATCATCGCCGCCCTTCAGGGTGCCGTGGTCGGCGGCGGTCTCGAACTCGCCAGTTCCGCCCATATCCGGGTCGCCGATCAGTCGACCTATTTCGCTTTGCCCGAAGGCCAGCGCGGTCTTTTCACCGGGGGCGGGGCCACGATCCGGGTGACCGATCTGGTGGGCAAGTCGCGGATGATCGACATGATGCTGACGGGCCGGGTCTATCAGGGGCAGGAGGCGCTGGATGTGGGCCTGATGCAATATCTGGTCGAGGGCTCCAGCTTTGATGCGGCGATGGAGATCGCGCGCAAGACGGCGGCCAACCTGCCGCTGACAAACTTTGCCATCTGTTCCGCCGTCAGCCATATGCAGAACATGTCGGCGCTGGATGCGGCCTATGCGGAAGCGGTTGTCGCCGGTGTGGTGAACACCCAACAGGCGGCCCGCGAGCGGCTTGATGCTTTCGCGAAAAAGACCGCTGCACGGGTGCGCCCGAACGAATAACCGGCTGGGCGGCGGATCACTTCGGATCGCGCCGCCAACCGTCCTCGAACGCCAGATCCGACACGCCCGCCAGCCGGGCCGAGCGCATCAGGGCGCTTTCCAGCTTTGCCATCCGCGCTTTGCCAAAAGTCACGCCCCGCTCGGGCCAAAGCGCGCGGGTGACGAGCCGGTCGCCGTTTCGCTTGACGTCGATCCGCCCCACCAGCCGGTCACCTTCCATCAGCGGAAAGACATAATAGCCGTATTGGCGTTGGGCTTCGGGCACGAAAATCTCGATCCGGTAGTGAAAGCCGAAAAGCCGCTCCGCCCGCTTCCGGTCGCGCAGCGCAGGATCAAACGGGCTCATCACCCGCATCCGCCCCGTGGGGGCAGGGGGCGTTTCATCGAGCGTTTCGGGCCAGAGGAATGACCGCCGCAACGCGCCATCCGCGCCTTCGATCTCTGCCTCGATAATCCGGCCCGCTGCCAGCGATTTGGCGCACCACTCTTTCGCCTCAGCGGGGGTGATCAGATCCCAGAAGGCCGCCAATTCGCCGGATGTCGCAAAGCCCAGCCGTTCGAGCGCCGAGGTGCAGGCCCAGTCCACGGTCTCCGCCTCCGACACCCGTGCGTCCAGCACGTCCGGCGGGATCACCCGCTCGGTCAGGTCATAGAACTTCCGGAACCCCTTGCGGTGACAGACCGACAGCTTGCCGGTGCGCCAGAGATAGTCGAGTGCATGTTTCGACGGGTGCCAATCCCACCAGCCGGTGTTCGGCCGCGCCTCGCCTTCGCCCACATCGCCCGAGGCACAGGCGCCATGCTCGGCGATCTGATCGAGCACCTTTCGACATGTCGCCGCGTCCGGCGCACGCCCCTTGTCGGCCATCCGCGCCTCATGCCTCCGAAACCGCAGATGCCAGTGCGGAAAATGCGCCATGTCAATGAGGCTCGCATCATGGGTCCAATGCTCGAAGAGCGCGCGCTCCCGGTCATGGAGCGGGGCCAGCGCCCCTTCTCGATAGGAGGCGCGCCGGGCATGGAGGATCATGTGATGGGCGCGAGACAGCGTGTTCACACTGTCGATCTGAACGAAGCCCAGCCGCGCGATTACACCGCGCAGATCCGCCCCTTTGCCCGGCCCGGAGGGTGGCTCTGCCAGACCATGGCGATCGAGAAACAGCGCCCGTGCCTGCGCATTCGAAAGACGCGGGCGCGCGCTCAATGACCCAGCGGGCCCATGGTCGAGGGCAGGTAGAGCACCAGGGACGGGATCGCCACCAAGAGCGCCAGCCGGATCAGATCGACGATCCAGAACGGTGTCACGCCCTGAAAGATCGTCTTCGTGGAGACATTGCCGACCACGCCCTTGAGGACGAAGACATTGAGCCCCACGGGCGGCGTGATCAGCGAAATTTCGGTCACCACCACGACGATGATCCCGAACCAGACCGGATCAAAGCCGAGCGATGTGACCAGCGGGAAAAAGATCGGCACCGTCAAGAGCAGCATCGACAGGCTTTCAAAAACGCAGCCAAGGATGATGTAGATCAGGATGATCACCATCATCACCACCATGGGCGAGAAATTGTTCGAGATCACCATCTCCTTCAGTGCCTCGGGCAGGCCCGCGAGGTTGACGAAGTTGGAAAACACCCAGGCGCCGATCAGCACGGTAAAGAGCGTGGCGGTGGTCTTGGCGGTTTCGGTCAGCACATCGAACGTGTCGCGGACGGAAAGCTTGCCCCGCGACAGCGCGATCAGAAACGCGCCCGCCGCCCCCATGCCCGCCGCCTCGGTGGGCGAGAAGGTCAGGTGGATCGGCCAGACGTCAAGGACGCCATAAAGCCCGCCAATCACCAGAAAGAACAGGATCAGCACCGCCCAGACGCCCTTCAGCGCCATCAACCGCTCGCCCCAGCTTGCGCGCGGTCCCGCAGGCCCCGCTTCGGGGTCGCGCGCCACGGTCCAGCGCACGGCGGCGAGGTAGAGAAGCACGCCCAGAAGGCCGGGGATGATCCCCGCGATGAACAATTTCCCGATGCTGGTTTCCGTGAGCAGGCCATAGATCACCAGAATGACCGACGGCGGGATCAGGATGCCCAGCGTGCCGCCTGCGGCGATCGAGGCGGTCGAGAGCTTGTCGGAATAATTGAAGCTCCGCATCTGCGGCATGGCGACTTTCGACATGGTGGCGGCCGTGGCCAGCGACGAGCCGCAGATGGCCGAGAAGCCCGCACAGGCCACGATGGTCGCCATGGCGAGCCCGCCCCGGAAATGGCCGAGGAACGCGTTGGAGACCTGATAAAGCTCGCGGCTGAGGCCCCCCTTATTCACGAAAAGTCCCATGAGGATGAACATCGGCACCACCGACAGGCCGTAATCCTGCGCGGTGTCGATGATCAGACGACCGACCATGGAAATGGCGGCGCGGAAGCCGCGGATTTCCATGAAGCCGAGAAAGCCGACCAGCCCCATGGCGACAGCGATGGGCATGCGGAAGAAGACGAGGCAGAGAACGGCAACGAGACCGAAAATCGAGGCGATCATTCCAGCGGCTCCTTGCCCGGCAATTTGTGCGGCGCGACGATCTGGGTCACACCACGGAGGAGAAAGACAAGGGCGGTCAGAAAGGCAAATGCCGCGATGAACCAGCCGATATAGAATTGCGGCAGGCCCAGATATTCGGTCTTGTCGCCATAGTCGCGGGCGCGTTCGGCCAGGTCAAAGACGCGCTTGGCGGGGAAGAGAATCGCCACGCCGCAGGCCAGATCCACCAGAATGTCGCGGATCCATCCCATGCGCCTTGTGAACAGCGGATCCATCAGATCGACCACGATATGTTCGCCGCGCCAGGTCACCAGCGGCAGGGCGGCAAAGACCATGATCGCCATGAAGAGCCGGGTCAGTTCCGTCGCACTTTCAATCGGGTTGTTGAAGATCGACCGCGACAGCACGTCCAGAAACGTCATCGCCATCAACAGGAACAGCACCGCGGCGGCCAGCCACATGGGCGCTGCCGCGATCACGCTCCAGATCGTTTGGGTTGGCCTGTCTTGCATCCGCTCACCTCATCACCAGCTTGCCCGCTTCGCCGGGGCCTTACAACAGAAACGGGCCCCGCATCAGGGGGCCCGCGCCTTGGGTCTGAACTTTGGTCAGTTGCCCGCCATTTCGCCTGCAATGAAGGCCTGCGCGGCAGCGGCATCGATGCCCTTGTCCGACACTTCGGCCAGCACGCCTGCGATGATCGGGCCGGTCAGCTCCTGCCATTTGGCCGCATCCTCGGCCGAGGCTTCGGCATAGGAATTGTCTGCGGTGTTGTTCAAGGCATCCATGCCGATCCCGTCGATCTCGTCCCACATGGCACCGGCGATGCGCGAGAGTTTCTCGCCCAGAAGCGTATCGACGGCAGCGCGATCTTCGTCCGACATGCCTTCATAGGTGTCTTCGTTCAGGATCACCGCGAAGGAGCCGCGATAGAAGCCGCCGGGCACGGAATAGGTGTGCTTGGCCACCTCGTTGAGCTTGAAGCCGGCCTTGCCTTCCATCGGCATCATCACACCGTCGGCGGCGTTGGAGGCGAGCGTCTCATAGACCTTGGGGGCCGGCACGCGAATGCCGGTCGCGCCCAGTGCCGCGCCCACATCGCCCGAGACACCACCGCCCAGACGCAGCTTCATGCCCGAGATGTCGCCGAGGCTTTCGACCTTGGTGTTGGAATGCAGCAGGCCCGGACCATGGGTCATCAGCGCGGCCAGTTTCACGCCGCGATGTTCATCGGCAGCTGCCAGGAACTTCTCGTGGGCGCGCCAATAGGCGACCGAAGCGGCCTCCGCATTGCCCTCATATCCCGGCAGTTCGATCATCTTGGTCGCAACGAAGCGGCCCGGGTTGTAGCCGTGGAAGATCCAGGTCATGTCGGCCACGCCGTCGAGCACCAGGTCGAATTGCGCGGGCGGGGGCGCAAGCCCGTATTTCACCTCTGCCGTCACCCGGCCATCGGTGGCCGCTTCCAGTTCTTCGATGACCTTGGGCCAGAAGATTGCGTTGACCCCATGGGTCGGCGGGGCCCAGGACGAGATCGTCAGGGTCACGTCGGCGGCCCAGGCACTGGCGGTGCTGAGCGCGATGGCGGATGCCGCCAGGCAGCCTTGCAAAAGGTGTTTCATTGGTCCTCCCAAAATCATGACGCGGCGGCTCCTCCCGCCTGTTCTGCGTTGAGTGTGCGAGAGGCTAAGGGGGAGCGCAATACATTACAAGAATTTTGTGATGTGAAGATTTGTGTAAGGCATCAGAGCAGCGCCTTGACCTCCTCGGCCACCACCTTGCCCATGGCATTGCGCGGCAGCGCGTCGGTGAAAACGACGCGCGAGGGCCGTTTGTAACGCGCGAGCCTGCCGTCGAGTGCGGCGAGCAAATCCACCTCGCTCACCTCGCCGTCGCGCACCACCACTGCCACCGGGGTTTCGCCCCAGCGCGGGTCGGCAGCCCCCACGACCGCGACCTCCTTCACTGCCGCATGCGCTCTCAAAATACGTTCGATTTCAGCGGGATAGATGTTTTCGCCGCCCGAGATGATCACATGTTTGATCCGGTCGGTGAACCAATATTCGCCATTCTCGTCACGCCGCGCCACATCGCCTGTGCGAAACCAGCCGTCCTGAAACGCCGCTTCGGTCAGGCCCGGATTGCGCCAGTATTCCACCAGCACATTCGGCCCCCGCACCTGGATTTCGCCGGGTTCGCCCTCCTCCGCCAGCCCCCCGTCAGGCCGCATCAACCGGATCTCGCAGGCCGATCCGGCCCGTCCGATGGAGCCGGGCGACGCCATGGCGCTCTCCACATTCTGATAGATCGCGAAAGGCGAGGTTTCCGTCGCCCCGTAGATCTGCACCAGCGGAATACCCTTGTCATGGACCGCATCGATCAGCGCGCGCGGCACGTCGGTGGAGCCGATGGAAAGCGCCCGCAAGGTTTCGAATCGCACCGCCTCCCATCCCGGCTGTGCCATGATCGCCTGCAACACCGTCGGCACGGTGATCGCAAGGGTCACCCGCCCCAGCGCCTCGAAGACCTTGGCGGGATCGAAGAGTTCGTGCAATTCGACCGAGGCGCCCACCGAAAACGCGGGCGTCGGCAATATGTTCAACCCGCCCACATGAAAAAGCGGCAGCACCACCAGCGCCCGGTCCTCTGTCGTCAGCCCATGGGCGTCAATCGACATCTCCGCATTGGCCCGAAGTGCGGCCTGGGTCAGCACCGCGCCCTTGGGCCGTCCGGTCGAGCCGGAGGTGTAGACGATAAGCAGCGGATCATCCACGTGGCCCGAGAGCGGGGCAGGGGGCGCGTCGCTTTCCTCCGGCCAGACCGGCTGCGCCTGATCAGGGGCAAGCGCCTGCGCCCGCGCTTCGGCCTTGGCGTCGTGAAAGACGATCTTCGGCGCGCAATCTTCCAGCACGCCCGACAACTCCCCATCGGCCAACCGCCAGTTGAGCGGCACGAGCAGCGCCCCCAGCCGTGCAGCCGCAAAAAGCAGCACGAAGACCTCGGCCCGGTTGAACCCGAGCCAGGCAATCCGGTCGCCGCGCCCGACACCCGATGCCGCCAATTGCGCCGCCCGCGTCTCGATCAGACGGTGAAACGCCCCGTAACTCAGCGCCCCGTCCGGGCCCTCAATCGCCAACCGCTCGGGATGCGCTCGGGCACCCTCGGCGATCCAGCCATCAATCGTCATCCGTTTCGCCCGGCTCGTAAAGCGCGCCCTTGCCCAGCATGTCGAGGCACAGTTCCGCCGTCCAGGGCAGCATCAGCGACCCACACCGGCTGTCGCGATAGAGCCGTTCCAAGGGCAGGCTGCGCAGCATCGACTGACCGCCACAGGTGCGGATCGCAAGCTGCGCCAGTTCGTTCGCGTTTTCCATGACGGTATGCTGTGCGGCCCACGCCCGCATCATCGAATCCTTCGACGGATTGGGCCGCGCCTCGGAAATCGCCTGGAACCACAGGGCCTTGGTCTGTTCCAGCATCACCCGCATCTGCGCCACGGCCAGCTGTTTCGTCGGATACATCCGCCGCTTCACCGGCGGCGTGCCGGGCACTTCACCGCGCAAGTAAGCGACGGTGAAATCATAACAGGCCTGCGCGATCCCCATATAGGTCGGCGTCAGGGTCATGAACATATGCGGCCAGCGCCGGGCCGCGTCGGGATAGATCCCGCGCGGCATCAGCTGCGCTTCGTC